>JBDSOJ010000014.1:0-3256 GCA_039914895.1 Gaiellaceae bacterium
GAGCAGCGCGCTCTCGCCGTCGACCAGCAGCTCACGCGCCGCGGGCGTGTCGGCGGTCACGAGCGGCGCTCTGCACGCAAGCGCCTGGAACGCCTTGTTCGGGATCACGCGAGCGGCCTTCGCCGACGTTCCGAAGACTCCGAGCGCACAGCCCGCCCGCCGGAGCTCCGCCGGCAGTCGCTCGTACTCGACCCACTCGGCCCACTCGACGTTCGGCGGCCGGTCGGCCAGCAGTCGGTCGAGCTGCCCGCTGCCGACGATGCGGAACGGCAGCCCCGGTGCGAGGCGCGCGGCGGCGAGAATCGTCTCGAGGCCGTGCAGCGGGATCAGCTTGCCGACGAAGAGCGCGCGGAACTGCTCCGCAGGCTGCCAGCTCGGCTGGAACAGGCGCTCCTCGGCGCCGACGAAACAGACCGCGAGCCGCTCGTCCGTCAGACCGGCGAGCGCGCCGAGCCGGCGTGCGTTCGCCGCCGTGTCCGCGACGACGAGATCGGCGCCACGCAGCGCCACGCGATCGACCCGCCGCAGCACAGCCGCCGCCGGCGAGCCCGCCGCGAACCGACCTCTGTCCTCGACGAGCGTCTCGTGCAGCGAGACGAGCGGGTTGAAGAGCAGCGGCCGTCCGCGGGCGATCCAGCGCGCTGCCGGAACGTCGAAGTGGCCCGGGTAGCCGACGATCACCGCCTCGAAGCGTTCGCGCCTGCCGCCGAGGAGCAGTCGCGCCTCGGCCGCGGCGAGCCGCGCCGCCGCGCCCGCTCCGAGCGACCACTTGTGCCGCCGCCCGTCCCACACGCTCACGTGTCGCTCGACCACGTCGACGCCCGCGCCGCGCAGGCACGAGATCACCTGCGCGTTCCGCGGGTAGTCGCGCTCGTACGTCCCGAAGTAGAGAACCCTCAAAATTCAGCGCAGGATCTCGTCCACGTGCTGCTCGCGGGAGCGGCTGCCCGTGCGCTCCTCGTGATGGCTCGCGACGAGCTCGCTGACGAGGCCGAGCGAGACGAGCTGCACGCCGACGACGACGAGCAGGACGCCGAGCGTCAGCAGCGGCCGGTGGCCGATCGCCTCGCCGGTCGCCTTCAGCACCGTCAGGTAGGCGAGCACCACCGCTCCGATCGCGCCGAGCAGCAGGCCGAGGCCGCCGAAGAGGTGCAGCGGCCGGTGCCGGTAGCGGCCCATGAACGTCACCGTCAGGAGGTCGAGGAAGCCGCGGACGTAGCGTTCCATGCCGTAGCGGGAGCGTCCGTGCTCGCGCGGACGGTGGTTGACGGGCAGCTCGGCGACCCGGAAGCCGCGGTAATGGGCGAGCACGGGAACGAACCGGTGCAGCTCGCCGTAGAGCCGCAGGCCGTGGACGACCTCGGCGCGGTACGCCTTCAGGCCGCAGTTGAGATCGTGCAGGCGCAGGCCTGAAAGCAGGCCGGTGACCCGGTTGAAGATCCGCGACGGGAGCCTGCGGGTCAGTGGGTCGCGCCGCTTCGACTTCCAGCCCGAGACGAGGTCGAAGCCCTCCTCGAGCTTCGCCAGCAAACGTGGGATCTCGGCCGGGTCGTCCTGAAGGTCGCCGTCGATCGTGACGACGACGTCCCCCTGCGCCTCCTCGAAGCCCGCTTGCAGTGCCGCGGCCTTGCCGAAGTTGCGCCGCAACCGGACGACGCGCACCTCGTCGTGGCGCGCGTGCAGGCGGACGAGCGCGGCGAAGGTTCCGTCGGTCGAGCCGTCGTCGACGAAGACGACCTCCCACGGCTGTCCGAGCGGCTCGAGCGCGGCCGAGAGCTCGTCGTGGAGGAGCGCCACGCTCCGCTCCTCGTCGTGCACCGGGACGACCACCGAGATCATCGCGTTAGCGTATGTCCCCGATGCCCGGTTTGCTGTCGATCGAGGAGGCGCTCAGGCGGGTGCTCGCGCGCGCACGGCCGCTCGAGGCGGAGGAGGTGCCTGTGGCCGACGCGGCCGGTCGCTTCCTCGCGGAGGACGCGACCGCGCGTATCGACCTGCCCCCGTTTGCGAGCTCGGCGATGGATGGCTACGCGCTTCGTGCGGCGGACACGCCGGGGCCTCTGCCGGTCGTCTTCCGGATCGCCGCAGGCGCGCCGGCGGAGCGACCGCTGGCTGCCGGTGAGGCGATGGCGATCTCGACCGGCGGCGCCGTGCCGGAAGGTGCCGACGCGGTCGTTCCGATCGAGCTCGTTGTCGAGTTGGCCAACGCGTTGGACGTTCCTGCTCCGGTCGAGCGTGGAGCCAACGTCCGCTCGATAGGCGGCGACATCCGAGCGGGAGCTGTCGTGCTGACAACAGGCACGCGGATCGGCGCCGCCCAGGTGGGCGCGCTCGCGGCCGCCGGAGTCGCCAAGGTCTCTGTCGCGAGGCGGCCGCGGGTGGTGGTGCTCAGCACCGGCACGGAGCTGCGCGGGCCGGGAGAGCCGCTCGCCGCAGGGCAGATCTACGAGTCGAACGGACCGATGCTGGCGGCGGCGTTCGAGGCCGCCGGGGCCGAGGTGGAGCGCATCGGCCCGGTCGCCGACGACGAGTCGGAGCATCGCCGCGCCCTCGAGCGCGGGCTCGCGTCGGACGTGCTCGTCAGCTCCGGCGGCGTCTCCGTCGGGCCGCACGATCTCGTCCGACGAATCCTGGCCGAGCTTGGCGTCGAGGAGGACTTCTGGGGCGTCGCCGTCCGTCCCGGCAAGCCGCTCGCGTTCGGGGTGCGCGGGGCCACGCTCGTCTTCGGGTTGCCCGGCAACCCCGTCTCCTCACTTGTCGCGGTCGAGCTGTTCGTGCGTCCGGCACTGCTCGCGCTCCAGGGAGCGACCGACCCCGGGCCGAGCTACGAGCTTGCGCGGCTCGCGTCGCCGCTGCGGCGAAGCCCGGCGCGCGACGAGCTCGCCCGGGCGCGAACGACGAGAGACGGCGACGGGACGCTGCTCGAGCCGCTCACCGGCCAGGAGTCACACATGATCGCGCGGGCCGCGGGCGCCGATGCGCTCGTACTCGTGCCGGCCGGCGCAGGTGAGATCGCTGCGGGCGAGTCGGCGCGCTACCTGCGGTTGCTCTAGAGCTAGCTACTAGTTGTCCTGCCCACAGAGGTTGTGAACGCGGCTGATCGGTGGTAGGCCGCCGAGCGAGCTGTGTGGTCTGCGCTCGTTGTAGTAGCTGAGCCAGTGTGGCAGGGCGGCATGTCGGTGTCGATGGGTGCGGTAGCGGAGGCCGTAGGCCCATTCGCGTGCCATCGTCTGGTGGAAGCGTTCGACCTTCCCGT
>JBDSOJ010000118.1:0-4582 GCA_039914895.1 Gaiellaceae bacterium
ACGTTCGCCTCGTAGCCGAGGACGGCGGCGGCCTGGTCGATGTCGAGCGCCTTCCCTTGCGGCAGGCCCTCCTTGATGTCGACGAGGACGACGTCGGCGTAGTCGCGCCGCGCGAGCTCCTGCGCGCAGGTCGCGCCCACGTTCCCGGCGCCGACGACGGTCACCTTCCTCCTCACGGCAGGACCTCCAGCTTCTCGATGATCGCGTCCGCGACCTCGCTCGTCCCGACCGCGGTCGGATCGTCGCGGGCCGGCTTCATGTCGTAGGTGACGCTCTTCCCCTCGGCGATCACCTCGGCGATTGCGTGCTCGAGCCGGCCGGCGGCGGCGCCCTCGTCGAGGTGACGGAGCATCAGCATCCCCGAGAGCATCATCGCCATCGGATTGACCTTGTTCTGGCCCTTGTACTTCGGCGCCGAGCCGTGCGTCGGCTCGAAGACGGCCGCGTCGGCGCCGAAGTTGGCGCCTGGCGCGAGGCCGAGGCCGCCGATCAGGCCTGCGCAGAGGTCAGAGACGATGTCGCCGTAAAGGTTCGGGAGCACGAGCACGTCGTACTCCTCCGGCCGCTGCACGAGCTGCATCGAGAGGTTGTCGACGATCCGCTCGTCGAACTCGATGTCGCTGTTCTCGGCGGCGACGTCCTGCGCGACGTGGAGGAAGAGCCCGTCGGTGAACTTCATGATGTTCGCCTTGTGGACGGCCGTGACCTTGCGGCGGCCGTTGCGCCGCGCATAGTCGAAGGCGAACTGGACGATCTGCCGCGTCCCGGTCTCGGAGATCGGCTTGATCGAGATCCCGGAGTCGCGGCGAATATTCGGATAGCCCTTCGCGCCGAGCCAGTCGAGCAGCTCGTCGGCGTCCTCCGTTCCCTCCTCGAACTCGACGCCCGCGTACAGGTCCTCAGTGTTCTCTCGGATCACGATCAGGTCGACGTTTGCGTAGCGCGAGCGGACGCCCGGATAGCTCTTGCACGGGCGCACCTGGCCGTAGAGGTCGAGCGACTTGCGCAGGCCGACGTTGACGGAGCGGAAGCCGCCGCCGACCGGGGTCGTGATCGGCCCCTTCAGCGCGATCCCGTTCTGCCGGATCGAGTCGAGCACGTGGTCGGGCAGCGGGTTGCCGTCGTTCTGGTCCATCACGTCGGTGCCCGCGTGCTGGACGTCCCAGTCGAGCTCGACACCGGTCGCCTCGAGCACGCGTCGCGTCGCCTCAGCGAGCTCGGGGCCGGTTCCGTCGCCGGGAATCAGGGTCACGCGATGCGCCATCGGCGCCGGACTCTACCGACCGATTGGACTGTGGCGTTGCCGGTAATGTCCCGCGCGATGGCAGGCCCGAAGAAGTCCGTTGCGCTCTCAGGCGTCTCCGTCGCGGAGACGAGCATCTGCTCGATCGATCCCGACGAGGGCGTGCTGATGTACCGCGGCTACGACATCGCCGGGCTCGCGGAGCACGCGAGCTACGAGGAGGTCGCGTACCTGCTGCTCGAGGGCGACCTGCCCGGCAGCGAGGCGCTCGACGCGTTCAAGGAGCAACTCGCCGCGGCGCGGGAGCTGCCCGGTGCAGTGACGACGATCATCGACGGGAACGCGATGGACGCCTCGCCGATGGAGACGCTGCGCACGGCCGTCTCCGCCCTGTCCTTCTCGGACGCGGCCGAGGACGCGATCGACCGCGAGAACGAGCACCGCAAGGCGGTGACGCTGATCGCCCAGCTGCCGACGATCGTTGCGCGCTACGAGCGCCGCCGCCGCGGCGAGCCGGCTGTCGCTCCGGATCCCTCGCTCGACTACGCCGAGAACTTCCTGACGATGCTGCGCGGCGAGGCGCCGACCGCAGAGGAGGCGCGCGCGTTCGAGGTCGCGATGATCCTGCACGCCGAGCACGAGCTGAACGCGTCGACGTTCGCGGCGCGCGTCGTCGCCGGCACGAATGCGGACCTGCACTCCGCGATCGTGGCTGCGATCTCCGCTCTCAAGGGACCGCTGCACGGCGGCGCCAACATGGCCGCGATGGCGATGTTCCGCGAGTTCGGCTCCGTCGCCGGCGTCGCCGAGGGCGTACGTGCCCGGCTCGAGTCGAAAGAGCCGCTCTACGGCTTCGGCCACCCGCTGTACCGCGCGATGGATCCGCGCGCGCCGATCCTGCGCAGGCTCTCGGAGCAGTTCGTGGACGACGGCGAGCCGAGCTTCCTCGAGATCGCGCAGGCGGCCGAGCGCGAGGCGCACGAGCAGAAGGGTTTGTGGCCGAACGTCGACCTCTACTCGGGCGTCCTCTACCACTATCTCGGCATCCCGACAGACCTTTTCATCCCGCTCTTTCAGATGAGCCGGGTCGTCGGCCAGGCGGCGCACGTGCTCGAGCAGCACGCGGGCGGGAAGATCATCAGGCCGAGCTCCGAGTACGTGGGCGAGCCTCGCCGCGACTATCCGGTGCGGGAGACACGATGACTGATTTCAAGCCGGGCCTGGAAGGGGTCGTCGCGTTCGAGACCGAGATCGCCGAGCCCGACCGCGAGGGCGGCGCGCTCCGTTACCGCGGCGTCGACATCGAGGAGCTCGTCGGCGCCTACCGCTTCGAGCAGGTTTGGGGCCTGCTCGTCGACGAGAGCTTCTCGCCCGGGCTGCCCGCTGCGGAGCCGTACGAGGGCGGCGGCCTGACCGGGAACACGCCCGCCGACCTGCAGGCCGTGACCGCGCGACTCGGCGCGGAGTGGGGCGTCAAGAAGCTGATCGACATCTCCGACGACGAGGCGCGCGAGGATCTGCGCCGGCTCTCCGCTCAGTTCATCTCGATCGCGGCCCAGTCGGCGCGGATCGCGGACGGCGAGGAAGACCGGATCGCGCCGCAGGCTGTCGCGCAGGGCGAGACGACCGCCGAGCGCTTCTTCCTCGAGTGGCGCGGCGAGGCCGACTCGAAGCACGTGCAGGCGCTCGACACGTACTGGATCTGCACCTGCGAGCACGGGCTCAACGCCTCCACGTTCGTCGCGCGGATCACCGCCTCGACGGGCTCCGACTGCGCCGCCGCGCTCTCGTCGGCGGTCGGCGCTCTCTCCGGCCCCCTCCACGGTGGCGCGCCCGCGCGCGTGCTGCCGATGCTCGACGCGGCCGCCGAGTCGGGCGACCCGGCGGCCTACGTCCATGACCTGATCGAGCGCGGCGAGCGCTTGATGGGCTTCGGCCACCGCGTCTATCGCGCCGAGGATCCGCGCGCCCGCCTGCTCAAGGGCACGGCCAAGGAGCTGGGCGCGCCCCGCTACGAGGTGGCGGACAAGCTCGAGGCGGCCGCGCTCGAGGCGCTGCGGCAGAAGTCGCCCGACCGTCCGCTCGAGACGAACGTCGAGTTTTGGTCGGCCGTCGTACTCGACGTCGCCGGGATCCCGCCCGAGCTCGCGCCGGCGATGTTCGCCTGCTCGCGCACGGCCGGCTGGTCGGCGCACATCCTCGAGCAGAAGAAGCTGAACCGGCTCGTGCGGCCGTCGGCACGGTACGTCGGCCCCGGCGCCCGCCCGGCATCCGCGATCTCGTGACGCTACAGGAAGCCGCGCAGCGCGCCGACGAGCTCGCGTCAGCCGGCGACCAGAAGGGGCTCGCGACCCTGCGCCAGGAATGGGACGGGGAGCTCGAGCACGCGGTCCGGAGTTCCGACTACCGCGTCCGCGCGCACGCCTATCGGGCGATCGCGCAGTTCCGCTTCCGCCAGAAGCTCGAGCTCGTCCGGCGGGGTCTCCAGGACGAGAGCCCGGCCGCGCGCGGCTCGGCGCTGATCGCGCTCGAAGGGCTCTCGCGCGACCACCCCGGCGACGTCAACAGCATGCGCGCGCTACTGCACGAGCTGGCAACGAACGATTCGAACATGGCCGTGCGGCGGCTCGCGATCGTCTGCCTCAAGAACGGCTCGCCGCAGCGCGAGACGATCCTGATCTTGAACGGCCTTGCCGACGACGACGAGCATGACGGCGAGCTGCGCAAGATCGCAAAAGCTGTGGCGACCGCCCTGACGAAGAAGAGCCGAGCGAACTAGTCGACGACGGCGATCCCGCTCGCCGCGGCCAGCAGCCCTGCGATCTGGACGACATCGGGCCAAGGCATCCGCGTCCCGCGCAGACGGTCGACTCCGGTCAGGTCGGTCAGCTCGCAGTTCCGGATCTCGCAGCGTTCGAACGTCGACTCTTCGAGGCTCGCCCGCGCGAGTACGCAGCCCTCGAAGCGCACCGAGCGAAGCGTCGCTCCGAGGAAGTCCGCCTCGTCCAGCCGACAATCGCGGAAGACGATCCGCTCGAGCTGACCGTACCGGAACGACGTCAGGTCGAGCCGGCAGTCGACGAATGTGCAGTCGGTGAGCTCGGACTCAGGCAGCTGGGCCCCGGTGCCACGCAGCCCCGTCGCCTCGAGGCGGACGATCGTCGCTTCCCTCGCGTCGAGGTTCGCCCAGCTTCCGTTCCGCACGACGACGTCGGCGAGATCGATCCCGGCGGCGGTGGCCGCGGTCAGGTCGAGCCCGCGTAGCACGCTGCCGCGAACGCGCAGGCTGTGCAGCGCGGCGCCTGCGAGCGCGTCGCCCGCGAGCTCGGACTCGTCCGC
>JBDSOJ010000137.1:0-5094 GCA_039914895.1 Gaiellaceae bacterium
ACCGTCCAGGTGCCGCTGTGATCCGAGTCGTGATCGTCGACGACCACGCGGTCGTCCGCGCCGGAATCCGCCTCCTGCTCGAGGGCCACGACGACATCGAGGTCGTCGGCGAGGGCGGCACCGCCGAGGAGGCCGTTCGGGCCGCACGGCTCGAGCAGCCGGACGTCGTCCTCCTCGACGTCGTCATGCCCGGCGAATCCGGGATCGCGGCGACCCCGAAAGTCATGGCCGCCGCGCCCAACACGCGCGTGCTCATCCTCTCGATGCAAGACGATCCCAACTACGTCAAACAGGCTTTCGCGGCCGGCGCGCACGGCTACGTGCTCAAGGAGGCCGCCGACGTCGAGGTCGTCCACGCCGTGCGGGAAGTCGCCGCCGGCGCCCGCTACGTCCACCCCTCGCTCGGCGCAAGACTTGTGACCGCCGAAGTCGAGGCGGCGGCGCAGCGGGCAGCCGATCCCCTCTCCGAACGCGAACACGAGGTTCTCCGCCTCCTCGCCCTCGGCCACACAAACCAGGAGATCGCGAAACAGCTCTATATCTCGGTACGCACGGCCGAGACACACCGCGCGCACATCATGCAGAAGCTCAAGCTCGCCTCCCGCTCCGAGCTCGTCCGCTACGCCCTCACCCACGGGCTCCTCGACGAAGAAGCCGGCGCCTGACCCCAGCCTCCGATCCTCTTCGATGCCGACGGCGACGAGCGCGTCGCCCCGTGAAGACTCCGCGCTAATCGCTCGTAGTTGCAGCTTCAGCTTGCGGCAAGGGCAGCAACGGCCGCAGCGCGGACGATCAGCACAGGCCGCTTCGATTCGCCCAGCACTCCGCGCGAAACGCTGCCCAGCAGGGCACTGGCGATCCCACCGTGACCTCGCGAGCCAACAACGATCAGGTCGACGTCGTGTGAATCGGCGTAGGCGACGATCTCGTCGACAGTGTCGCCCCTGAGCAACGCGACCCTCGAGACGACGTCGTGCTCCGCAGCGACTGCTGCCGCATCATCGAGCAGCGCATGGTCGTACCCGCTCGGCTCGTGCGGAAAGGCGCCGCCCATGCCGCCGAAACCCGTCACCGGGACAACGTCGAACTCAGGAACGACGTGTACAAAGATCAGCTCGGCCTCGTGCTCGACCGCCAGCTCGGCGCCGAACGCGACCGCCTCCACCGACGAGGGCGAGCCATCCGTCGCAATAAGGATCCTCTTCATCGTCTTCCTCCTTCAACAGTGGTGTGATCCGATGATCGCCGCGCCAAGGGTGACGCGAATCCGGGCCGATTCCGATCCCGGCTGCGTACTTCACCGCAGATTCAAGCCAAGGAGCAAAGGACGAACGAAGGTCGGCTACAACTCGGCGGCGACAAACTGCTCGCGCTGGCGGGAAGCGCTCGAGGTACGACCCGGCGCTGCCTGACGGGCTGGATCTAGGCCACGACTGATCTGATTCACGGGAGGAAGCATGCGCAGATGGGGGTCGCTAGACATCCGGGCTGGCGCTGATACGCGTGCGGTCTCTCCGCAACGGATGGGGCCTACTCACCGCGGTTGAACGCAAGAGTCTCGAGAACGTCGTCATGGGGAGGCCGTTGCGCAACGACGCAGTACGGTCACACTTCGCGATGGCCGCGACGCTTCGAGTCGCCGTTGTCCCGGGTTACGGTTCGCTCGCGCGAGAGCATGATGGCGATGTAGACCGCCACGCCGAGAAGGACAACCCAGACCACCATCATCAGGCTCATCCAGAACCAGTCAGATCCGTCATGCCAATACATTCAGGAACCTCCATCTCTGGGACACTGTCATCGTTTCACCAGCCTTTGAGCGGTTGTGCCGGGCGGTGAGGGCGGAGGCGTATGCGTGCGTCGACTGCGACGCAACCGCTTGGCAGCGCGAGCACGGGGTTGAGGTCGAGCTCTGCGACCTCGGGCAGGTCTTCGGCGAGGCGGGCGAGGCGGTGTACGAGGTCGACGAGCGCGGCGTCGTCGGCGGGCGGGGCGCCGCGGTAGCCGCGGACGAGCCGGCCGGCTTTGCCGCCCAGCACGAGCTCGGCGGCATCGACGTCGGTGAGCGGCGCGACCCGGAACGCCGCGTCGCCGATCAGTTCGGCGAGCACGCCGCCGGGGCCGAACGCGACGAGCGGTCCGAAGACGGGATCCTGGACGACGCCGGCGAGGAGCTCGGGACCGCCGTGCACGAAGGGCTGCACGAGAACCGGGGATCCGATCCGCTCGGTCGCCGCCCGGACCTCGTTCTCGTCGCTCAGGTCGAGGGCGACCCCGCCACCCTCGGTCTTGTGCACTCCCGCGGTGGCCGTCTTGACGACGACGGGGAAGCCGAGCTCGTGCGCGGCGGCCGCTGCCTCGTCCACGCTCGCGGCGAGCCGCTGGGCGACGAGGGGAACGCCGTACGACTCGAGCAGCGCACGTGCCTGCTCGGGAGAGAGCCAGACGTCGCTCGAGTCGGCGAGCGCAACGTCGACGAGCTTCCTGGCGAGCGCCACGTCGATGCGTTCGAGCGCGGGGACTGTGCCGATGGGACGGCGGAGCCAGTCCGCCCGCTCGGCGGCGAGCCCCAGCGCGCGTGCGGCTGACTCCGGGTACGGAAACGCCGCGACCGCCGATGAGGCTTCGAGGAGCGCTGCCGGAGTGCCGGCTGCGCTCATCACGACGGCGAGCACGGGCTTCTCGGTGCGCGCCAGTGTGACCGCCCGCTGGATCGCGCCGGCGACGTCGTCCGGCCGTGCCACGACGGGTGGCACGAAGAGCACGATCAGTGCGTCGATGCGTGGATCTGCGGCGAGCGGTGCGATCGCCGCCTCGTAGGTCGCGGCCGTCGCCGAGCCGAGCAGATCGACCGGATTGGCGATGCTCGCCTCGGCCGGGAGCAGCTCGGCGAGCGCGGCCCGGGTCTCCTCGGCGAGCTCCGGCAAGGACAGTCCGGCCGCCTCGCAGGCGTCGGCGCAGAGGATCCCGAGCCCGCCCGCGTTCGTGACGACGCCGACCCGCCGTCCGGCGGGTAGCGGCTGGGACGAGAGGAGGGCCGCGGCGTCGACGAGCTCCTCGAGCGTGCCGACCCGCAGGACGCCGGCCTGGACGAACAGCGCGTCGACCGCGGCCTCCGAACCGGCGAGGGCCGCGGTGTGCGAGCTGGCCGCGCGGGCGCCGGCGCCAGTCGTGCCGGCCTTCAGCGCGAGGATCGGCTTTCGCCGGGCGAGGCGGCGCGCGAGTCGCCCGAAGGTGCGCGGGTTCCCGAACGACTCCAGGTAGAGGAGGACGAGGTCGGTCTCCGGGTCGTCTTCCCACCACTCGAGCAGGTCGTTCGAGGAGACGTCGGCCTTGTTCCCGATCGAGACGAAGGAGGAGAAGCCGAGCCGTCGTTCGGTCGCCTTCTCGAGCAGCGCCAGCCCGAGCGCGCCTGATTGCGAGGAGAAGCCGATCCGCCCTGGAGGAAGCGCGCGCGGCGCGAAGGTCGCATTCAGGCGCGGCGCCGAGGAGGCGATGCCCAGGCAGTTCGGGCCGACGAGGCGGGCGCCGTGAGCGCGAACGAGCGCGAGCAGGTGCGCCTGGCGTTCGGCTCCCTCCACCCCCATCTCGGCGAAGCCGGACGAGATCGCGCAAAGCGCCCGCACGCCCTTGCGCAGTGCCGATGCCGCCGCGTCCAGCACCTGCGCACCCGGAACACAGATCACCGCCAGCTCCACGGGATCCGGAATCTCCTCGATCGTCGCATAGGCGCGAACGCCCGCAACGGGCTCGCCGCTTCGGTTGACCGGGTAGGCGGCGCCGACGAAGTCGCCCCCGAGCACGTTGCGGAAGAGCTCGCCGCCGATCGAGCCGCGCCGACGCGAGGCGCCGATCACGGCAATGCTCGCCGGAGCAAAGAACGGGCGCAGCGAGGCCGTCACCGCGACGTGGTCGCGCTCCTCGACTCGTGCACGTGAGTGTGCGGTCGGCGCGATTGGGAAGCGGACCTCGATCTCGCCTCCCTCCAGCTCACGGACAACCTCGAAACCGGCGCCGGTGAACACGTCGAGCATGGGCCGGTTGCCGGCCATCACCTCCGCGACGAAGCGCTCGATCCCGCCGGCGGCGGCACGGGCTGCGAGTTGCTCGAGCAGCCGCGGCCCGAGCCCGCGGCTCTGGAGCTCGTCGGCGACGACGAAGGCCGCCTCGGCGGCTGCGGGGTCGCGCAGCCGGACGTAGTTGGCGAGCGCGACGACGCGCTCGGCATCGCCGTCGGCGAGCGTTCCGATCAACACTCCTCGCTCCACCCAGTCGGGATCGAGGAACGGCTCAACGAGCTCCCTGTCCGCATGCCGGAAGCCGTGGAAGCGCTGGTACAGGCTGCGCTCGGAGAGGCCGGCGAAGAAGTCGACGAGGGCGCCCAAGTCGGCTGACTCGGCCGCCCTCAGTCGCAGCGTCGTGCCGTCGCGGAGGATGACGTCGACCGGGCCCTCCGCGACGGAGGCCTGACTAGACAGAGACGACAAGCGCCTCCTTGTCGGACACCGGAGCGTGTGCCACCGGCTCAGCCTCGAGCACGACCTTGAGCGCGTGCGTCTCCGCCGCGGCGGCGAAGGTGTCGTAGGCCGACATCGTCTCGCCGAGCGGGAAGCTATGCGTGGCGAACGGCGTCGCGTCGAGCCGGCCGTCGACGACCAGCTTGAGCAGCTGCGGCGTCGTGAACGCGTCCACGAGACCGGTCGTGATCGTGACACCGCGGATCCAGAGCGTCTCCAGGTGGAGCGTCACGGGATGTCCATGGACGCCCACGTTGGCGATCCGTCCACCGGGGCGCACGAGCTCCGTGCAGAGCTCGAATGTCTCCGGCACCCCGACCGCCTCGATCGCGACGTCGGCGCCGAGCCCGCCCGTTAGCTCCATCACCCGAGCGACGGCGTCCTCCTTGCCGTTGTCGATCGTGACGTCCGCACCGAACTCGAGAGCCTTCGCGAGGCGCGACTCGGCGAGATCGATCGCGATGATCCGACCGGGCGTGTAGAGCTTCGCGGTCAGGATCGCCGCGAGCCCGACCGGGCCTGCACCGACGATCGCGACGGTGTCGCCCGGCTGGACGCCGCCGTTGAGAACCCCGAC
>JBDSOJ010000164.1:0-14028 GCA_039914895.1 Gaiellaceae bacterium
CGAGGATGTAGGAGAGAAAGTCCGCGCCCGCGCCGCCGAGCTCGGCCGGCACGCAGACGCCCATCAGCCCCACCTCGGCGAGCTTCGCGTAGAGCTCGGTCGGGAAGCGGTGCTCGCGGTCCCAGGCGGCTGCGTGCGGCTCGATCTCGGCCTGCGCGACGTCCCGCGCGAGCGCCTGGATCTCCCGCTGGTCGGCCGTGAGGGAGAAGTCCATCGAGCGCCGAGTCTACCGGCGGCGGCGCGAGAAAAGGACCTACGCGGCGGCGAGGAACTCGCGGCGGATCTCGTGCAGCACGTGCTCGCGGTCGCGGAACGCATCGACGACCATCGGGTCGAACTGCGTCCCCTGCTGGGCGACGATCTCGCGCCGGCAGTCGCGCCAGCTGCGGGCGGCACGGTAGGGCCGGTGGTTCGTGATCGCGTCGACCGCGTCGGCGACGGCGAAGATGCGGGCGCCAAGGGGGATCTCCTCGCCCGCCAGACCGTCCGGATAGCCGGCGCCGTCCCACCGCTCGTGGTGCGAGCGGACGACCTGGACGCCCGCCTCGTGGAGAAACGCGACGCCGCCGATCATCTGCGCCCCGAGCACGGTGTGTGCCCTCATCACGCGCCACTCGCCCTCGTTCAGCTCGACCGGCTTCAGCAGGATCTGATCGGGAACGCCGATCTTGCCGATGTCGTGGAGGAGGAAGCCGTACTCGAGCGCAGGGTCGGCGGCGAGCTCGGGGTCGATCGCGCGCGTCAGCTCGAGCGCGTAGCGCTGCACGCGCTGCGAGTGCTGGCGCGTGCCCGTGTCCTTCGTGCCGAGCGCGGTCGCGAGCGCCGACACCGTCTCCTTGTACGCGCTCTCGAGCAGCCCGCGCTGTGCCCGCTCGATCTCGACGAGGTGGCGCAGGTCGCGCGCGTAGAGGACGAGCTGCTCTTCGTCGTAGCGGCCGGTGACACGGCGCATCGGCGCCCCCACGCCGGCACCCGCGAGGCGCTCCACGACCCCGAGCAGCTCGAGTGGCCGGAACGGCTTCAGCAGCAGCGCGTCCGCGCCGGCGGCGCCGGCCACGTCCTCCACGTCTTCCATGCCGGTGAGCAGGACGACCCGGATCTCCCGCGTCTCCTCGCTCGCCTTCAGCGCGCGACAGAACGCGAGCCCGTCCATGCCGGGCATGCCGACGTCGAGCACGATCACATCGGGGCGCGCTGCCGAGATGCGCGCCTCGGCCTCGGCCGCGCTGCCGGCCTCGTCCACCTCGACCTGAACGTCCTCAAAGGTCGTCCGGAGCAGCTCGCGGAACCCGGCATCGTCGTCGACCAGCAGCAGGCGCATTCGTTTCCCCCCGGATCGAAAGCCTTGTCGACACTCGTATCGGCAACTAGGACCAGACCTTGAGCGAGACCTACCCCGTTCGGGGGATGAGCCGTGCAGCTGCCCGTAACGGAGCTCCGCTACCGGAAGCGTCTGTAGCGCTGCGTCCGGCGTAGGAGCAGGAACGCTCCCAGACCGAGCACGGCCACGCCGACCACGATCCCACCCCAGTTCATCGACGGGAAGCTGTTGTCCTCGACGTTCGTCAGCGCGAGGAAATCGGCCGGATCGACCTGGGAACAGAGCCCGGAACGCCACTCGTCGCCCGCGCGGGTGAGCAGCAGACCGATCCGCTCGCCGACGCCGACCTCGAGGCCGCAGGCGGCGCCGTCGGCCGGGGTGACGATCTCGGCTCGGCTGCCGACGTCTCCCTTGTAGATCTGCTCGACCCTGAACACGTACGTCGCCGTGACGCCACGAACGCTCCGCTCGAGCACGGTCCCGATGATCGCCCCGTCCGCCTTGGGCAGGTCGCGCTCGAGGTCGACCGGCGCACACGAGCACGCGATCGCGTCCGCCGCGAGCGCGAGCGCGAGGAGGCCGACGACGAGCGCGCGGATCAGACCTCGATCAGGAGCGCGTCGCCCTGACCGCCGCCGGAGCAGATCGCGGCGAGGCCGAGCCCGCCGCCATTCCGGCGCAGCTCGTGCACCATCGTCGCGACGATCCGGCCGCCGGAGGCGCCGATCGGGTGGCCGAGCGCAACCGCGCCGCCGTTCACGTTCACGATCTCCTCGTCGGCGCCGAGGAGCCTGGTCGAGTTGAGCGCGACCGACGCGAACGCCTCGTTGATCTCGACGCGCTTGACGTCGGCGATCGTCTTTCCCGCCCGCTCGAGCGCGATCGCAGCCGCGTTCGCGGGCGTCCGCACGAGGTAGGCGAACTCGTCGGCCACCCAGCCCTGCGAGACGACCGTGGCCAGGATCTCGAGGCCGCGGCGCTTCGCGAACTCCTCCGAGGTGACGATCACGCAGGAGGCGCCGTCGTTCACCCCCGGGGCATTGCCGGCGGTCGTCGTCCCCTCTGGGTCGAAGACCGGCTTCAGCTTCGCGAGCGACTCGATCGTCGTGTCGCGGCGGATGCTCTCGTCTGCGGCGACACCGTTCACGGGCACGAGCTCGACCTCGTAACGTCCCTCGTCCCGGGCTGCGGCGGCGCGCTGCTGCGAGCGCGCCGCCCACGCGTCCTGCTCCTCGCGCGTGATCCCGAGCTCGCGCGAGACCAGCGAGTTGTGCTTGACCATGTGCAGCGAGTCGTAGGCGTCGGTCAGGCCGTCGAAGATCATCGAGTCGAGCAGCTCGCCGTGGCCGAGCCGGTACCCGAAGCGCGCTTGCTTCAGCAGGAACGGCGCGTTCGACATCGACTCCATCCCGCCGGTGACGATCACCTCGGCGTCGCCGGCGCGCACCATCGAATCGGCGATCTGGACGGCGCGGATCGAGGAGGCGCAGACCTTGTTGATCGTGTCCGCAGGCGTCTCCTTCGGGAGGCCTGCTCCGATCGCGGCCTGACGCGCGGGCGCCTGCCCGGCGCCGCCTTGCAGCACCTGGCCCATGATCACGTACTCCGGCTCGTTCGCCTCGAGGCCGATCCGCTCCAGCGCCGCCCGGATCGCGATCGAGCCGAGCTCGGTCGCCTGATGACCCGCGAGGCCGCCGCCGAGCCTCCCGAAGGGCGTACGGACAGCGGAGACGATGACCGACCTGGACACGCCTTGAATCTACCGGGCGTAGGTCTCGCCGGGCTGCAATCGCGCTGCGAAGCCGACGAGTACCCGGATGCACGCCTCGAGGTCGTCGAGCTCGACGATCTCGATCGGCGAGTGCATGTTCCGAAGCGGGATGGAGACGAGCCCGGTCGGGATCCCCTCACCCGCGGCGAACGTCACGTCCGCATCGGTGTACGTCTTCATCCCCGCCTCGATCGTATGGTCGACTCCCTCCGCGCGGGCCGCCTCGACGAGGAGCTCGAAGACGCGTGGATTGACCGCCGGCCCGCGGAAGATCGCAGCACCGCCGCCGAGGACGTGGTGGCCGCCGGTGGCAGCGTCCTCGCCGGGCACGTCGGTCGCGTAGGTGACGTCGATCGCGATCGCCACGTCCGGACGCAGCGCGTGCGCGGCGGCCTTGGCACCGTAGGCGCCGAGCTCCTCCTGAGCGGCCGCGACGACTGCGACGTTCGCCCCTTCGGCGCGGCGCAGTGTCTCGATCGCGACGTAGAGGCCTGCGCGGTTGTCGAGCATCCCGGACGCCACGCGACCGTTCGCGAGCTCGAGCGGCGGCCCCACGACGACCATCGGATCGCCGGGCGCGACGAGCGAGCGAGCATCCTCCCCGTCCTTCGCGCCGATGTCGACGTACAGCTGCCCCCACTCGACCTTCTCGTTGTCCTTCACCCTCCGCGCGATCACACCCGGGACGATCCCGTTCTTCGTCCGGATCTCGACCCGCTGGCCGTAGGCGACGTTCGCGCGCCAGCTCCCGAGCTGGTGGACGCCGATCAGCGCGTCGTCGGCGATGTGGGCGACCGCCGCGCCGATCACGTCGAGGTGCGCGAAGAGTGCGAGCAACGGCCCATCCCCTGCCCGCCGCGCGATCAGGCTGCCGACGGAGTCCGTCTCGATCTCGGCGACGTCGCCGAGGCCGTCGCGGACCGCGTCGAACGCGAGGTGCTCGTGCCCCGACGGGCCGTGCGCTCGGAGCAGCGCGTCGAGTGTCGGCGGGATGCCCACGCTGCGGGCAGTCTATGGACGTGACCGCCGTGTGCATCACGACCGACCTGCTGACTCCGCTCGGCGCCTACCTCCGGCTGCGCGAGGGCGCCGCGGCAAGCTTCCTGCTCGAGTCGGTCGAGCAGGGACGGCTCGGACGCCACTCCTTCATCGGCTCCGGCACGCGGCTCGTCTCGTTCGAGGAGGCGGAGCAACTCGACGTGCCCGTCGTCGGCTATCTCGCCTACGACCACGTCGCGAAGCTCGAGCCGACGGTGCCGCTGCCCGCCGACGGTCCCGGTCTGCCCGAGAGTCGCTTCGTCGTCGCCGAGACACTCGTCCGCTTCGACCACGGCAGCGGCACGGCCGAGGTGGTCGCGGGCGACGCCGACGCGATCGCAGCGCGGCTCGAAGGCGAGCTTGTGTTTCAGAAAGACAATCCTCCCTCGGAGCGCTCAACCATGCGGCGCACGCCCGATCAGGCCACGTACGAAAAGGGCGTGCGGCGGATCGGGGAGCACATCCGCGCCGGCGACGCGTTCCAGGTCGTGCTCTCGCAGCGGGCGGAGCGGAAGACGTCCGCCTCGGCGATCGAGCTCTACCGGGCGCTACGCCGCGTCAACCCCTCCCCGTACCTGTTCCTGCTCGAGCTCGGCGAGCTGGCCCTCGTCGGCTCGAGCCCGGAGACGCTCGTCAAGTGTGAGGACGGCCGTGCCAGCCTGAACCCGATCGCAGGCACGACCCACCCCGGCGAGGGCGACGCTGAGCGGCTGCTCGCCTCGGCGAAGGACCGAGCCGAGCACGTGATGCTCGTCGACCTCGGCCGCAACGACCTCTCACGCGTGTGCAAGCCCGCAACCGTTTCCGTCGCGCGCTTCCTCGAGCCCGAGCGCTTCTCGCACGTCACGCACCTCGTCTCCGAGGTCACGGGCGAGCTGCGCGACGGCGTCACGCCCTTCGACCTCCTGCGCGCCTGCTTCCCCGCCGGCACCGTGTCGGGAGCGCCGAAGGTGCGGGCGATGCAGATCGTCTCCGAGCTCGAGGGCTACCGTCGCGGGCCCTACGCCGGCGCAGTCGGCTACGTCTTGCCTGGAGGAACGATGGACACGTGCATCGCGATCAGAACGATCGTCCTGCAGGACGGAGTGGCGCGACTGCAGGCCGGTGCGGGCATCGTCGCAGACTCGGATCCGGAGGCCGAGCACCGCGAGTGCCTGTCCAAGCTCGCCGCGCTCGAGGCTGCGATCGACCTCGCCGAGCAAGATCTGCACCGATGACGCCAACCACCACCGCCCATTCGCGCTTCTGGGCCGTCGCTCGCGGTGCGCGGCCGGCGGGGATAGTGCTGTGCACAGACCCGGAGAGCCGCGTGCCGCGAGCGGCCGGCCAGGAGTGCGAATGCTGTTGATGCTCGACAACTACGACAGCTTCACCTACAACCTCGTTCACCTGTTCGAGGAGCTGGGCGTCGAGGTCCGCGTCTTCCGGAACGACGCGATCACGGTCGAGGAGGCCGAGGCGCTGGCGCCGTCCCAGCTCGTCATCTCCCCCGGCCCCGGCCGGCCGGAGAACGCGGGCGTCTCTGTCGAGTTGATCCGCCGGCTCGGGCCGCGCGTGCCGACGCTCGGCGTCTGCCTCGGCCACCAGGCGATCGTCGAGGCCTTCGGCGGCGAGATCGGCCGGGCGCGGGCGCTCCTGCACGGAAAGGCCTCGCCGGTCGAGCACGACGGCAAGGGCGTCTTCGCGGGGCTTCCGGAGACGATCGAGTGCGGCCGCTACCACTCGCTCGCGGCGCTGACCGTGCCCGACGAGCTCGAGGTGACCGCCCGCACCGCCGACGGCGAGGTGATGGCCGTGCGTCACCGCGAGCTGCCGATCGAAGGCGTGCAGTTCCATCCGGAGAGCGTCCTGACTCCATTCGGACCGCAGCTCGGGCGCAATTTCCTGGAGCGCCGGTGATTCAAGCCGTGCTCGCCGACCTGCTCGAGGGCCGCGACCTCGGCCGGACGCGTTCCCGCGAGGCGATGGACGAGATCATGCGCGGAGCGGCCACGCCGGCCCAGATCGGGGGCTTCCTCGTCGCCCTGCGGCTCAAGGGCGAGACGGCCGAGGAGATCGTCGGCTTCGCCGAGGCGATGCGCGAGCACGTGCTATCGGTGCGCCCGAAGCGTGACGACCTCGTCGACGTCGTCGGCACGGGAGGCGATGGCGCGAATACCTTCAACATCTCGACGGCAGCCGCTCTCGTCACCGCAGCAGCAGGCGCCGCGGTTGCGAAGCACGGGAACCGCGCCGCGTCGTCGACGACGGGCGCCGCCGACGTGCTCGAGGCGCTCGGGTTCCGACTGGAGCAGCCGGCAGAGCGGATCGAGCGGTCGATCGACGAGCTCGGCTTCGCCTTTCTCTTCGCACAGGCGCACCACCCGGCGATGAAGCACGCGGCGCCGGTGCGTCGCGAGCTCGCCACGCGTACCGTGTTCAACGTGCTCGGTCCGCTCACGAACCCTGCCGGCGCCCGCGCGCTCGTCCTCGGCGTCTACTCGCCCGCACTCGCCCCGTTGCTCGCCGACGTCCTCGTGCAGCTCGACGCGAACAGAGCGTTCGTCGTCCACGGCGCCGGCGGTCTCGATGAGCTCTCACCGACCGGCCCGAACCTCGTGTGCGAAGTCGAGAACGGCGCCGTCCGGCGCTACGAGCTCGATCCGCAAGATCTGGGCATCCCACGCTGCGACCCGGCGGAGCTTCGAGGCGGCGAGCCTGCGGCGAACGCGCAGGCGCTACGGGGCGTGCTGGCCGGGGCCGCTGGAGGCCATCGCTCGGCTGTTCTCCTCAACGCGGCGGGAGGGATCGCGGCCGCCGGACATGCGGCCGACCTGCGTGAAGGGCTCGAGCTTGCCCGCGAAGCGATCGACTCGGGCGCGGCAGCCGAGCGCCTGGAGCAGCTCGTGGAGTTCTCCCGTGCGGTTTAGCGACGCTCTCGCAGGCCCGGGCCTCGGCGCGATCGCCGAGATCAAGCGGCGTTCGCCCTCGCTCGGCGACATCCGTCCGAACGCCGACCCGGCCGGGATCGCGCGCGCGTACGCGGCTGCGGGCGCCGCCGCAGTCTCGGTCCTCGTCGACGAGCGCTTCGGGGGATCCTGGGAAGACCTGCGCGCCGCCCGCGCGAGCTCGGGCGTGCCGCTCCTCGCCAAGGGCTTCTTCTCGACCGAGGAGCACCTCCGGACCGCGAAGGAGGCGGGCGCCGACGCCGTCCTGCTGCTCCTCCGCGACCTCGACGACGGCCAAGCGCGAGCGCTGCTGAGCGTGGCGGGCGAGCTCGGCCTCGACACCCTCGTCGAGGCGCACGACGCCGACGAACTCGAACGAGCGGTGACGCTCGGCGCGCCCGTGATCGGCGTCAACGCCCGCGACCTCTCGACCTTCGAGATCGACCGTGCCGGGCAGCTCGCCCTCGTCGCGCGGATTCCCTCCGACCGGATCGCGATCGCCGAGAGCGGGATCCGCACGCGCGCCCAGGGCGCCGCGGCCGAGCTCGCCGGCGCCGACGCGATCCTCGTCGGTTCAGCGCTGATGCAGGCGCCCGATCCCGCGGCGAAGCTGCGCGAGCTGCTCGCGCGACCGCTCGTCAAGGTCTGCGGACTGACGCGCGAGGAGGACGTCGCCGTCGCCGCGGAGGCGGGCGCAGACCTGGCCGGCTTCATCCTCGCTGCGGAGAGCCCGCGGGCCGCGGCGGACGTCCTCGCGGTGCCCGACGAGCTGCTGGCCGTCGCCGTCTGGGTTGGCGAGGCCGGGTCGAGCGCCGCGACCGTCGACCAGGTGCACGAACGGGAGGAGGGCCGCATGCGCGGCCGCAACGGTGTGCTCCTGCGCGAAGGTGAGCAGGTGGCGCGACTGCTCGATCTGCCCTGGCAGAAAGAGGATCCGCGTCACTGGGAACGCGCCGCCGCCGAGCCGGGACGGATCGTGCTCGCCGGCAAGCTCGCCGCCGACAACGTCGCCGAGGCGATCCGGCGCGTTCGCCCGTGGGCGGTCGACGCGGCGTCGCGCCTGGAGTCGGCGCCGGGGATCAAGGATCCCGCGAAGGTGCGCGCCTACGTCGAGGCGGTCCGATCGTGACCGAGACCTACGGCGCCTATGGCGGCCGCTACGTGCCCGAGACGCTGATTCCGGCGCTCGACGAGCTGACCGCCGCGTGGGAGGAAGCGCTCGCTGACGACAGCTACCACGCCGAGCTCGACCACCTCGCGACCTCATATGCCGGCCGCCCGACCCCGCTCACGCGCGCCGAGCGCTTCGCGCCCGACAGACGCCTCTATCTGAAGCGGGAGGACCTGCTCCACACCGGCGCGCACAAGCTGAACAACGCGCTCGGCCAGGCCGTGCTCGCGCGCCGGCTCGGCAAGCAGCGGATCGTCGCCGAGACCGGTGCCGGCCAGCACGGCGTTGCCACCGCGACCGTCTGCGCCCGCTTCGGGCTCGACTGCGTCGTCTACATGGGCGCGGAGGACATGCGCCGCCAGCGCCCGAACGTGGAGCGGATGGGCTTGCTCGGGGCCGAGGTCGTCCCGGTCGAGTTCGGGACGAAAACCCTCAAGGAGGCGACGAGCGAGGCGATCCGCGACTGGATCACGAACGTCGAGACGACCCATTATCTGATCGGCTCCTGCGTCGGCCCCGCTCCGTACCCGGCGATCGTGCGCGAGCTGCAGGCAGTGATCGGGCGCGAGTCGCGCGCGCAGATCCTCGAGGCCGAGGGCCGGTTGCCGGACAGCGTGATCGCCTGCGTCGGCGGCGGCTCGAACGCGATCGGGATGTTCGCCGGCTTCCTCGACGATGCGGAGGTGGAGATCGTCGGTGTCGAGGCCGCGGGGGCGGCGAGCCTCGGCACCGGCCGCGCCGGCGTCCTGCACGGCTCGCGCTCGTCCGTGCTCGCCGACGAGGACGGCCAGATCGCGGATGCGCACTCGATCTCGGCCGGACTCGACTACCCCGGCGTCGGCCCCGAGCACGCGCACCTGCGCGACACCGGCCGCGCCCGCTACGTCGGCACGACCGACGAGGAGGCGCTGGACGCATTCCGCCGGCTGACCCGAACCGAAGGGATCATCCCCGCGCTCGAGCCCTCGCACGCGCTCGCGCGGGTGGCCGAGCTCGACGCGGAGCTCGTCATTCTGTGTCTCTCGGGCCGCGGAGACAAGGATCTGGCGGAAGTGCTCGCCCGCCGGTAGGTTCCTACCGGTAAGAGTAAGGAGCAACAATGCGTATCAGCACGAAAGGGCAAGTGACCGTGCCGCTCGCGATCCGAGAGCGACTCGGTCTCGTGCCCGGCACCGAGGTCGAGTTCGAGATCGACGGCAACAGCGCCTATCTGCGACGCGCGGACGGCCTGAGTCGCGGCCAGGCTCTCGTCGCTCGCCTGACCGGCAGCGCAACGATCCCCATGACGACCGACGAGATCATGGCGCTCACTCGAGGTGAGTAAGACCGAGACGACGCTCGTCGACGCGAACGTCATTCTCGACCTCGCGGAACGCGATCCCGTTTGGGCTCCCTGGTCGGCGCAGGCGCTCGGCGAAGCGGCCGAATCTGGCCGGCTTGCGATCAATCCGCTCGTCTATGCCGAGGTTTCCGTCGGGTACGAGCGGCGTGAGCAACTTGACCAGGCACTCCCCGCGGACGAGTACATCCGACTCGACCTGCCGTGGGAGGCCGCCTTCCTTGCCGGAAAGATCTTTCTCGCCTACCGCCGCGCGGGCGGGACGCGCCACTCGCCTCTGCCGAACTTCTACATCGGCGCCCACGCCGCCGTGACCGGGATGCGGCTCCTCACGCGCGACGCAACCCGTTACCTAACCTACTTTCCAAGGCTCGAGCTGATCGCACCGTGAGCAAGACGCTCGCGATCTACCTGATGTCCGGCCCGGACACGCCCGACCTCGCCGAGGCGGCCGTCGAGGGCGGTGCCGACCTCGTCGAGCTCGGTTTTCCCTTTTCAGACCCGCTCGCCGACGGGCCGGTGATCCGCCGCGCCGCCGAGCGAGCGCTCGCCCAGGGGATGCGGACGCAGGCCTGCCTCGAGTGCCTTGCCGACGTCCGCGCCCGCGTCGACGTCCCGCTTGTCCCGATGACCTACTCGTCGCTGCTCGAGGCCTACGGTTGGGACCGATTCGCGGACGACGCGCGCTCGGCCGGCGCGTCGAGCCTGATTGTCGCCGACCTGCCCGCCGGCGATCGACCCGGTCTCCGCCGGATCCAGCTCGTCGCCCCCACCTCGACCGACGAGCGCCTCCGCCTCGCCGGCGAGCAGACGGACGGCTGGCTGTACCTCGTCACGGTGACGGGAACGACGGGAGCGCGCTCGGGACTTTCGTCGTCGCTGGCCGGCCTCGCCGAGCGGGCGCGCGCCGCGGCGCCGGGCGTCCCGCTCTACGCGGGCTTCGGCATCTCGACACCGGCCGACGCCCGCGCCGCCGCCGAGCTCACCGACGGTGTCGTCGTCGGCTCCGCCGCGCTCGAAGCCGCCGAGGACGGACCGATCGCGCTGCGCGAGTACGTGCGCTCGCTCAGCACAGTCCTCGCCGAGCCCTCCTAGAGCACCCGCGTACTCCGAAGTGGGGATCCGCCAAACGCGCTTCGGGATGGCCACCACGCCGTTCCGGGGACTCAGCCGGCGTCAACTCGGGTCAAAGCTGGCGAGGTCGTCGTGTGCAGGGTGCACATGCAAATCTCGCCGCAAGGGGGCAACATGGTTTGGACGACTCACAGACGCCGTCGAAGCGCGTCCGGATCGTGCTTTGTGCCGCCGCTTTCACGGTCGCCGCAATCGTGCCGAGCGCAGGCTTCGGCGCGGAGTGGTCGTCGGGTGTCGCCCCCGGCGCGGAGTGGTCGTCAGGCAAGCGCGCGCCGAAGGCAGAGTGGTCGTCCGGCAAGGCGAAGCCGACCGCAGAGTGGAGCTCGCGGTTCAGGGTGAGCTCCCTCCGCTAGAGAGCCGCGGGCAAACGGGGGAGCTGCACTCCCCGGTTCGGAGGATCCGGCGGTACCTCGATTGAGGTACCGCTTGGTCGTTCTGCTGCCGACCTTCATGTGAGACCTGCGGTCTAGTAGGTCGCCCGGATACGTTGACGAGGTGCGGCAGCAGATAAGCGTTCCAGCAGTGGCAGAGTAGGCGGGCTGGCAGTCACGGCGCGTGCGCCGACTGCCGGCATCCGCATCGCTCTACGCGGCCCTGACCGAGCTGCTCGCGCTGCAGCCGCTGCCGCAGCCCTGAGCTCAGGCTGGCCGTCCGTTCATGAGATGTGGCTGTTTGCGATCCTGCTCCCGCTCGCAGCGGTCGCGCCGATTTTTCGCGTGGCCGTCGGCCGGAACCACAGCCTCCACGCTGCCCCTGCGTTCGTGGTCGCCGGCGCGCTCGTGCTCCCGCCGACACTGCTCGTCGCGCTCATGGTCGCGATGGTCGCGTCGCAATGGATCCGCAACCGCTACCCCCTGGTACATCGGGCTTTTCAACGTCGCCAACTACCTGCTGAGCGCGCTCGCAGCGTGGCTCGCGGCCGACTCGGTGCCGCTCGACGGCGATCCCGGCTTCGCACTCGCAGGCCTTGCGGCGGCGGTGACCTTCGTCGCGGTCAACCACGTTCTGCTGGCGACGATGCTCCGACTCGGGCGCGGTCACAGCTTCCGCGAGAGCGGCCTCTTCTCGGCGAGCGGTCTCGCGATCGAGCTCGTGCTGGCCGGCCTCGGGATCGCGGTCGGCGCCTTCGCTCTGTTCAACCCATGGCTGCTGCCCGTCCTGATCGCGCCGCTCGGGCTCGCGCACCGGTCCGCTCTCGACCGTTGCGCTGCTGCGCGAGAGCGAGGAGCGCTTCCGGACGATGTTCTCGGCGGCGCCCTCCGCGATCATGCTGTTCGACCACGACGGTCGCATCCTGGCCGCAAACCGCTCGGCCGAGTCGATGTCCGGCTACTCCGAGCACGAGCTGGTCGGGCGCCTTCCCACGAGCTTCCGGCATCCGGACGACGCCGACGCCGGCGACCGCGCCTTCGGCGAGCTGATCCGAGGAGAACGGGACGCCTACCACCGCGAGGCGATCTTCGTGACCAAGGCGGGCACGACGGTCGTCGCGCAGCTCGCGACCGCGCTCGTCCGCGACGCCGACGGGAAGCCCGGCTACCTGATCGGGATGGCCGAAGACGTGACCGAGCGGCGCCAGCTCGAGGAGCAGCTCCGTCAGAGCCAGAAGCTGGAGGCGATCGGCCGCCTCGCCGGCGGCGGCGCCCACGACTTCAACAACATGCTGACTGCGATCGGCGGCTACACCGCGCTGGCGCTCGAGCACGCGCAGGAAGGCTCGACGCTCCACGGCGACCTGGAGGAGATCCGCAAGGCCGCCGACCGGGCGACGCTGCTCACGCGGCAGCTGCTCGCCTTCAGCCGCAAGCAGGTGCTGCTGCCGGAGCTGCTCAACCTGAACGGCGTCCTGCTCGAGCTGGAGTCGATGCTCCGGCCGCTGATCGGCGAGGATGTGGTGCTGACCACGGAGCTCGATCCGGCTCTCGGCCCGATCGAGGCCGATCCCGGCCAGCTCCACCAGGTCGTAATGAACCTCGTCGTCAACGCGCGCGATGCGATGCCGGATGGGGGTCGCATCACGGTCGTGACGGCGAACTCCGACGTCGGGGCCAACGAGGACGCAATCGAGCCCGGCCGCTACGTGATCCTCACGGTCCGCGACACGGGCGAGGGGATCGACGAGGAGACGCTCCGCCAGGTCTTCGAGCCGTTCTTCACCACGAAGGATGCGGGCAAGGGCACGGGGCTCGGACTCGCGACGGTCTACGGGATCGTCAAGCAGAGCGGTGGCTACGTCGCCGTCGAGAGCGAGGTCGGCGTCGGCTCCGCGTTCACGATCTACCTGAGGCGAGCGGACGGCGTCGTGCACGCGCAACCCGCCACCGCACCGATGCTCGACGCCGAGCCCACACGGGCGGCCGTAGCGCAGACGACGTGCGTGCGCTGGTGGTCGAGGACGAGGACGTCATTCGCGGACTCGTCGACCAGGTGCTACGCGGAGAGGGCTACGAGGTGCTGCTCGCAGCCGACGGCGACGAGGCGATCGAGCTGGCGGGCCGGAACCGTGTCGATGTCCTGCTCACCGACCTGACGATGCCGGGTGTCGGCGGCAACGAGCTGGCCGACACGCTCCGCGCGGCGGCGCCCGCGCTGAAGGTGATGTTCATGTCCGACTTCGCCGACGGCGGCGACTTCTCGGCGACCTCCCTCCCGCCCGCGACAACGTTCCTCGAGAAGCCGTTCACGTTCGCGATCCTGCGCGAGCGAATGCGCGACCTGGTCGAGCTTCGCGCCTGAGCGCTCGGGACGCTACGTTTCCGCCATGACGGAGACGCTGCGAGGGCAACTGCTGGTCGCCGCACCCATCCTCCGCGACCCGAACTTCCACCGCACCGTCGTTCTCGTCGCCGAGCACGGCGAGGAGGGCGCGATGGGCATCGTCCTGAACCGGCCGACCGAGACGTCCGTGGGCGACGCGGTTCCCGAGCTGTCTCCGATCGCCGGCGAGGAGGAGCCGGTGTACGTCGGCGGCCCCGTCTCGACGGGCTCGGTGCTCGCGGTCGCCGAGCTCGACGACCCCGACGACGCGTCCGAGCTCCTCTTCGGTGCCGTCGGCTTCGTCCAGGAGCCGGACGTGCCGGTGCGACGCGGCCGCATCTTCATCGGCTACGCCGGCTGGGGTGCCGGCCAGCTCGAGAGCGAGCTCGAGGAGGAGTCGTGGCTCGTCCTCCCCGCCGAGCCGGACGACCTCTTCAGCGACGACCCCGACGGGCTCTGGAGCGCAGTCCTGCGGCGCCAGGGCGGTCCGTACGCGCTGCTCTCGCTGATGCCGCTCGATCCCTCGCTGAACTAGCGCCGCCCGGCCGACCACGTCGGTGAAGGAGCGCC
>JBDSOJ010000173.1:0-17935 GCA_039914895.1 Gaiellaceae bacterium
GCCATGACCACTCCACTGCTTGTCGCGCCGCAGCACGTCTGCCTGCGCCGCTGACGCCATGCTCAACGAGGCGATAACAACCAGCAGCAGGGCTGCTCTGCGTCTTCCGATCATGGAGACCTCCTCGCACGACTGGGCAGACGGTCGCCCTGAGCGGCCCTCCACGGTTGCGCGGCATTCTTTCGCGCGCGTTTCGTGCTGTCAAGCACACGTCGTGGGTGAGCAGCACAGCGACCATGCTCGTTGCAGCGGAACGAGAGGGCTTGATCTTGTCCGGATGCCGGGCGTAAACTCGCGCATGATCGCGACATCCGCCACAAGGAAGGAGAGAGGGATGAGGGGACGCACACAGGCGGCCGCGCTCGCCGTCTTCTTCGTCACCGCCGCGGCATCGTCTGCGGCTGGGGGCGGGCAGACGGGCGGCGGGCCGCAGCCGGGGAAGCAGCCGTACGCGCCGCATCTCGCGACGCTTGGGTTCGACACGCTCGGCCCGCCGGCGACCGGCTACAACAGCGAGATCGACATCGACGCCGCGCGCAAGTTTGCGTACGTGGGGTCGATCGACTTCAGCCCCGGTGGGGACGGCAGCGTCAAGGCTGTCGACCTGTCCAACGCGGCGAAGCCAACCATGACGAATGCCGAACCGCCGCTCTGCGGCCCAGGCTGCTGGGGCACGTGGGACGTGACGGTCGCCGGCAACGTTCTCGCCGCTAGCGAGCAAGGCGATCCGTCGTCCAACCCGGGCGTGACGCTGATGAACATCACGAATGCCGGGAACCCGGTGGCGGTCAGCCACATCGACAGCGCTGAGATCAACTCGCCGTTCGGATCGCACACGAACTATCTGTGGCGCGATCCGATCACCGCGCGGACCTGGTTGTTCGTCAACGGCCTCGACTTCCAGTCGATCGCGGTGTTCGATGTCACCAATCCTGTGGTGCCGGTCAAGGTGGCTGACTACACGAACATCGGGGGTCCGCTCGGCTACGTCCACGACAGCTTCGTGCAGGAGAACGCAGGGCGCGTGCTCAGCTACCAGGTCGGGCTGATCGGCTTCGAGATCCTCGACATCACCCGGATCGTCCGCGGTGGCGGCTTCGGCCCGTTGACGAACGCAGACGTCGTCGGGTTCAACTACTACACCGGCACCGCGTTCTTCCCCGGCGTCACCTTCCCGGCGGCACCGGCCGTCACTCGCCCCAACTTCGCGCATTACGCGGAGCCGACGCGCGACGGTCGCGTCACGTGGGTGGGCGACGAGGCCGGCTGCGGCGAGCCCGGGATCGTCCACTCGTTCGACACGACGGCGCTACCGCTCCCACCGGCGAAGAAGGCGCTGACCGAGCTCGGCGTCATCGTCGAAAACCCCGATGCGCCGATGTGTAGCGGCTTCCTGAACAGTCTCGGCAGCCATGCGGAGCCGAACTTCCACTCCCAGTTCAACGAGTACCGGTGGACGGGGCACAACTTCCGCATCTGGGGCAACAACCTGCTCGTGCGCGGCGACTACGGTCGCGGTGTCGAGGTGTACGACATCTCGAACCCCGCGTCCGCAGGCTGGGTCGCGAGGAGTCACGACTTGAACCGGATGGTCGGCGACGCGAACAAAGCCGCTCCAGGCCGCGACAAGACCCTCGAGAGCTACCCGTTCATTTGGCAGGCGACATTCGACGGCGACCGCATCTACGCGTCGGACATCAACCAAGGCATCTACGTCCTCGACTTGATCGAGGGGGGCTAGCTAGCCGACACGCATGCGGGGGCGCGAGCGGTCTCGCGCCCCCGCACATCGTCCGGAACAGCGAACCGGAAGGAAGGTCGCCGCGCGATCCTCCTATTCGCAGGCAACTTGGCAGACTGAGAGACGGGAGCGACGGGACTCGAACCCGCGACCTCCGGCGTGACAGGCCGGCGTTCTAACCAACTGAACTACGCCCCCGGGGCGACGGACAGTGTAGCCGGGACGCTCAGTAGGCTGGCAGGCGTGTTCACCGTCCGCCCCTACGAGCCCGCGGACGAGGTCGGCTGGCTCCGCTGCCGGCTGCTCTCGTTCTTCGGCTCCGCGTTCTGGGACGACGTCGAGCGCGAGAAGGAGCGCTATCCGCAGCCCGCGATCGAGCTCGTCGCCGAGAGCGAGAGCGGCGAGATCGTCGGCCTGCTCGATCTCGAGGTCAAGCTGAAGCCTGGCGTTGTCGCCGACCGGCCGGGGCGCGGCGGGATGATCTGGAGCCTTGCGACTCATCCCGACCACCAGCGGCAGGGGATCGCGAGCGCCTTGCTGGAGGAGGCCGAGCGGCGCGCGCGGGAGCGCGGGCTCGAGCGGCCCGAGGCGTGGACGCGCGATGACCTGCACGTCCAGCGCTGGTACGAGACGCACGGCTTCGCCCTGATCGACGGCTACCTGCACGTCTATCTCGAGCGCGACGACCTGCGGCAGTTCGACGGCGAGATCTGCCTCGTGAAGGCCTTCGGCCACTACACCGGCGGCGAGCCCGAGAAGATCCGGGAGCGGTACGCGCGAGTCCACGACGATGTCCTCTACGAGAAGCGGCTGTGACGACCGTCGACTGGATCGCCGCCGGCGTGATCGCGCTCGCGGCGCTGAGCGGGCTTCGGCGCGGACTCGTCGGCGGCGTGCTCGCACTCGCGGGGATCGCCGCCGGCGCGTACTTCGGCGCCAAGCTCGCGCCGCAGTTCTTCTCCGGGGGCGAGTCGCCGTACACGCCGCTGATCGCCCTCGGCGGCGCGGTCGTACTCGGCGCGTTCTTCCAGACGGGCGCTGCCATGGCCGGGAAGGCGATCCGCACGACGCTCTTCGCGCTGCCGCCGCTTCGCTTCCTCGACTCTCTCGGCGGGCTCGTGCTCGGCGCCGCCGCCGGTGTCGCGATCGTCTGGGTCGCCGGCGCGGTCGCGCTCCACACGCCCGGTCAGCGGCAGCTCAGGGAAGAGGTGCAGCGCTCGCGGATCCTGGGTGAGATCAACGAGCGCGTGCCCCCGTCGCGCCTGCTCGACGCGATCGCCCGCGTCGACCCGTTCCTGGCGATCCCGGGGCCGGAGCCGCGCGTCGCACCGCCCAACCCGGCGCTGCTCGCCAGTCCCGGCGTCCAGGCTGCGCGCGACAGCGTCTTCCGCGTCACCGGCAGCGCCTGCGGGCTCGGCGTCTCCGGCTCGAGCTGGGCCGCTACTCCGAACCTCGTCGTCACGAACGCCCACGTCGTCGCCGGGATGAAGGATCCCCGCGTCGACCGCAACGACGGCGAGTACCGCGACGCGATCGTCGTCGCCTTCGACCCCCGCGACGACATCGCCGTGCTCCGCGTCGCCGGGCTCGGCGCGAAGCCGCTCGAGTCCGTCGCGCCGGTCGCAGGCCAGTCGGTCGCGATCCTCGGCTTCCCCGAGAGCGGCCCCTTCTCGGCCGCCGCCGGCCGGATCGGCCAGACGAGCGTCGTTGTCACCGAGGATGCCTACAACCGCGGTCCCGTCCGCCGTCTGATCACGACACTGCGCGGCGAGGTCAGGCACGGCAACTCGGGCGGCCCCGCCGTCGACATCCGCGGCCGCGTGCACACGACGATCTTCGCCTCCAGGGTCGGGGTCGAGGGCCAGGGCTACGGCGTCCCGACGGAGCTCGTCCGTGAGGAGCTCGCCGCGGCCGGCGCGCGCGCGGTCTCGACCGGCCCCTGCGTCGGCTAGACGCTAGAGCACGTCGAGGACGCCGAGCGGCTGCCGGAACGGCGCCACCAGATAGACGCCCGCGGCCTTCTCCCGCGATTCCTCGATCAGCTCGCGGGCGAGCGCCTTGCCCGTCTCGGCCGCGTCCGACCCAGCCGCGCGCAGCCGGTCCTGCACCGGCTCGGGGACGACGATCCCGGGCACCTCGTTGTGGATCCGCACCGCCAGCTGGAGGCTCGGCAGCGGCCAGACGCCGACGAGCAGCGGGATCGGCGAGCGGCCGCCGAAGTGCGCGAGGAACGCGTCGAGATAGCGGAGGTCGAACAGGATCTGCGTCATCGCGAACCGCGCGCCGGCCTCGAGCTTGCGCTCGAAGCGCTCGAGCTCGAGCTCGAGGTCGTCGGCGGACGGGTTGACGGCGACGCCGACGAAGAAGGAGGTGGGGGCGTCGATGCCGCGACCGTGGTAGTCCTCGCCGCGGTTCAGGTTCGTGACGAGGCGCGTCAGCCCGATCGCATCGACCTCGTAGACGCCGCGGGCGCCGGGGTAGTCGCCTTCCTCCGGCGGGTCGCCGGTGACCGCGAGCACGTTGTGGACGCCCTCCGCATGCGCTCCGAGCAGGAGCGACTCGAGGCCCGCGACGGACATGTCCCGCGTCGTCAGGTGCGGAATCGTCTCGATCCCGCAGGCCCGCTCGATCGCGACGGAGGCCATGACGCCACTCATCCGGGCACGGGCGCGCGGGTTGTCGTTGACGTCGACGACATGTGCCTTGCCGGAGGCCCGCAGGGCGTGACCGGCCTCGACGAGAGCGCTGTTGTTCGCGCCGAGCGGCGGGTCGAGCTGAACCGAGACGACGAACTCCTGCTCGCGCAGCATTCGGGCGAGCCCGGTCTCCTGTGGGGCGGCCTCGGACGCGTCGGCCAGCTCGCGCTCGCGGACGACGAGCGGCGGCGTCTCGGCGGAGATCGCGGGCGCGCGGTTCTCGTCGATCGCCGACCGGATCGCCTCGATCTGCGCCGGGGTCGTGCCGCAGCAGCCGCCGATGATCCCGGCGCCGAGCCGGCGCGCCTGCGCCGCGAACTCGGCGAAGTAGTCGGGCGTCGCGTGCGGGAAGACGACGCGGTTGCCGGCCAGGCTCGCGAGGCCGACGTTCGGGAGCGCGGCCAGGACGAGGCCGTCGCGCTGCATCGCGGAGAGCGCGTTCAGCGCCGCCGCCGGACCGGCGCTGTGGTTCGCTCCCACGGCGGCGACGTCGAGCTCCGCGAGGCGATCGGCGGCGACCTCCGCCGAGACGCCGCCGAGCGTCTGCCCGTCCGCGTCGAACGTCATCAGCGCGACGATCGGAAGCGACGAGACATCGCGAACGGCGTCGATCGCGGCGACGAGCTCCTCGAGGTCGAAGAAGGTCTCGAGCATGAGCACGTCGACGCCGCGGCCCTCGAGGATCTGCGCCTGGTCGCCGAAGTGTTGGCTCTGCTCGGCTGGATCGAACCGCTCGACGTCTCCGATCGGCCCGATCGAGCCGCCGATGTAGACGTCGGCGCCCGACACCTCGCGGGCTTCGCGCGCCAGCCGTACGGCCGTCGAGTTGATCCGCTCGAACTCGTCCTCGAGATAGTGCGTCGCGAGCTTGCGCCGGTTGGCGCCGAACGTGTTCGTCTCGATCAGCTCGGCGCCGGCGCGGATGAAGCTCGCGTGCAACGCGACGACGCTCTCCGGCGCACGCAGGTTGGCCTCCTCGGGGCAGCGGAGACGCGGCACGGCGCCCGAGATCAGCGCACCCATGCCGCCGTCCGCCACGATCGGCGGCCCGGAGCGCAGGCGTTTCACGAAGCGGCTCGACATCGCACAAGCGTAGAGGCAGGGACGGGCCGGGAGCGGCCCCCTTCAGGGGTTTGCGCGCTGAGCAGGTGCATTCAGCACCTGCTCAGCATGGGACGGGTAAGTGAGTGAAGTAGGGCCGGTCAACCCCGTTCGAGGGACGAGTCAACTCCGGAAGGGTGATTCCAGGGGAGGAGGCCCCGGCGCATACTGCGGACATCTTCTGAGCGCACCGATGTGGCGGGTGCAGATCAGGAGGAAGTCCGGCTTCCGACCAAGACAGGAAGCCAGTGGGAGGGTGCCTGGCGGCGGTGCTCTCCCTCCCCCAAGAAAGGAGCCCCCTGGCGGCGGGGGGCTCCTTTGTTTTTGGGGCTCAAGCTCGGCGCGGCGCCTGCCGATACGAAAGCGACTCTCCAATCCGAGGGACTGACGGCAATCATCCTGCGGCTCGGCGAGTTCAGAGGCGGCGGGCCCCCGGGCTCGCCGTTTCGTTCGTTCCGGGAGCTCTACAACTCGTCGTGGACGACGCGGCCCTCCATCCCGCCGGCGATCGTCACCACCTGGCCGGTGACGTGGCCGGACAGCTCGTCGGAGGCGAGCACGACGACCTGGCGGGCCACGTCGTCAGGCTGGGCGACCTTCCGCAGCGCCATCGTCCGCGAGACGCGGCGAATCGAAGCGGGGTCGACGTGGCCGCGCGTCATCGGGCTCTCCGTCCAGCCCGGCGCGACCGCGTTAACGCGCGCGGCCGGCGCGACGCGGACGATCTCGTTCTTGAGGCTGAGCAGGAGGCCGCCGAGCACCGCTGACTTCGCCGCCGCATAGTCGGCATGGCCGGCCTCGCCGACGATCCCCGCCGTCGAGCCGACGAGGACGAGCGAGCCGTGGCCGTTCCGCTCCACCTCGCGCAGGAAGCCGCGCGCGGTGAGGAACGTGGAGGTGAGGTTCTGGCGCAGCGTCTGCTCCCAGCGCTCGAGCGGCAGCTCCCAGACGGGGACGTCCGCTGAGGGCCAGACCCCGGCGACTGCGGCGCAGACGTCGATCCGGCCGAGCGCCTCCCGCGCCGCCCCGAAGAGCCGATCGACCTCGTGCTCGTCGGTCAGGTCGGCCTGCACGACCGGAGCGCCGTCGAGCTCGCCGGCCAGCTCGCGCGCCCGTTCCTCGCCGTGGTGGTAGTGGACGGCGACGCGCGCTCCCTCGGCCGCGAACGCACGCGCGCAGGCCGCGCCGATTCCCCCCGATGCGCCGGTGACGAGCACACCCTTGCCGGAGAGTCCGGTCTCCACGGGGCAAGCGTATGCTCTTTGCATGGCCGAGCTGGCACGCTTCCTCGCAGTCGCCGAGGTCGTCATCTGCACGCCCGGACAGGACACGGCGCTGACGATCCGGAACGCGCTCCTCGGCGGTCGCCACAGCGGGGTCGCGACCGCGCTCGGCGTCGCGCTCGGCCAGGCTCTCTGGACCGTCGCCGCGGCCGCAGGGGTCGTTGCGATCCTGCGAGCATCGCAGCCCGCCTTCACCGGGCTGCGGCTCGCCGGAGCCGCGTACCTCGTCTACCTCGGCCTCCGGTCGCTCGCCGCCGCTCTCAGTGGCCGCCAGCACGAGCAATCAGCTCGCTCGAAGCCGGGCGGATGGCTGCGCCAGGGGCTCCTCAGCAACCTCGCCAACCCGAAGATGGCGATCTTCTTCACGAGCCTGCTGCCCCAGTTCGGCGAGGCGTTCACGACGCTCCTCGGGCTCGGGCTCCTGTTCTCGCTGCTCACCTTCTTCTGGCTCGCCGCCTACGGGATCGCTGCGGCGCGGGCGCGGCGCCTGCTGGCGCGCGTTCGCGTTCGCCGCGCCTTCGACGCGGTCACGGGCGCCGTACTGGTCGCGCTCGGGCTGCGCGTCGTCGTCCAACCCGGTTAGCCTCTCAGGAGCATGCGCGTCCACATCATCAGCGACATGGAAGGCGTCTCCGGGATCGTCAAGGGCGCGCAGACTCACGGCGGCGCGCCCATGTACGACGAGGGGCGCAAGCTCTACACCGAGGAGATCAATGCGGCCGTGCGCGGCGCCACGGCGGCGGGGGCGACCGAGATCGTCGTCATGGACTGCCACGGGGCGGGGAAGGAGTGGTCGTTCAACTCGCTCGTTCCCGACCTGCTCGATCCGGCCTGCGAGTGGGTGGTGCAGGACAGCTGGACCGAGTACACGGAGTTCCTCGAGGAAGGGTGCGATGCCGCGCTCCTCGTCGGCATGCACGCGATGGCCGGCAAGCGCCGGGGAGGGATGAACCACACCGTCTCCGGGATGGACTACTACAACCTCTCGTTCAACGGCACCCTCGTCGGTGAGACGGGGATCCACGCTGCACTGTGCGGCACCTGGGACTGCCCGGTGCTGCTCGTGACCGGCGACGACGTCGCCTGCGAGGAGGGGCGGGAGCTGCTCGGCGACGCCGTCACCACAGTCGCCGTCAAGCGCGGTCTCGGCGCGAACTCGGCGCGGCAGATCCCGCCGGTGCGCGCGCGCGAGCTGATCGAAGCAGGCGCCCGCACCGCGCTCGCCGACCTGAAGGCCGTCGCGCCGTGGAGCCCCGGCAGCCCGTGCGAGATCCGCGTCGAGTTCAAGCACACGAAGGCCGCGGACGACCTGCGCTTCCGCGAAGGCGTCGAGCGCGTCGACGACCGCACGATTTCGGTCACCGCAGACACGTGGTGGGAGGCCTGGAAGCGCTTCTACTTCTAACGCGGCTCCACGACGCCGAGCTCCTCGACGAGCGTGAAGAACGCGCGCGCGAAAGGCGAGTCGCCGGTACGGGCGCGGACGAGGTCCCAGTCGATCTGCTCGCGCAGCGAACGGGCGAGCTCGAGCACGGAGGAGAGATCCGGCTCCTGCTCGTTCAGCGCCAGCAGCTTCGTCGTCAGCACGTCGCCGAGCGAAGCGACCGGAAGCCGCTGCGCCGCCACCTCGATCTCCTCGGCACGCTCGAAGTAGCCGTCGTCGATCGCGCCGCCCATCGGACGGAAGATCAGGTCGATCAGCGTCTCGCCGTCCCAGGCCTTCACGAGCCAGTCCTCCGGCGGACGCTCGGGCCTCATTCCCGCTTCGACGAGTGCGTCGAGCGCGCGCTCGGCATCGTCGGGGCGGACGAAGAAGTCGACGTCGTGCTCGGTCGGGGGGCCGCCGCGGGCCCAGGCGGCCAGGCCGCCGCCGAGCATGTACGGCACCCCGGCGTTGCGCAGCGCAGCAGCGGCGCGCTTCATCGACTCGATCAGATCCGGGAAGTTCTCGGCGGGCGTGTACGCCATCGTCCCGCCGCTATACCCGCGCTTCCGTTTGTGAAAGCCGTCCGGTGAGAACATGGCGCCGATGACCGAGACGATCCGTGTTGCCGCGGCGGGAGACATCCACTGCGCCGAACCGCTGCGCGAGCGGATCGCGCGCGGCTTCGCCGACCTCGAGGGTAAGGCGGACGTCGTCCTCCTCGCGGGCGACCTGACCACGCACGGCGAGCCGGAGGAGGCCGCCGTGCTCGCCGACGCCTGCCGCCCGCTCGACCTGCCCGTCTACGCGGTGCTCGGCAACCACGACTTCCACGCGAACCGCTGCGACGAGCTGATCGCGGTGCTCGAGGAGGCGGGCATCCAGGTGCTCCAGCGCGGCTTTGCCGTGCACGAGGTCGGCGGGCTCGAGCTCGGGATCGTGGGCGGCAAGGGGTTCGTCGGCGGGTTTCCCGGTGCCGAGCTGCCCGACTTCGGCGAGCCGCTGCTGCGCGAGGTCTACGCCGAGACGACGCGGGAGGTGGAGGCGCTCGAAGCCGGGCTCGAGCAGGTGTCCGGCTGCCACCGCCGCGTCGTCCTGCTCCACTACGCGCCGATCCCGGAGACGCTCGTCGGCGAGCCGGAGCCGATCTGGGCCTTCCTCGGCTCCTCGCGGCTGGCGGCGCCGATCGCTGCGCACCGGCCCGACCTCGTCCTTCACGGCCACGCGCACCGGGGCTCGTTCGCGGGCGAGCTCGGCCCGGTGCCGGTGCGAAACGTCGCCGTCCACGTGCTCGGCCAGGATTTCGCGCACTTCCACCTCTAAAGTCTCGGGCCGGTTGACATGACACCGGCCAGCAGGTGAGATTGCGAACGATGCGGCACACGTTCGTAGTCGCCGAGGAGGACGTCGAAGGACGCCGGCTCGAGGGAGACACAGCCCTCGCGAAGGTCGTCGTCGGCGCCCACACCGGCTCGCAGCTGCTCGAGCAGCACGTCACCCGCTACGCGTCCGGGCGCTCGCTGCCACGCTGCGAGGAGGGGCGCGACGAGCTGCTCTTCGTCGTCTCCGGAGCGGGCACGCTCGAGCTGGAGGGCGAGCCCCACGAGCTCGAGCCCGACAGCGGCGTCTACATCCGCGCCGGCGAGACCTTCGTCGTCGACAACGACGGCCCGGACGAGCTGCTGCTCGTCTCGACGCTCGTCCCGGTCGAGCAGGTCTACCGCTCACCACGGGAGGTGGTCGTCCGCTTCGCCGACCAGCCGGAGCTACGCGCCGACGCCAGGCGCACGTTTCGGTACCTCGTCAACCAGGACGCGGGCTGCATGGATGCGACGCAGTTCGTCGGGATCGTGGAACCGTGCCGCGCGCCCGACCACAGTCACACCTACGACGAGGTCGGGTACATCGTCGAGGGGGAGGGTCTCGCGCACATCGGCGGCGAGTCGATGCCGCTCCGGGCCGGCTCCTGCTTCCACCTCCCGCCCGAGCAGGTGCACTGCATCGAGAACACGGGGCCGGGGGTGATGCGGATCCTCGGCGTCTTCCACCCGTCGGGGGATCCGGCTTCGCGGGCGTACGAAGACAACTCTCAACTGACTCCAGCGTCGTAGCCGGTGAGGGCCGCCTGGCCGGCGCTCGTCCTCGCCGGCTCGCTCGCGATTCTTCCATCGGCACACGGACGGCGCGCTGCGGCGCCGATCGCGTCCTGCGCGAGTCCCAGGATCGGCTTCATGGGCCCGATCACCGGTGACGCGGCGTTTATCGGCAAGGAGCAGCTCGGCTTCGCGAGGTACGCGATCAGGACGCTTGGCAGGGGCAGGATCAAGCTCGTCGAAGGCGACACGCAGCTCGATCCGAGGCGAGCCGCCAGGGTGGGGGCGACGTTCCACGCCAACCGCGACATCCTCGCGGTCGTCGGCCCGGCCGGCAGCCAGGAGGTGCTCGCGGTCGCACCGATCTTCAAGCGGGCGAACCGACTGCCGTTCATCTCCGGCTCAGCGGTCGGCGCATCGCTGACGAACGGCTCGATCCCGAACTTCTTCCGGGTCGTTCCGAACGAACGCGTCCAGTCGCCGACGATCGCGAAGGTCATCGTCCGGGTGCTGAAGGCGGACAGCGTGCTCGTCGTCGACGACCGGACGGCGTACTCGCGCTCGCTGGCGAACGGCGTCCAATCGAAGCTGAAGGCCAGCGGCATCAAGGTCCGACGGAACTCGGTCAGCCGGAAGCTGACGGACTTCTCGTTGCTCGTGGCGACGATCGGCGCTGAAGTCGACGTCGTCTTCCTGCCCTGGCAGATCGCGGCGAACGCTCAGGTCTTTGGCCGCCAGTTGAAGGAACAGCGTCCGCGGGCGATCATCTTCGGCTCGGACGGTCTCGACTCCGGCGATTTCAGGATCCGGGGCTCGTACGTCGCGGCGTTCGCACCGGATATCCGGGCGATCGAGGGCAACGCCGCCTTCATCAAGGGCTACGACGCGACGTTCCTCTCGAACTTCGGCCCGCCGGTGTACGTGGCAACGCAGGCCGCGATCGCGGCGATCCGCAAGGCATGCGCCGACGGCGACACCACCCGCGCCGACGTGCAGAGAACCCTGAAGGCAACCTCCATTCCGAGGATCGTGCTCGGCGGCAAACTCCGGTTCACCGCCCGCGGCGACAGAAAGGGCGCCACGTTCTCGATCTTCAAGCTCGGAGCGGATGGTGAGAAGACCCTCGTCGGCTCGTGAGCACGCTGCATTGACATGACGCGCGCGACGCGGTGTGATTGCGGTGCGGGACAACAACTAGAGCCGCGCAACGTCGAATACGAGGCAAACCACTATTTGGATCGAAACTCACAAGGAGGGCAACACATGAAGAGGGCCATCGTTCTGGCGCTCGTGACCGGGATCGCCGCGGTATTCGCGGCGACCGCAGTCGCGAGGCCGACGGCCGCAACGGGCACCGACGCGCAGCAGGCCGTGAGCTGCAAGTCGACGTTGAAGATCGCGATCGTGACGCCGCTCACCGGCGGAGCGGGCTTCCTCGGCAATGCGCAGCTGAGCTGGGCCAAGTACGCCGTCAAGCGGCTTGCTCCCGGGCTCGGGCTGAAGGTGCAGCTGCTGACCGGCGATACGCCCGTCGAGCAGGGTCCGGCACCGGCTCAAGCACTGGCGCAGAAATACGTTGCCGACCAAAAGGTCGTCGCGGTGATCGGCCCCGCCACGTCGGGTGCGGTCGCGGCGACGAGCCAGACGTACTTCGCCGCCGGCGTACCGCACATCTCGCCGTCGGCAACCCGCACGTCGCTGACGAAGGGCACCCCACGCGAAGGAACGCCGGGCTTCTTCCGGGTCGTGCCGGGCGACTTCATCCAGGGGCCGAGCGATGCGCGCTACATGATCGACAAGCTGAACGTCAAGAAGGTCGTGCTGATCGACTTCCAGGAGCCGTACTCGGTCGGTCTGGCCGATGCGACCGAAGCCGTCCTGAAAGCACGCAACGTCGCGACGGTCAGGCTCTCCACGTCCGTGCGGACGACCGACTTCTCGTCGCTCGTGACGCGGACGCCGAGCGATGCGGACATCGTCTTCTTCCCGACGCAGCAGCCTCCGGACGCGCAGACGTTCGGTCAGCAGCTGATCGAGCAGGGCAAGCGGGCGAAGGTGTTCGGCGGGGACGGCGCGAACTCGCCGGCGCAGTTCAAGCTGGCCGGCTCGTACGTGTCTAACTTCGCGCCGGACATCAGCGGCATCGCCACGTCAAAGTCGCTGATCGCCGGCTGGAAGCGGGATAACCCGAAGTCGGAGCTCGAGTCGTTCGGGCCTCCGACCTACGGGGCTGTCCAGGTCGCGTTGCGCGCGGTCAAGGCGGCGTGCGTGGCGAACAACAACGTCCTGCCGAACCGGCGTGCGGTGCTGCGCAAGGTGAAGCAGGTACGCATCCCCAACTGGATCCTCGGCGGCACGTTCCGCTTCTCGACGAAGTCGAACGACCCGCTGAACGCGAAGTTCTACATCTTCCAGATCCAGTCGAACGGCACGTACAAGCTCGTCGGCTAGAGACGCAGAGCCAGCTGGGCGGCCCGGTGCACGACCGGGTCGCCCAGCACTTTCCGCCGCAGTAGAGTCGCTCGCAGCCGATGGACACGTTCATCCAGCTCACGATCAACGGCTTCACGCTCGGCAGCGTCTACGCGTTGATCGCGCTCGGCTACTCGCTCGTCTACGGGATCCTGAAGCTGCTCAACTTCGCCCACGGCGACGTATTCATGGTCGGCTCGTTCATCGGCTTCGGTGCGCTGCAACTTCTCGGCGGCTCGACGGATCCGAAGGTGCCGACCTGGCTCCTCCTCGTGCTGATCACGCTCGCGGCAATGGCCGGCTGCGCGCTGCTCGGTGTGGCGATCGAGCGGTTCGCCTACCGGCCGCTCCGCAATGCGCCGCGGATCGCGCCGCTGATCAGCGCGCTCGGTGTCTCCTTCTTCCTCGCGTACTCGATGCAGCTCATGTTCGGCTCCGAGCAGCGCGACTACGACGCGTTCTCGCTCTCGGGCGGGGCGCTCTTCTTCAACGGCTTCACAATCGGCAACGTGCGGGTGCCCCTACTCAGGATCGTGATCGTCGCCTCGGCGTTCGCGCTGATGATCGTCCTCTGGCTGCTCGTGACGAGAACGCGCATGGGCAAGGCGATGCGGGCGACGTCCCACGATCGCGAGGCAGCGTCGATGATGGGCATCGACGTCGACCGCGTGATCGTGTTCGCGTTCGTGCTCGGCTCTGCGCTCGCCGGTGCGGCGGGAGTGATGTTCGCGCTGCGGGCGCCCACCGACGTTGCGATCGGCTTCCTCGCCGGGCTGAAGGGCTTCACGGCTGCCGTGATCGGAGGGATCGGCTCGATCCCCGGGGCGATGGCCGGCGGGCTGATCCTGGGCTTCGCCGAGGCGTTCACCCAGGGCTACATTTCGACGCGCTGGTCCGACCTGCTCGTGTTCGTGATCCTGATCTTCTTCATGCTGTTCCGGCCGCAGGGCATGTTCGGCAAGCCGGAGATCAAGAAGGTCTGAGTGGACGACAACGAGACGCGTCGAGAGCGGATCGAGGAGGCCGTACCGGCCGCCTCGGCGACCGCGGGGCCGCGGATCGGTCAGGACGAGTGGGTTGCTCGCTCGGCCGAGCATCGCGGAGGCCGCGGCGGGTGGATGGGCGTGCTCGAAGCGCGATTGCAGACCGTGCCGTGGTGGGCGTGGCTGATCCTGTTCGTCGCGGTCGTGGCGGCGCTGCCGGTGGGCTTCGAGAGCGGCTACGTGCGCCGCGTCGCGTTCGACACGGTGATCTTCATGCTGCTGGCGCTGGGGCTCAACGTCGTCGTCGGGTGGGGTGGTTTGCTCGATCTCGGCTACGTCGCGTTCTACGGCGTCGGCGCCTACACCTACGCGATCCTCAGCGCCGATCGCTACGACCTGCACCTGCCCGTCTTCGTCTCGATCCCGGTCGCGGCCGTCGTCGGCGGACTCGTCGGCCTGCTCGTCGGGCTGCCGTCGCGACGACTCGTCGGCGACTACCTGGCGATCGTGACGCTCTTCTTCTTCCAGATCTTCCTGACCGTCTCGAATAACAGCGAGAGCATCCTCGGCGACGACCTGGCCGGCGGCCCGAACGGGATCCTCAACGTCCAGCCGCTCTCGCTCTTCGGCCGCGAGCTGCCTGTGTCGCACGAGGGCATCTTCAACGTCGCCTACCTCTATGTCGCGCTCGCCTTCTTCGTCGTCGTCTTCGTCGCGCTGCGCTTTGCGAACGCGTCGCGCACCGGGCGCGCGTGGCGGTCGCTGCGCGAGGACTCGCTGGCCGCGGAGCTGATGGGCATGCCGGTCAACTGGCTGAAACTGACCGCCTTCGCCTTCGGCGCCGGCGTCGCCGCGCTGACGGGGACACTCGTGACCGCACTGAACGGCAGCGTCTTCCCGCAGACGTTCGAGTTCCCGCTGCTGATCACCGTCTACACGATGGTCATCCTCGGCGGGGCCGGCAGCCAGGCGGGCGTGGTGATCGGCGCGATCGGGATCAGCGTGCTGCTCGAGGTGCTGCGCGAGCCTGGCGACTCGCGCTTCCTCTTCTACGCGCTCGTCGTGCTCGGGCTGGCCGGCACGCTGCGCTTCTCGCGCCGGCTCGCCGTCGTGCTCGGCGGCACGCTCCTCCTCGGCTTTGTCGTGCACACGCTGGCGGACGCGATCGACGGGAGCTGGACCGCGGGGGCGGCGAGCGGCGGCGGACGGCTGGGCGAGTGGGCGAACGAGTGGGTCGTCGTGCCCGGCGATCTCGCCGGTTGGATCACGCCGGTCTCCTACATCGGCCTGGTCGCAGCGGTGCTGACACTGACGTTGGTGCGCGGACGGACTCGGCTCGCGCTGCTCGTGCCAACCCTGTACTTGGCCGCGTTTGTCTGGGAGAACGTCATGCTCGCGCGGCCGGAGCCGACGCGCTTCGTCGTCCTCGGCGCGATCTTGATCGCGGTCATGATCGCCCGGCCTGAAGGCGTGCTCGGCGAGAAGCGCGTGGAGATCGTGTGAGCGTCGCCCGCCTGCGGCTCGCTCTCGTGGGGGAAACCATGTTTCCCCCACGAGCTCCCTTCTTCTGCTCTGTGGGGGAACTTGCAAGTTCCCCCACATCCCCTAAAGCTCATGGGCCGGTTGGCCCATGAGCGTCGCGGCTGCAGGGCTGCTCGAGCTGAGCGGCGTCTCGATGGCGTTCGGCGGCCTTTCGGTCATCGACACGCTCGACCTCGACGTGCGTGAAGGGGAGATCGTCAGCGTGATCGGCCCGAACGGCGCCGGCAAGACCACGCTCTTCAACCTCGTCACGGGTATTTACGAGCCGACCGCAGGCGACATCCGCTTCGAAGGGCGCAGCATCGTCGGCCTCGAGCCGCATCAGATCACCCAGCGAGGGATCGCACGCACCTTCCAGACGCTGCGGCTCTTCCTGAACATGAGCGTGCGCGAGAACGTGATGGCCGCGGCGTACGGGCACACGAAGGCGGGCGTCTTCCGTGCGATGCTGCGAACGCCCGGCCAGCGGCGCGAGGAGCGCGCGATCCGCGCGCTCGCCGAGCAGCGGCTCGCGTTCTTCGGCGAGCGGCTGATGGGGTACCGCTGGGATCAGCCGGCGTACAGCCTCTCGTACGCGAACCGGCGGCGGCTGGAGATCGCGCGCGCGACGGCGACGAACCCGCGCCTGCTCCTACTCGACGAGCCTGCGGCCGGGATGAACCCCGTCGAGACGCACGAGATCACCGAGCTGATCGGCAAGCTGCGCAGCGAGGGCGGTTACACGATCCTCGTGATCGAGCACGACATGCACGTCGTCGAGGGGATCTCCGACCGCGTGATCGCGCTCGACCACGGGGTCAAGATCGCGGAAGGGTCGTTCGACGAGGTCGCGACCGATCCCCGCGTCGTCGAGGCGTATCTCGGAACCAAGGCCGCGGAGCGGAAGTGAGCGAGCAATCCACGACCCTCGAGCCGCTGCTCCGCCTCTCCGGGATCAACACGTTCTACGGCCTGATTCACATCCTGCAAGACGTCGAGATCGAGGTCGGCGCGGGCGAGCTCGTCTCGCTGCTCGGCGGCAACGCGTCCGGGAAGTCGACGACGTTGAAGACGATCCTCGGGATCGTGCGGCCGAAGACGGGCACCGTCAGCTTCGACGGGGAGGATGTCACCGGTCGCTCGACAAGCCACCGGATCGGCCGCGGGATGGCGATCGTGCCCGAGAACCGGCGGCTCTTCGGGCCGATGACGGTACTCGAGAACCTGGAGCTGGGGGCCTATCTGAACCGCGACGGTAAGGGGCGCAAGGACGACTTCGAGCGCGTCTACTCGCTGTTCCCGCTCGTCTACGAGCGCCGCTCCCAGCTTGCCGGGACGCTCTCGGGTGGCGAGCAGCAGATGGTGGCGATGGGCCGCGCGCTGATGAGCCACCCGAAGCTGTTGTTGATGGACGAGCCTTCGATGGGGCTTGCACCGATCCTCGTCGAGCGCAGCTTCGAGATCATCAAGCAGGTGCACGAGTCGGGGGTGGCGATGCTCGTCGTCGAGCAGAATGCGAACATGGCGCTCTCGATCGCCGACCGCGGCTACGTCCTCTCGACCGGCCGTGTCGTGCTCGAGGGGAAGGCGGCCGACCTGCTCGAGGACGAGGAGCTCCGGAAGGCATACCTTGGCCGTTGAGGACACGTCCGGTGCCTGGCACGTGCCAGGCACGTGCCAGGCACAGCCCGTCCCTTCCGGACTGGTCGGGGCGGCGCTTCGCGGGCGCTTCCCGGTCTTTCGCGACAAGGTCTACGTCAACTCCTGCTCGCAAGGTGCGCTCTCGGATGCCGTCCGCAACGCGTACGGGGAGTACCTCGACGGCTGGGACGAGCACGGCGCCGAGTGGGAGCACTGGGTCGAGCGGTCCGAGGCGGCGCGCGCTGCGTTCGCGAGCCTGCTCGGTGCGGCACCGGACGACGTCGCGATCCAGACCTCCGTCTCCGCCGCGGTCAGCGGCCTCATCTCCGCGCTTCAGTTTCGCGGCGAGCGCAACAGGATCGTCATCTCCGAGAACGAGTTCCCGACGATCGGGCAGATCGCACACGCGCAGGAGCTCCGCGGCGCCGAGGTCGTCCACGTCGAACCGAATCCCGAGGCCTACGCCGCCGCGATCGACGAGCGGACGGCGCTCGTCGCCTCGACCTTCGTCTCCTACCGAACGGGCGCGGTGCACGAGGTCGAGTCGATCTACGGGCTCGCGCGCGAGCACGGCGCGCTGATGCTCGTCGACGGCTACCAGGGGATCGGCGCGATCCCGCTCGACGCGGCCAGGGCCGGTGACGTCGTCGTCGGCGGCACGGTCAAGTACCTGCTCGCCTCCGCCGGACTTGCGTTCATGGCGCTCCGGCCGGGGCTTGTCGAGGAGCTCGTCCCCGTCCAGACCGGCTGGTTCGCGGACGAGAACGTCTTCGACATGCAGATCGAGCGCTACCGGCCGCACCGGAGCGCCCGTCGCTTCGACGCCGGCACGCCGCCGGTGCCGAATATCTACGCCGGCGTCGCCGGGGTCGGCCTGATCGCGGAGGTGGGCGTTCCCGCGATCCAGGCGCACGTCCGGGGTCTGGTCGAGCGGCTCGTTACCGGACTCGAGGAGCTCGGCGCGAAGGTGGCGGCGCCGCC
>JBDSOJ010000234.1:0-8355 GCA_039914895.1 Gaiellaceae bacterium
AGCACGAGCGCGCCCAGCAGGGGCACGAGCGCAAGCGGCGCGTACTTCCACGAGGAAGAGGCGAACCGCCGCCAGGAGCCCCAGCCGAGGAACACGTACGCGAGCAGCAGCGAGAGGAAGAACGTGAAGTAGGCGATCACGTGCAACTGGCCGTGCCAGGTCGCATCGGCGCCCTCCGCATCGGTCTTGAACGAGAGAGCGGCCATCCCGAGCCCGGACAGGATCAGCAGGGACGATCCCGAGCTTGCGCACCCGGCTCCCGCCTGCCTGACCGAGGAGAGCCCAGCCGAAGGCGATCTGGCAGAGGCCCGTGAGGAAGAACGTGAGCACGGTCGCCCAGCCGTTCGGCCCGAGCGCCGTCCCGCTCGGCCACTGATCCCAGCCCAGCTTGGCCATGAAGTCGCGCTCGCTCCAGCTGACCAGGACGACACCGGCGAAGAAAGATCAGAGGGACCAGCACGCCCAACTGGTCAAGACGCCTCGCGCGCGAGCTGCTCACGAACGCGAGATTACGTGCTGCGCGCGCGACTAGGCGACCGCCTCGAGCGGCGGCGTGCCGAGGACCCGCTCGCCGAAGGGCTGCATCGGATCGTCGAAGATGCTCTCTACCTCGGCCGCCGAGAAGAAGCCGATCACCTTGAGCGTGCCGGTGCCCGTGGCGTAGAGGTCGTGGGGAACGAGCTCGGGGATCAGCGCGAGCGAGCCACGCGAGACCGTTGCGCGCTCCTCGCCCACGACCGCCTCGCCCTCGCCGTCGACGATGAAGAGGATCTCCTCGGCACTGTCCGTGTGACGCCCGAGATGGTCGCCGGGCTCGACCTCGAAGTAGACAACCGCAGTGCTCTTCGTGCCGTGCGCGGCGAAGAGCGGAAAGCTCGCCCTCGCACGCATCTGAGAGTCGGTGGCGCTCCAGCCCTCCATCAGCTCCTGCGCCTCCAGCGTGGTCCCGATCACGTCGAGCTCCTTTCGTTTGACACTCTGTAAAATGATGTGTGGCGACGCTATATTTTCGATTACGCTCTGTCAAGTCAATGACCGGCACGAGGAGATACCAGCTCAAGAACCGCGCGGAGGCGCAGGAGCGCACGCGCCGGAAGATCACCGAGGTCACGCTCGAGCTGCACGGGGAGATCGGGCCCGCGCGGACGACGATCGCCGAGATCGCGGCCCGTGCAGGGGTAAGCCGGCCGACTGTCTACAACCAGTTCCCGGACGAGCTCTCGCTCTTCGCCGCCTGCTCGGCTCACTTCGCCGCCCTACACCCGCCGCCCGAGCTCAGCGGCCTCGGTCTCGAGCAGGCGCTCGGCACCCAGTACGCGTTCTACGCGGAGAATCAGCGCGTGCTCGGCAACGTTTACCGTGATGGCGAGACCATCCCGGCGCTCGGTCAGGTGCTGCACGGCGTTCGGGAGCGCTTCGCGCTGGTCGTCGCCGACCTCGTTCGCGAGCTCGGAACGAGGGGGAATCGGAGACTGCGGGCGACGGCGGTGGTCGCGCTCGCGCTCGAGTTCAATACCTGGCGGAGTCTCGACCGGAGCGGCCTCGCTCCCGCCGCGGCCGCCGCTCTGATGGCCGGGCTGATCCGAACGATCTAGGGCCTGCGTACAATCGCGAGCGATGCGGCTCCACTACCTCCCTGGCACCGCGGCGATGGCGCCACACGCGGCGCTCGCCGAGATCGGCGTCCCGTACGAGCTCGTCCGGGTCGACCGCAACGCGGAAGGACACCCCTCCGACGCGTACCTCTCGCTTAACCCGTGGGGGAAGATCCCGACGCTCGAGGACGGCGACCTGGTGTTGACGGAATCGGCCGCGATCTGCCTCCACCTCGCTGATCGCTTTCCCGACGCGCGCCTCGCGCCGCCGGTCGGCTCACCCGAGCGCTCGGACCTCTACCGGTGGCTGCTGTGGCTCTCGAACACGGTGCAGATGACACAGATGCGCCACTTCTACCCGCACCGCTACGGGACGGAAGGCGTCAAAGAGCTGGCCGACGCGGAGCTGAGCGAGCACCACGCCCGCATCGACGCGCACCTCGCCGGCCACGACTGGCTCGTCGGCGACGAGCGCACGGTCGCCGATCTCTTCCTCTTCATGCTGACCCGCTGGGGCCGCAACCTCGAGCCGCCGGCGTGGGAGCGTCAGAACCTCCGCGCGCACTTCCTCCGCACGCTCGAGCGTCCCGGCGTGCGAAGGATGATCGAGGAGCAGGGCCTCGAGCTGCCGGCGTTCGCTCCCGGCCCTGTGCCGTCAGCGCCCGAGTAGCGCTCCGTCGAGGAAGTCGACCACGCGCCGCCACGGACGCAAGTGCTAGTCGCCCCAGCCGGCGCTACGCCTTCTTGGCGCGGACGGTGGAAGTTCCCTGGTATCCGCGCGTGACGACCGAGAGCTTCCCAACGAACGTCATCGTCGCAGGGAAGAAGGTGCCCTTCGCAACGAAGTACTCGCCCGTCCCACCGAGCGGCGGGGCGTAGTTGCCGCTCACCGTGTTGCCCTTGAGCGTTCCTTTGGACTCGTAGGCGATCGGAGCCCTGGGCACCCTGTAGGTGCCGCTGGGCGAGAGGCCTTTGGCCGGAAGCCGGGGCGCCTTGATTGTGACCTTGATGCCGACGACAGAGATCGTCGCCGGAGCGTTGGCGATCTTCGCCCCGCTGGCCAGGTACACGACCCACCGCGAGCCGGCTCGTGAACTCGCTCACGACTCCTTCAGATACTGGTGAACGAACGCGATCGCCATGCTCCCTTCGCCGACGGCCGCCGCGACGCGCTTCACCGGGCCGAGGCGGACGTCGCCGCTCGCGAAGATGCCGGGGACGCTCGTCTCGAGCAGGTAGGGGTCGCGGTCGAGCTCCCAGCGGCCGGCATCGCGCACGTCGGAGCCGGTAAGCACGTAGCCGCGGCGGTCGAGCGCGATCTCCGGCGGTAGCCAGGCCGTCTCGGCGTCGGCGCCGATGAAGATGAAGAGGCCGCCGGACTCGAGCCGCTGCGTCTCGCCGCTGGCGTCGTCCCGGATCTCGACCGCCTCGAGCGAGTCGTCACCGTGTGCGGCCACGACCTGGGTTCGGTAGAGCGTCGAGATGTTTGACCGGGCCTCGAGCTGCTCGACGAGATAGCGCGACATGCTCTTCTCGAGCGTCTCGCCGCGGCAGAAAACCGTCACGCTCTTCGCATGGTTCGAGAAGTGCATCGCCGCCTGCCCGGCCGAGTTCCCCGCGCCGACGATGTGGACGTCGAGGCCGTGGGCGGCCGCCGCGTCGCTGCGGGCCGCGCCGTAGGAGACACCCTTCCCGGTGAGCCGGTCGCACCCCTCGACCGCCAGCTGCCGCCAGGTGACGCCGCACGCGAGGATGATCGTCCGCGCACGGAGGACGTCGCCGCCGTCGAGGTGCACCTGCCGGGTTGCCGCGTCGATCCGCGTGATCGTCCGGGTCACGAGCACCTCCGCGCCGAGCCGCCACGCCTGCTGCAGCGCCCGGCTGGCGAGCTCGTCACCCGACACGCCCGAGGGGAAGCCGAGGTAGTTCTCGATCCGCGACGACGTGCCGGCCTGGCCGCCGGGCGCCTCCCGCTCGATCACGATCGTGCGCAGACCTTCCGACGCGCCGTACACGGCGGCGGCCAGCCCGGCCGGGCCGGCTCCCACGATCACGGCGTCGTATTCGGCCGCGGCCGGCTCCGTGGCGAGCCCGAGCAGCTCGGCCACTCGGCGCTGCTCCGGCCGGACGACGGTCTTCCCGTCGAGCATCCGGATCACGGGGCAGTCGTCGGCGATCGGCAGCGGGCCGCCCCACTCCTCGGCCGCATCGGGGGAATCGGGGGCGATCCATTTGAAGCTGATCTGGTTGCGATCGAGGAAGTGCCGCAGCTCCGTGCAGTAGGGATCGAGGCGGTGCCCGACCACGAGCGCGCGCGGCGGCGGAGGCGCCGCGGCGATTCCCTGGAGACCGCGCAGCCCCGACATCCGATCTGCGGCGAGCCTGCCCACCTCCTTCGCGACGTCGGGCTGGACGGAGGCGACGGCGTGGTAGTCGTTCGGCTCGATTCGGAGGACGCGCGTCTTCTCGGCCGCACGGAAACCGACCGGGAAGAACGTCCCGAGCGCGATCGGCACCTCGCCGAAGATGTCGCCGACCTGGCGATCGCCGACGACGCGCTGGATCCCGTCGACGAGCTTGACGGCTTCGATCCTCCCGTCGAGCACGGCGAAGAGCGCCCGCTCGCCCCCTTCGTGCGCCGCGTACTCGCCGGGCGCGAGCGTGATGTCCGCCGCCGCCCGCGCGAGCCGCTCGCGGTCGGCGTCGGAGAGACCGGCGAAGACCGCGACCGACCCGATCTCCTCTGCCGTCACCATGATCCGAGCCTAGCGACCCGCGTCTCTGTCGGGCTTGCGTCGTCAGGATCGAACGGCGGCGACAAGCTGGAGTGGCGCGTCCCACGTGCGCTCCAGCAGTCGAGTGTTCGTGAAGCCCGCCCGCTCCAGCCGCGCGAGCGCCTCGGCCGGGGTGAGTGTCGAGCCGCCCGAGCGGACGGTGAAGAGGTCGTCGACCGCAGCCGCGAGCTCGTCGTCGCCGCTCGCGCCGATGCCGACGACGAGCGTCCCGCCCGGCCGCAGCAGCTCGTGCAGCCGGGAGAGCGCGCGATCGACGACTTTCTCCGGGATGAAGAACGACGGAGCCAGGCGCGATCGAACCCGTCGCCGTCCTCGAACTCCTCCACGGTCGCGTTCAGCACTGTGACCCGGTCGCCCAGCCCCGCTGAGCGAACTCGCGCGCAAGCACGAGCGCGGGCTCCCAGGGGGTCGATCCCGACGACCGCCGAGCTCGGATACGTGGTCGCAAGCGCGGCCGCGAGGCCGCCGACTCCGGTGCCCACGTCCAGGATTCGATCTCCGTCGTTCGCCACCCCCGCGGCGTCGATAAGTCGCGCGACGAGCGCGGACGCCGAGCCTTGCGCCTGCAACAGCAACGGATCGTGGTGACTCCACGACCCGGGCCGCGCGGGATCGTCGACGAGATCGAGCGCCTCGGCGAGGTACGAGCGGCTGAACGACAGGATGACCGCACGCTGGCCTTCTTCCAGCGCGGAGATCTGGTCGCCGACGCCAAGTGCGTCTACAACGCGATCGAGCTGCGCCCGCACCGCCGGATCACCCTCGACACCGAGTTCGTCGAGCCGAGTCGCGCGACGAGCGCCGCCAGCGCCTGCGCGTCGCCGAGCAACCGATTAGAGAGCCCCATCAGCTCCTCGAACGCCACCCGCGGAGCCTACGCCGGGTCGTGTCGCGGACGCAACAGCGCTCGTTGGTTTCTCACCCAGTCAGCGTCCAGTAGCGCCGCGACCCAGGCTCTGGTGCGAAGCCGACCGGGAAGAACGTCCCGAGCGCGATCGGCACCTCGCCAAGATGTCGCCGACCTGGCGCTCGCCGACGACGCGCGGGATCCCGTCCACGAGCTTGACCGCCTCAATCTTCCCCTCGAGCACCGCGAACTGCGCCCGCTCGGCGCCCTCGTGCAACGAGGGTGGGGGCATCCCGCCGATTCTAGAATCTGCGGATGACGCAGGCCCCATCACGTTGGTCGGCGGCGCCATGCGCTCGCGGCTCGGAGTCAGTCAGTCGATTGACCAGGTATCGCCGCTGCTGAGCAGCGCAGCCAACTCGCCTTCGCCCTTCGCCTTCGCCACGCTGATCTGCTCTGCCATCAGCTCGTCGTAGACCGGGCGCGCGACGGAGCGGAAGACGCCCATCGGGGTGGCGCCGATCACGGTCTGCGTCATCCGGGACAGCGCGAATGCGTGCGCCGGCTCGTGGGCGTGTGCGTCGTGGATCAGCAGCCCCTCCGAGGACGCAGTCACGACCTCCGGCGACCCGTCCGGTAACAGCCGCACACCCTTGTCGCCCCACACGATCGGCTCGCCGTGGCGCAGGTACAACCGGTTCTCCTTCTGCTCGCGGACGAAGTCGAACGCGTTGTCGTTGTAGATGTTGCAGTTCTGGTAGATCTCGACAAAGGCGCTCCCCTTGTGGTGCGCGGCGGCGCGAAGCACCTCGGTCAGCTCCTTCTTGTCGGTGTCGATCGCGCGCGCGACGAAGCTCGCCTCGGCGCCGATCGCCAGCGAGAGCGGGTTGAACGGGTGGTCGAGCGAGCCCATTGGCGTCGACTTCGTCACCTTCCCCAGCTCGCTCGTCGGCGAGTACTGGCCCTTCGTCAGCCCGTAGATCCTGTTGTTGAACATCAGGATCTTCAGGTTCACGTTCCGGCGCAGTGCGTGGATCAGGTGGTTGCCGCCGATCGACATCGAGTCGCCGTCGCCGGTGACGACCCACACGGACAGGTCCGGGCGAGACACGGAGAGCCCGGTCGCGATCGCCGGCGCGCGGCCGTGGATCGAGTGCATCCCGTACGTCTCCATGTAGTAGGGGAAGCGGGCGGCGCAGCCGATCCCGGAGACGAAGACGATGTTCTCCCGCTTGAGGCCGAGCTCGGGCATGAACGACTGGACGGCGTTCAGGATCGCGTAGTCGCCGCAGCCCGGGCACCAGCGCACCTCCTGGTCGGAGGTGAAGTCCTTCTTAGTCAACTGCACCAGCCCGTGCCCGTTCTCGCTCAACGACCCTCCCCGAAGAATCCCGCCATCTGGCCGACGATCTCGCGACCCGGCGCGTCGTGCGCCCCGATCCGCAGCAGCCGCTCCGCGTCGTCGTACCCGATCTCGAGGAACGAGCAGCACTGCTTCTCGGTCGCCACGACCTCGTCGACGAGCGCACGATTCACGCCCGGCCCGAAGAACACGCGCAGCTCGTCCTCCGACCGCCTCACCTTCACGACAGAGGGAAGCAGGCGCGCGGCGCGACCCGCCTGATCGGCGAGCCCGCCGGGAGAGAGCGTGCAGCCGTCGGCCACGATCAGGGGCAGGTCTCTCATCGCCGTCGCTCGTTTCCGCGCTTGAAGTTGCCGGCCGCCTTCGCCATCAGCAGCTGCAGCTCCTGGCCGCTGCAGTCCGACGAGACGGCGAGGAAGTTCTCCGCCAGCTTGCCGGTGAGCACGGTGGCGGGAACGCGCTTCCAGAAGATCGCCACCGAGCCGTCCTGCCGCTGCCGGAAGCTGAACGGCTGCTCCTTCAGCAGCACGCCGCGGCGGTCCGGGGTCTTCTTCTTCGGCCTCACGACTCCGCCAGCGCGGTAATCGCCTCGGCCAGCTCGGAGGCCTTGAACGGAGTGCCGCGGACTCGGTTGTAGCCGACCGCGTCGACGAGGAACTCGGCGCGCACGAGCTTCAGCAGCTGGCCGAGATTCATCTCCGGGATCAGCACCTTCTCGTAGCGGCGGAGCACCTCGCCCGTGTTGCGCGGGAACGGGTTCAGGTAGTGGAGGTGCGCCCGCGCAACCTTGTGTCCCGCGCGGCGGACACGCTTCACCGCCGCGCCGATCGGGCCGTACGTTGAGCCCCAGCCGAGCACGAGCGTGTCGGCGCCATCAGGATCGTCGACCACGAGCTCGGGGATGTCGTTCGCGATCCCGGCCACCTTCGCGGCGCGCAGGCGCGTCATCAGGTCGTGATTGTCGGCGTCGTAGGAGATCGAGCCGGTCACGTCGGCCTTCTCGAGCCCGCCGATCCTGTGCTCGAGCCCGGGCGTGCCGGGGATTGCCCACGGCCGCGCGAGCGTCTCGGGGTCGCGCGCGTACGGCATGAACTCGCCCTCGCCGACCGACGCGAACTGCGTCGAGATGTCCGGGAGATCCTCCACCTGCGGGATCAGCCACGGCTCGGAGCCGTTCGCGAGGTACGCGTCGCTGAGCAGGTAGACGGGTGTGCGGTACTTGAGCGCGATCCGCGCAGCCTCGATCGCGGCGTGGAAGCACTGAGCCGGCGTCGAGGCCGCGAGCACCGGCACCGGGCTCTCGGAGTTGCGGCCGAAGAGCACCATCAGCAGGTCGGCCTGCTCCGGCTTCGTCGGCATCCCGGTCGAAGGGCCGGCGCGCTGGATGTCGAGGATCAGCAGCGGCAGCTCGAGCATGATCCCGAGCCCGATCGTCTCCTGCTTGAGCACGATCCCCGGCCCTGCGGAGGTTGTGACGCCGAGCGAGCCGCCGAACGCCGCGCCGAGCGCCGCGCCGACCGCGGCGATCTCGTCCTCGGCCTGGAAGGTGCGGACGCCGAAGCTCTTGTGCCGCGCCAGCTCCTCGAGGATCGAGCTGGCGGGCGTGATCGGATAGGCGCCGAGGAAGAGGTCGAGGCCGGAGAGCTTCGAGGCCGCGATCAGCCCGTACGCGAGCGCCGTGTTGCCGCTGATCTGCCGGTAGACGCCCGGCGCCATCTTCGCCGGCGCGATCTCGTAGCTGACCGCGAAGTCCTC
>JBDSOJ010000237.1:0-4961 GCA_039914895.1 Gaiellaceae bacterium
ACCGGCACGACGTGCTTCGGGCTCGTCGTCGAGCGCGTGACGGGCGAAACACTCGCGCGAACCCTCGAGAAGCGGATCTTCGAACGCCTCAAGCTACACGCCACCTCATTCGAGCCGAGGTCTCACCAGCCACGAGCATCACTCGTAATAAAGAGGGTCCGCGGTTCGAGTCCGCGCGTCGGCTTCGCTCGATCTGCATCATTGCTCAGCGGCTGACCCCAGGATCCGATGGCTCGCCGGCGCTCAGGCTAACGTCTGACGGTGCCGCGAGCCCGTTGGTCGCGTGCAGCTCCTCCGATCGTGGCAGCCCGCGGACGAGGTCGAGGCGCCGCCAGGCGCCGTCGACGCGCGTCAGCCGCGAGTTCACGCCGGAGTTCGTGTCCAGGTTCGTGTCGTCGCCGTCCGCGTCGCCCCCGACGCGCGGATCGCTCGAGCTGACGTAGAGCACCGGCGCGGCAGCCGTGCCCGAGACGACCATGCCGGTCAGCTGGCGTCCGTGCACCGTCGAGTTGGGCCGGCCGTCGTCGTCGTGGTTAGGAAGCCGGCGCACGGTTGCGATCGCCTCGGTCGCCGTCACTCGGTAGGCGCCGCGCCCGGCGCGCGCGACCGAGTACGCCTTGATCAGCCCGTCCTGCTGAGCGACGTAGAGCCGGCCGTCCGGACCGAGCTGGAGCACGGTCGGTCGCGTCGAGGAGGTGCCCGTGAGCACGCCCTTCGTGAAGCGCCCGGCGAGGTCGTCCTCGCCGGTGACGCCGACCGACAGCGCGAACGCGTGGAGCTTGTTTCCGATGCGCTCGCTCCGCGCAAGCGTCGCCGACGCCCCGGCGACACAGAGGAGCAGCACGAGCGCGAGCAAGCCGAGACGTGCTCTTCGGCCGGGCATCCTCACTGGGTGAGCCGGTCCACCTGCCCGCCGCCGTGCGAGGCGGGCACGAAATCGCCTACCTCTGCAAGGCCGGACACCTCGGGCACACTACGGGCAACGCCGGACAACCGGGCTCAGCGAAGCCCGTGCGGGTGATAGCGGCCGCCGTAGAAGAGGAGTGGGTCGGCATCGGGGTCGGACCCTGCTGCCAGCGGCCGGCCGAGCAGGATCGTGTGGTCGCCGCCGTCAAGCTCGCGGTCGAGCTCGCACGCGAGCCACGCGATCGCGCCCGCGAGCACGGGGACGCCGTCGACGAGCTGATGCGGAACGCCGGCGAGCTTCTCCTCGCCGCTCGCCTTCGTCGCGAAGCGGCGCGCGATCTGCTCCTGGTCGGAAGCGAGCACGTTGATGCAGAAGCGGCCGGAGCTGCGGACCGCGTCGAGCGTGTTCGAGGCGCGATCGAGCGCGACCAGGACGAGCAGCGGCTCGAGGGAGAGGGAGGTGAGCGCATTCGTGGTCGCCCCGCGCGGGCCCAAGTCGTCACGGCTCGTGACGACGGCGACGCCGGTCGCCCAGCCGGCCATCAGCCTCCTGAGCTGGTGCGGGTCGAGCGTCGTGCTCATGCGCGGATCGTCGCACACGCCGATGTGCCAGACTCGGCCGTGGCCGAAATGACGTTCGACGTTGTCGTGATCGGCGCCGGCCCCGCCGGGGAGGTCGCCGCGGGGCGGTTGGGCGAAGCGGGCGTGTCGGTCGCGCTCGTCGAGCAGCATCTCGTCGGCGGCGAGTGCTCCTACTACGCCTGCATGCCGTCGAAGGCGCTGCTGCGGCCGGCCGAGCTGCTCGCGGAGGTGGGGCGGGTCCCGGGCCTGCGGGCGGAGGGACTGGACGCGGCGGCGGTGCTCGCGCGGCGCGACGAGGTGATCCACGAGCTCGACGACTCCGCGCAGCTGCCCTGGCTCGAGGAGCGCGGCGTGACGCTCGTGCGGGGTCAAGGGCGCCTGGCCGGGGAGCGCCGCGTGGTTGTCGCCGACGATGTGCTCGTGGCGCGGCGGGCAGTGATCGTGGCGACCGGCAGCGGGCCGGCGATGCCGCCGATCCCTGGTCTCGCCGCTGCGCGTGTGTGGGGGAACCGGGAGGCGACGACCGCGAAGGAGCCGCCGGAGAGCCTCGTCATCCTCGGCGGCGGCGTCGTCGGAGTCGAGCTCGCGCAGGCGTGGTCGTCGCTCGGGACGCGGGTCGTGCTGCTCGAAGGCGCGCCGCGCGTGATCGTGCGCGAGGAGCCGTTCGCGTCGGCGGAGGTCGAGGTTGCGCTCGTCGAGGCCGGCGTCGACGTCCGGACGGGTTGCCGCGCGATCGGGGTCTCGCGCGACGGTGCCGAGGTGACCGTCGAGCTCGAGGACGGGACGAGCGCCCGCGGCGCGGAGCTGCTCGTCGCGGTCGGTCGCCGGCCGCTGACGGACGAGCTCGGGCTCGAGACGGTCGGGCTCGAGCCGGGGAAGCCGGTCGAGGTCGGCTCGAACCTGCGCTCGCCGCGGCACGACTGGCTCTACGCGATCGGCGACGCGAACGGGCGGGCGCTGCTGACGCACATGGGCAAGTACCAGGCACGACTCGTCGCGGACGCGATCCTGGGAAAGAACGCGACGCTCGTCTCCGACGGCGCCCTCTCGCCGCGCGTGATCTTCACCGACCCGCAGGTGGCGGCGGTCGGTCACACGCTGGCGTCGGCCGAGGCTGCGGGGATGGTCGTGCGTGCGGTCGACGTGCCCACGAGCGACACCGCCGGCGCCAGCTTCGCCGGCCGGAACGTTGCCGGGACATCGAGGCTCGTGCTCGACGACGTCCGCGGGATCGTCGCCGGCGCCACGTTCGTCGGCTTCGAGGTCGGCGAGATGCTGCACGCCGCCACGATCGCGGTCGTCGGCGAGGTACCGCTCGAGCGGCTCGCCCACGCCGTTCCGTGCTTCCCGACCCGGAGCGAGCTCTGGCTGAAGCTGCTGGAGGCGGCCGGGCTGTGAGGGACGTGTCCCAGGGACAGTCCCTGGGACACGTCCCGAGCAGACAAGACGGATGGCGATGCAGGCGCTCGACGAGCTCCTGAACAACGTTTTCGAGCAGCACTCGCTGCTCCGAGCAGTGCTCTCCAAGCCCCGCTCGAACGACCTCCCGAAGCGGACGACGGTGGAGCCGGTCGAGCTGCGCGGCGAGACTGCGTTTCAGTTCACGGCGCAACTGGCCGACCGCGTCACGCACGAGAACCTCCCGTCCGACGAGGCGCGCGAGCGGCTGGGCCTGCTCCTTGCCGACTACGGCCAGGGGCTCCTCCAGACCAGAGACGCCGACTGGCAGGTGCTGGGTGAGAAGGTGCTGCGCCGGCCTCCGACGCGGCCGGCCACGTCACGCGAGCACGACCGGCGCAAGCGCTACCTGCTCGAGGAGGGCCGAGCGGTGCCGTTCCTCGTCGAGCTCGGCGTGATGAGGCCCGACGGCGCGGTGCGCAAGAGCCGTTACGACAAGTTCCGGCAGGTCAATCGCTTCCTCGAGCTCGTCGACGACGTCGTCCCGTCGCTGCGGCCCGACGGAACTCTGCGGGTGGTCGACCTCGGCTGCGGCAAGTCGTACCTGACCTTCGCGATCCACCACCTGCTGACCGAGCTTCGCGGCCGCGACGTCGAGATCGTCGGACTCGACCTCAAGCCGGATGTGATCGCGGCCTGCTCAGCACTTGCCGAGCGCTCCGGCGCGGCCGGACTCCGCTTCGAGCGCGGCAACATTGCGAGCTTCGATACGCCCGAAGAGGTCGACCTCGTGGTCAGCCTGCACGCGTGCGACACGGCCACCGACGACGCGCTCGCGCAGGCGATCCGCTGGCAGGCGGACGCGATCCTGGCCGTTCCCTGCTGCCAGAAGGAGGCCTACCGTCAGCTCGAGAGCTCGCTGCTCGCGCCGCTGCTGCGCCACGGGCTGGCGAAGGAGCGCTTCGCGGCGCTCGTGACCGACACGCTTCGCGCGCAGCTGCTCGAGCTGCATGGCTACCGCGCGCAACTGGTCGAGCTCGTGCCGCTCGAGCACACGGCGAAGAACGTCCTCATCCGGGCGGTCAAAGGCGCGCCGGCCGGTGCCGAGACACGGCGCGCCTACGAGGAGCTGCGCGACTCGCTCGGGCTCGCGCCCGCGCTCGAGCGCCTGCTCAACGCCGCGTGAACACGTAGTCGTTCGCCTTCGCTTGGGCGTGGCACGCGGCACAGCCCGACTCGGGGAAGCCGATCCTCGCGAACCGGGCGGTCGGGGACGAGCGCGTGAACTCCTCCCAGCGCCAGCCGCCGTTCCGCGTGCCCGTGATCTTCCGCATCGTCGCGACCAGCGAGAGCCAGCGCTTGCCGGGCGGCGTCGCTGTCTTGACGATGATCGTGCCGACGGGATAGCGCCGGCCGACCTTGCGCCTGCTCGCGTAGATATTCTTCGTCCCCTGATGCGCCGGCGAGCCGCCGCGGATCGGGCTCGCGTTCAGCTTCGTCCAGGCGGCGTAGCCGTTCACGTACGACGGCAGGCCGTCCTTTCGCGCTTGCGCGCCGGCGACCCCGGCAATGAGGAGTGCGGTGACGGCGACGGTCAGCACGCGCATCGCTCGCTCAGCTCAGCTTCGCCGCGAGCGCCGAGTCGATCGACTCGTGCACGGAGAGGTGCCGGTCGAGCCCCGAGATCCTCAGTGCTCGGTGCGTCTCGAGCCCGGGAGCAGCGAGCAGGAATGAGTGCCCGTTCTCGAGCTTCGACCGCGCCTCGATCAGGACACCGAGAGCGGTCGAGTCGACGAACTCGACGTCGCCGAGGTCGACGACGAGGCGTTCCGGCTGCTCCGAGCAGAGCTCGAGGAGGGTGTCTCGCACCGCGGGCGCGTTGTAGAGGTCGAGCTCGCCGACGAGGTGGATCACGACGGCTCCGTTCCGGCGCTCGATCCCGCTGACGGGGTGCTCGTTCGGTCTCGACTCGTCGGTCATTCCGGCGAAAAGCATAGTCACGCGGAGTAGGGGCGACCGAGGAGGCGCCGGCCGGCGAGCCGAGTCCGCGCCAGGGCCAGCCCCGCAGCCCGACG
>JBDSOJ010000047.1:0-9736 GCA_039914895.1 Gaiellaceae bacterium
TGGTTCTCGCTCGACTTGCATGTGTTAAGCGCGCCGCCAGCGTTCGTCCTGAGCCAGGATCAAACTCTCCGTGAAGATGTGTTTGCTCCGCAAGCGGAGCAAGCTTCTCTTCGAGCTTGAGCTCAAAGTGTCTCCTGCCTCGAGCCGGCAAGCCGGTTCGAGGAGGTGACGAGGTTAGAGCCTCATACGACTCACAGGCCGTGCCCTTTGACAGGCAGAGGCCCGCGAGACCATGAGGTCTCGACGTAACGCACGCTGTTGAGTTTTCAAAGACCAGTGCCACGCTTCAGGTGGCGACGCAAAAAAGCCTCCGACTCGCGCCAGAGGCCTCCAAAGCTGCTGTGCTTGATCGTATCCGATCGGGCTTGGGAGACGCTCCGGTTGTGTCGAGGACGGGGACTTTGCTGCGCCGACCCTTTCGGGCGGCCGAGGAACAGTAGCAAAGACAAGGGCTCTGTCAAGCGGTTTCGCGCAAGCGGGCGAAGCGACGCTTCCCGGCCTGCAGCGTCGAGCCCACGAGCGTGCCGCGAGGGAGATCGAGCTCGGTCGCGACCTCCCCGTCCACCTTGACGCCGCCCTGGGCGATCAGCCGGCGCGCCTCGCTCGTCGAGAGGCCGAACGCAGAGGCCAGCAGCGCTGGCAGGTGCACCGGGTCACCGGCCGGAACAGAGGCGTCCGGAACCTCGTCCGGTGCTTGACCCTCCCGCACGACGCGGGTGAAGTGTGCGGCCGCCGCGTCGGCAGCCGCCTCTCCGTGCGAGCGCGCGGCGATCGCGCGCGCGAGCGCGAGCTTGGCGTCCATCGGCTCGCCCACGGGCACCTCACGCTCGAGCACGAGCCGGAACCACTCCTCGAGTTGCGAGTCCGGGATCCGCATCGTCCGGCCGAACTGCTCTTCTGCGGGCGCGGTCAACGGAATGTTGTTGCCGACCGACGAGCTCATCTTCTCGGCGTCCCAGGAGAGGAGGAGCGGCGTCGTCAGCACGACCTGCGGCTCGAGGCCGTACGCCTCCATCACCATCCTGCCCGCGAGCAGGTTGTAGAGCTGGTCGGTGCCGCCCAGCTCGACGTCCGCCTCGATCGCCACAGAGTCGTACGCCTGCATTAGTGGATAGAGCAGCTCGGAGATGGAGATCGGCTCGCGGGCGGCCATGCGCTTCGAAAAGTCGTCGCGCTCCAGGATCTGCGCGACGGTGGTCGTCCGGGTCAGCCGGATCACGTCGGCGAAGTCGAGGTCGGCGAGCCACTCGCTGTTGAAGCGCACCTCGGTCTTCTCGGGGTCGACGATCGTGAAGGCCTGCTCGACGTACGTCTTGGCGTTCGCATCGATCTCCTCGGGTGAGAGGATCGGTCGCTCGGCCGAGCGTCCGGAGGGATCGCCGATCCTTGTCGTGTAGTCGCCGACGATGAAGACGCCGACGTGGCCGGCATCTTGAAAGGCACGCATGCGCTGCAGCGGGATGCCGCGACCGACGTGGAGGTCGGGCGAGGTGACGTCGATCCCAAGCTTGACGCGGAGCGGCCGGCCGAGCTTCAGTTTGGCGTCGAGCCCGCCGGCAGGCAGGACGTCGACGGCGTTGCGGGTGAGGGCGTCGATCACGGGGCGATCACTCTAGTGAGGTGCGTCTCGGTGACGGCGCCGGGAGAGGTGCAGCCACACAGGGCGAGCGCCAGCTCGATCTCGTCGCGAAGGAGCTCGAGCACACGGCGCGCTCCGGCCTCACCATCGCAGGCGAGACCCCAGAGAGGCGCCCGGCCGGCGAGGACGGCCCGGGCTCCGAGACCCAGCGCCTTGACCACGTCCGAGCCGCGGCGGATGCCGCCGTCGACGTACACCTCGATCCGCTCAGCGACCGCCTCGACGATCTCCGGCAGCAGCTCGGCCGTCGGTGCGACCGCGTCGAGCTGCCGGCCGCCGTGGTTCGAGACGACGATCGCGTCGACGCCGTGCTCGACCGCGAGCAGCGCGTCCTCCGCGGTCTGAATCCCCTTCAGGACGAGCGGCAGCGACGCCAGCGAGCGGAGCTCCGCGAGGTCGTCCCAGCGGAGCGAGGGGTCGATCGCCCCGAGCAGCTCGAGCGGGGTCGCGCCCTCCCAACCGCCCAGCGCCGCCAGGCTCGGCACCGTGACCTCCTCCGGAATGCGGAAGCCGGTGCGCAGATCTCGCTCGCGACGGCCGAGGCGTGGAGCGTCGACGGTGAGGACGAGCGCGCCGTAGCCGCTGTCGACCGCCTGGTCGACGAACGAGCGCGTGACGCCGCGATCGCGGAAGACGTAGAGCTGGAACCAACGCGGAGCGCCGGGCGCGGCCGCGGCGACGTCGCCCGGCGTCGAGGTCGCCAACGTCGAGAGGCACATGATCGTTCCGGCTGCGGCTGCGGCGCGGGCCATCCCGGATTCCCCGTCGGGATGCGCGAGCTTCTGGATCGCCGTCGGCGCGACGAGGAGCGGCATCGAGACGGGCGCGCCGAGCACCGTCGTCGCCGTCGAGATCTCCGAGACGTCGACGAGCACGCGCGGACGTAGCCGCAGGCGGCGCCATGCCTCGACGTTCTCGGTCATCGCGTGCTCGTCCCCGGCGCCGCCGGCGTAGTAGCCGAAGGCGCCGGGACCGAGCGTCGTCTCGGCGAGGCGCTCGAAATCGAACACGTTCAGCGCGTCCACGCGCTGAACCTACCGCGACTGCCTACTCCTCGGGCACTCCGCCGGCCGGAGAGGGCGCGCCGTACCAGTCCTCGCGCCAGGCGTTCATGTCCTCGATCTCCTTCGATTGGGTCTCGACGATGCCCTCGGCAAGCTCCTGTAGCTCGTCGTCGTTCCCGCCTGCGATCTCCTCGCGGGCCATCGTGATCGCTTCCTGATGATGAGGAATCAACTCGTCGATGAAGACAGTATCGAAAGGTTCGGCGCTCTCCAGCTTCGCGAGCGAGTCGTCACCGCCGTGGCCTTCGGCCGCGAACGGCTCGCCGAACAGACGTTCGTGCGCCTGCTTCATCTGCTCGACCTCTTCGGCCTGCACCTCCTCGACGTTCTCTCCGAGCTCCTTCAGCTCGTCGTGCTCCGCCAGCCTGGCGGCCAGCTCGCCAAGCGCGACCCCGCCGTCGTGGTGCGGGATCATGCCTTCGAGAAAGGCGCGGTCAGCTTCGTTGCCGGCGCCGCTCGCCGACTCGTCGTCGCTGCCGCCACACCCCGCCACGACCAGGGCGAGCGAGGTCAGCAGTGCTCCGAGCAGATAACGCATGTCATCCTCCTCCGCTTCCTGTTAGAACGGGTATGGCACGAGGCTCCACGCTGCGGCCGCGTACCAGAACCCGAAGGTCAGGCTGGCGACGCCGAGCGCGGGAGCGAGACCGCCGAAGGATCCTCGCACGCGGCAGCTCGAGAGGGTGAGGCCGAACGCGGCGGTCAGGCCTGTCATTGAGACTGCCGTGAAGACGGCGAGGATCACGAGCGAGACAACTGCCAGCGAGGTGGACTCGAGCGTCGCGAGCAGGAGGATGCTGACGCCGGCGCTCCCGCCCATCCCGTGGACGAGGCCGATGCCGAAGGCGCTGCGGGGGGTGCGGGCTCGATGCTCGTGCGTGTGGGCCGCGCTCTCGGCGTGCGCGTGCAGGTGCGCATGGCGCTCATCCTCGTGGTCGTGCTCGTGCACGTGGAAGAAGCCGGTCCGCCAGCGGTAGAGCAACCGGACGGCGAGGTACACGATCACGAGGCCGACCACCGTCTCCGCGCCCTGCTGGAGCCGCTCGGGGAGGTACTTGTTGAAGACGACGATCGGCAGCCCGAAGACGAACAGCGTCACGCCGTGCCCGAGTCCCCAGGCAAGGCCCATGCGGGCGGCCGCGCGCCCGGCTTGGTCACGGCCGCTTGCGATCAACGTGGTCACGGCGGCGAGGTGATCGGGATCGGCGGCGTGACGCAACCCGAGGAATACCGCGACGAGCGCCACCAGCCAAAGCGAAGCCCCATCGGAGAAGTTCGCAATCCAGTCGTCGAGTCCGAACATCGGAAGCTCCTCTCAGATCAGGGGGGACAGAGCGCGGAGGGTCATCGCGACACCGAGGCCGAGGACCACGATCGCGCTGACGGCAGGCAAGGCCCGGATCAGCGGGCCGTCGAAGGACATGCGGCTGAAGGCTCGCTTCGCCGTCACCGCGACGAGCCCGATCGAGGTGACCGACGCGGCCAGACCGAAGCTGAAGGCGACGATGAGAACGAGCCCGTAGCCAACGCGCTGGAGCGAGATGGCGGCGAGCAGCACGACGAGCGCCGTCGGGCAGGGGATGATCCCGGCCGAGATACCGATCCCGAGCAGTCCGCCGCGGCCGGTCGACTCGCCCGCCGCTTTCGGATTATGGGAGTGGCCGTGCTGGTGGTCGTGCCCGTGCGAGTGGCCGTGGTGATGGTGATCGCCGGGCGCCTCGCCGCGGCGCCACGACCGGAAGCGCCAGCGGAGGATCGCCAGCCCGACGCCGAGCACGAGCAGGGCCGAGACGAGGTTCAACCAGGGATACAGCTGCTCCGGCACGATGAACTCCGAGAGCAGGAGCGTGATCCCCCCGAGGGCGAACACCCCCGCGGTGTGGGTGACGGTGACGATCCCGCCGAGGGCGAACGCGTCGCGCGGCCGGCCGCGCGTGCCGATCAGATAGCCGGCCACGATCGCCTTTCCGTGGCCGGGGCTGAACGCGTGCGCGGCGCCCCAGAAGAGCGCGACGAGTAAAGAGACAAGGATGAAGCCGAACGAGAGGTTCTCCTCGGCGATCAGCGCGGCGAAGCCGCTGTCGGACGGGGCGCGCACGGCAACGCGCGCACCGAGCTGCTCCGCGCCCAGGAGCGTCGGCACCGGCCCGGGGCTCGAGCCCGGCTCGAATCGCAGCGACGCGCTCGAGACGTCCGGCGGCGATTCCAGCAGATCCTTCGGGTACGCGAGCAGCTCCGAGCTGACGCTCCGCTCCGGCGCAGACGACGAGATCAGGCGCGCGTCGCCGGTCGCGCGGGCCACGATCTCGCGCCAGCCGATCCGGCCGCCGTAGTTCGTGTCCACGTAACGCAGTTGCAGCGGTGCGGCCGCCGGCTCGAGCTGCGGCGAGCGCAGCAGAACCTGGAGCCGCATCGTACGCAGGCCGCCGGTGCCAGGCGGGAACGCGATCCGCTGGTCAACCACGTCGAGCGCGACGCGTTTCCCGCCGATCGTCAGCTCCGCGCCTTGCGCGATCCGTCGCGCCGTCGCCGCGGCGTACGCGCTTTCGTTCGTCACGCCTTTCCGCTCACGAAAGGTGGGAATCTCGGCCAGGTCGAGCACGTAGACGACGTAGACGCGGTCCCCCGAGGGCTGCACCTTGCTGAAGCGGTTGACGGTGAAGTTGCCGAGCGGGTGGGCGAGCGCCGCCGCCGGCGCGGCCAGCACCGCGAGCGCGATCAGGACGAGCGACAGGCGCTTCACGACGAATACCTCCTGGCGGTGTCGGCCCAGATCAGCGAGAAGTATGGGTTGGTCTCGAGCGCGCGCGTGAACCAGCGCGCGGCCTCCGCGTCGCGACTGAGGCACCGCTCGATCATCCCCCGGTGGAAGTAGAGGCTCGCGTCCTTCGTGCCGAGTCGGAGCGAGCGTTCGGAGTAGCGGCGCGCCTCGGCGCAGCGCCCGTTCCGTGCGAGCGCCCACGCGAGCAGGTCGTCGCCGTAGATCGAAGGGCGATCAGCGCGGGCTGCACGCGCGAGCGCAAGCGACTCGCGCAGGCGAATCCCGTGGTCGACGCGGAAGAGCGCCACCTCGAGGTCGGCGTTGACGCCGTTCGCCCGGAGGAGCTGCTGGATCGCACCCATCAGGGCGTACTGCTCGCGTGCGGCGCGCTGGTCGCCGCGGGAGCGGTGGATGTCGCCGAGGGTGGCGACGAACTGCGGCAGCGGCACGGCGTCGACCGCACGCTGGGCAAGCAGGAGCGCGGGCCGGTAGCGGCCCGACGCGGCCTCCGTCCGCGCGAGCCAGTCCAGCGCATAGACGTACCCTGGGAAGAAGTCGAGGGAGGCGCGAAAGGCGGCCCGCGCCTTGCCGAGCTGACCAGCGTTGAAGTGCAGCTTGCCGAGTTCGACGAGCGTCCACGCCGACGGCTCCTTGCGGCCTCCGCTGACGTCGAGCGCGAGCGACATCGCCTCGACCGCCTCGCGGGGCCGCCCGAGCAACTCGCGGGAGTAGGCGATGCGGGCGTAGGCGCCGAGATCGGGGCGAAGAGACGTCATCCGGTCGAACGCGGCGAAGGCCTCGTCGTAGCGGCCGAGCTCGAGCAGCGCGTCGCCCAGGGCGGCGAGCGGCGCGGCGGAGTCGGGCGCCAGCCGTCGCGCGTCGCGGGCGAGCGCGAGCGCGCTGCGAAACTCGTGCCGGGAGAGAGCGATGCCGGCGAGCCCGCTTGTCGCCGCCGGATCGTCGGGCCGCAGCCGGAGCGCCTTGCGGAAGAGGCCGGTCGCCCTCGTCAGATACGTCGGATCCGCCGACTCGCGGTAGCGCTGGTGATAGGCCAGGCCGAGCAGCGTCAGCGACTTGGGATCCTTCGGGTTGACGCGTAGCGTCGCCTGAAGGGCGCGAGTGACGCCAACCGTGTCTCGAGCGCTTCGAAGCCCAGCGAGTTGGGAGCGCGCGACATCCGCGGCGCTCGCTTCGGCGGGCTGCGCGTCACGCAACACCCCGCCCAGGAGGGCGCCGGCGCTGACGGTGAGGACGATCGTGATGGCAGCGAGAATTCTCATGTGTTCGAGTGCTCCGGGAGGGCCTGCCAAGGCAAGCCCTCCCGTCTCGATCGTGCTAGGGCTTCTGAAGCCCCTTCGTGTTGGCGAACCCGGACTGCGGGTCGGCCTGGTAGGGAAAGGACGAGAGCGCGGGGACGTCGCCTGCGTTGACGCCGTCGCCGAGCTCGACCTTGTTGCCCTTGAGGAAGCCGGCCATGACGCGCTCGGCGATGTCGACCACGTCGTCGTCGAGCCGGCGGCCGTTCGGGAAGCCGCCGTTGTCGCCCGCGATCACGCCGAGGCGGTTCTGCTTGTCGTTCGGCGTCACCGGGATCGAGTAGTTCAGCCGCAGCATGTCCGCGACCGTGGTGCCCGTGAAGTTGAGCCCCTTGACGCCGGTGCCGAAGACGGCCACGAGGTCGTCCCGGTTGTCCACGGGCGCGTTCACCTTGTAGAGGTCGTTCATCAGCTTCGCGAGGATCGGCTTCACGACCGGCCCGGCGAACTGCTTGTCGTTGACGGGCGCCGAGCGGTTCCACTTGTCCTTGAAGGGCGTCGGGACGACGACCTCGTTGACGAGCGGATTGCCGATCCGCGACACCTGCGTCCAGCCCCGCTTGAGCTTGCCGTTGACCGTGACGTTGCGCCGGTCGGTGGACGACCAGACGCCGATCGTCGAGTTCTTCGCGTTCAGCTCCGCGATCGGGATCTGAAGCGCGATCGAGTGGACGGCGTAGCCGGCGAAGAAGTCCTTGCCGCCGCCGTTGGCGCCCGTGCCCTTGCGGAACGCGAGCAGGTCGAAGATCGCGCCGATGTCGCCGAAGAACGCGTCGTCACGCTGGCCTGCGAAGACCCGCGTGCCCTTCACGTTGACGACGGCCTTGGCGGCCAGGTCCCGGTAGTTCGGCGTCGCCCGCGGGCCGATGTTGTTCGGGGGCGTCTTCGCCCACGTCAGCAGCCGCGTCTTCCCGTTGACGGTCTTCGTCGCCGAGTACTTCTGGACGGTATTGCCGAGGAACAGCGGGCCCGCGGTCCGCTGGAAGCGGAACCGGTAGGTGATGTCCGGGCGGGCGTCGCCGTTCCGGTCGATGTAGATGTTGTAGCGGGCCGACGGCGAGAACGTGAAGTAGTTCGGGCCGGCCGCCGGGTCTTCCGCCGGGATCCAGTTCGACACGATCGAGACCGTGTTCGGCCGGTCCGGGCTGCGGAACGCGTACAGATCCGTGTTGTCGGCGCTCGGATCCTCCGAGATCAGCGGCGCCTCACGGTGGCTCGAGGCGGTGCCGGCGCTCGGGCCGGAGCCCACGACGGCAGCGGCGAGCGCTGAAATCGTGATGGCCCCGAGAGCGGCGGCCGCCAGTGCTGCCTTCTTCATGTCTTCCACACTCCTGCTAGTTGATGGACAGCCCTCCTTCGCCCGGAGCGGAGATCCGGTTCGATCGCGCTCGTTCGCCGAACCGATCGGCGCGAAGAGACGAATCAGGCCCGTGCTGGCTTCAAAGGTTCTCCCATTGTCTGTAGGCTCGGCGCCCGTGGCCCGTCGCCGCGATCACGCCCACCTCTCCGACGAGGCCCTCGTCGCCCTCGTCTCCCGCTCCGACGAATCGGCGCTCGCGGAGCTCTACGACCGCGTCGGCGGCAGCGCCTACGGTCTCGCTTACCGCGTGCTGCGCGACGAGGCGCTCGCCGAGGACGCCGTCCAGGAGGCGTTCCTCGCCCTCTGGCGCAGCGCCGGTTCGTTCATCCCCGAGCGCGCGAAGGCCGCCACGTGGATTCTGACCCTCGTCCACCGCCGCGCCGTCGACCTCGTCAGGCGCGAGCAGCGCCGGCGTGCCGAGCCGCTCGAGAGCGCCCCGGAGCCGGCGACCGCCTCCGCCGAGGAAGCTGCGTGGCTCCGGCTCGATCGGGAGCGCGTCCAGGGGGCACTGGCGCAGCTGCCCGACCAGCAGCGCGAGGCGATAGAGCTCGCCTATTACGGCGGCTACACCCAGTCGCAGCTCGCGGAGCGACTGGGCGAGCCGCTCGGCACGATCAAGAGCAGGATGTTCTCGGGCTTGACGCGCTTGCGCGAGCTGCTCGGAGGCGACATCAACGACAGCGGAACGGAGAGGACGGCATGGACCTCCACGACCTGACCGCGGGCTATGCGCTCGACGCTCTCGATCCCGGCGAGCGCGAGCGCTACGAGGAGCACCTCGCCACCTGCGAGCCCTGCCGGGAGGAGTTCCAGGGCTTCTGGCAGGTTTCCGGCTCGCTCGGCCGTGCGGCAGGCGGTCCCATGCCTCCCGCGTCGCTCCGCGAGCGGATCCTGGAGCAGGCGCGGAGCGAGCGGCCGAACGTCGTGCCGCTGCGACGACGCGTCGCGGCCCCCGTGCTCTCCTCGGCCGCGGCCGTCGCGGCAGTCGTCGCGGTCGCGCTCGGAATCTGGTCGCTCGGGCTCTCGAACGACCTCGACGAGGCGAACAGCGTGCTGGACGTGCTCGGCGACCCCAACGCCCGCGTGCACGAGACCGCCGACGGCGAGGCGAACCTCGTCGTCACGCCGACCGGCCGCGCGGCCCTCGTCGTCAGGCGGCTTGCACCCGCACCGGCCGGCAGGGACTACGAGATCTGGGTGTTCGACCGCGGCATCCCGCACCGCGCCGGCCTGTTCGAGCGACCGGGCGTCGCGATGCTCTCGCGCCGCGTCGCCCGCGGGCAGAGAGTCGCCGTGACGCTCGAGGCCGACGGCGGCGTCGAGGCTCCGACGGGACCGACGCTCTTCAGCGCCCCGACCGCGTAGCTGCGCCGATCGAACCGTTTTCGCCCGTGGCGCGAATCACCTTTGCATCGGTTTCGTACAGAAACTGTCTAGGTATACGCCCGGGGACGGACGCAACGATCGTTCCGCTCCCCTGTCACGGAAGGAGACCCATGAGACACCCCGAGGAGACAGTCCCGGAGCAGCCGGCTCTCCGCGAGCTGGCCGACGACCCGGCCTCCCGCAAGCAGTTCCTAAAGCTGATGGGCGGCG
>JBDSOJ010000166.1:0-4405 GCA_039914895.1 Gaiellaceae bacterium
ACCGTTCGGGGCTCGCCTGCCTCCGCGCACGCCGCTGCCGCGGCGGCCGCGACGGTCTCGTGGAAGGCGGCGGCGATCTCCGTCCGGTTGCCGCCGCTCGCGAGCGCCAGATAACAGTCGGCGACGAGACTCGTCCCGTCGCCGAAGCGCCACGTCCACGGTGCCGCCGGTCGATCGCCCGCGAGCTGCTCGAGCTCGATCGCCGCCTGGCCCTCGTAGGTGACCGTCTCGCGCACGCCGAGCAGGGCGGCGACGGCGTCGAAGAGCCGACCCATCCCCGACGAGAGCGGCGCGTTCACCTTCAGGGCGTGACGGACGAGCTCCCAGCGCTCGAACGGCACCGGCCGACCGGCCTGCTCGAGGTACGAGGCGGCGACGCGCCAGGGCTCTCGAATCGCGGCCTCGCCGCCGGGGAGCGGGACGGGCTCCAGGTGCGCCAGCCGCTCGAGCCCGACGAGATCGCAGCGCAGCAGCTCGCCGCCCCAAAGCGTGCCGTCGGTCCCGTAGCCGGTGCCGTCGAAGACGAGCGCGAGCGCCGGGCCGGTCTCACCGTGCTCGGCCAGACACGCGGCCACGTGCGCGTGATGGTGCTGAACCCCGACGAGCTCCGCCTCCTGCTCGAGCGCCCACTTCGTCGCGAGGTACTCGGGATGGAGGTCGTGCGCGATCACCTCCGGCTCGGCGCCGAGCATCGCGAGGTACAGCGCGAGGTCGGTGAGGAACGCCCGATAGGCCAGCTCCGAGTCGAGGTCGCCGAGGTGCGGCGAGAGAAACGCCTGTGCGCCGCGGGCGACGCAGAAGGTGCTCTTCAGCTCGGCTCCGGCGGCGACGATCGCTCGCGACGCGGCGACCGGCAGCGGCAGCGCCCCGGGGACGTACCCGCGCGAGCGCCGCACCGGGTAGGCGGCGCGAACGACCGAGTCTTCGCAGCGCCGGTGGATCGGCCGGTCGTGGGCGAGAAACGCGTCCGCGATCTCGCCGAGCCGCTCCCGCGCCTCGTCGTCCTCGTACGCGATCGGCTCGTCCGAGCGGTTTCCGCTCGTCAGCACGAGCGCGCCGCCGAGCTCGGCCAGGAGCAGGTGGTGGAGGGGCGTGTAGGGCAGCATCAGGCCGAGCCACGGCGTCCCCGGAGCGACCGACGGCGCGACCTGCGCGTCCGTGCGCCTGCGAACGAGCACGATCGGCCGCTCGCGGGACGACAGCAAGGCCCGCTCCTCGTCCGTCAGCCTCGCGAGCCGGTCGGGCTCGCTCGTCATCACTGCGAACGGCTTGTCCTCGCGCAGCTTCCGGGCGCGCAGACGGGCGACCGCAACCTCACTGGCGGCGTCACACGCGAGGTGGTACCCGCCGAGACCCTTGACGGCGAGGATCGAGCCACCGCGGAGAAGCTGGGCGGCGGCTTCGATCGGGAGCGTCACCCGGGGGCCGCAGACGGGGCAGGCGATCGGCTCGGCGTGGAAGCGGCGATCGCCGGGATCCTCGTACTCGAGCCGGCAGTCGGCGCAGAGCGGGAAGCCGGCCATCGTCGTCAGCGGCCGGTCGTAGGGCACACCGGTCACGATCGTGAAGCGCGGACCGCACTGCGTGCAGTTGATGAACGGGTAGCGGTAGCGGCGATCCTGGGGGTCGAAGAGCTCGCGGAGGCAGTCGTCGCAGGTGGCGACGTCCGCCGGAATCAGCGCGGTGCTGCCACGGGCCTCGCTGACGCGAATCAGGAACTCGGTCTCGCCCTGCGGCTCCAGCGGCCGCGTCTCGACCGAGTCGACCTGCGCGAGCGGCGGCGCCTCGTCGACGAGCGCCCGCGCGAAGCCGTCGAGCGCCCTCGCATCTCCTTCGACCTCGACGACGACGCCCTCGCCGTCGTTGAAGACGAAGCCCCCGAGCTCGTGCCTACGCGCGATCCCGTAGACGAAGGGGCGGAAGCCGACTCCCTGCACGATCCCCCTGACGACGAACCCGCGGCGCTCCACACTCCGGATTGTCGCCATTCAGGCGCGCACGCGCCTGCGCACGTTCAACGTGTCCGCCAGACCGTCGCCGAGCAGATTCAGCGCCAGGATCATCAGGGCGAGTGCCAGCCCGGGGAAGACGGACGTCCACCACGCGATCCCGAAGTACGATTGAGCGTCGGCGAGCATCGCGCCCCAGGAGACCACGTTCCGGTCGCCGAGGCCGAGGAACGCGAGGCCCGCTTCGATCAGCGCTGCCTGCCCGGCCTGGAACGAGCTGTTCACCGCGACGAGCGGGATCACCAGCAGGAGCAGGTGACGCATGACGATCCGTGTGTCTCCGGCCCCGAGCGCACGGGCGGCTTCAACGAACGGTCGCTCGCGTAGCGAGATCGCCTCGGCACGCACGAGACGCGCCGTCGCCGGCCAGAAAGTCGCCGCGAGCACGACGGCAAGCAGAGTCAGGCTGCCGCCGAAAAGCGCGACGACGACGAGCGCGATGAGAAAGCGCGGGACGACCAGCACGAACTCGATCAGCTTCAGCAGCACCTCGTCGACGATTCCGCCTGCATACCCGCCGACAAGCCCCACGATCGTTCCGACGACTGCCGCCGCGAGCGCGGGCGGGAACGAGACTCGGAGCGCGGTCGCCGCTCCGTGCAGCACCCTCGCGAAGATGTCGCGGCCGAGCTCGTCCGTTCCGAACGGATGCGCCACGGACGGCGGTTCGAGCAGCGTCTCGCTCGGACTGAACGGATCGCCCACGCCGAGCGCGGCCACGACGACGGCCAGCGCGATCACAGCAAGAAAGGCGAAGCCGGCAATGAATCGAACTGACCTGCTCAGGGCGCGAAGAGTCAACGGAACCCCGCTCTCGGATCGAGCACCCGGTAGAGAATGTCCGCAACGAGGTTCGCCAGGACGACGAGCGACGCCGAGAAGATCAGAATGCCGGTCAGCATCGGGGTGTCGCGGGCGAGCACGGAGTCGTACAGGAGCCGTCCGAGACCCGGCCACACGAAGACGGTCTCGACGAGGACTGCGCCGGTGAGCACGAGGCCGAGATAGCCGGTCAGCACGGTGACGACCGGTCGCAGGGCGTTCCGGAGGGCGTGCTTGAAGAGAACGCGGCTCTCGGCCAAGCCCTTTGCGCGCGCCACCGTCACATACTCCTGCTCCAGCGCGTCGATCATCGCAGCGCGCGTCACACGAACGACAAGCGCAAGGAGCAGCATCGCCAGGCTGCCCGCGGGCAGCACCAGGTGACGCGCAACGTCAATGATTCCCGAGTCTCCTTCGACGGAGCCCATCCCGCCCGCCGGCAGCCAGTGCAGACGGACCGCGAACAGCGCGACCAGCAGCTGGCCGAGCCAGAAGACCGGCACGGAGTAGCCGACAAGGGAGAGGATCGAGATCGCCACGTCCGCGAAGCCGCCTCTCCGCGCGGCCGCGAAGACGCCGAGCAGGACGCCCAGCACAGCTGCAAGCGTCAGGGCTGCCCCCGCGAGCAAGGCGCTTGGTCCGAGCCGCGCGAGGATCGCGTCGGACACCGGCTGGCCACGGACGACGGAGAAACCGAGGTCGCCCCGCGCCGCGCTACTGAGGTACGACTTGACCTGGTAGGGCAACGGGCGGTCGAGCTCGAGCCGCTCGCGGATCTCGTCGAGGTATTCCGGATCCGCTCCCGATTGGCCGGCGAGCACCTGCGCCGTGTCGCCGGGCGCGAGGGAGATCAGGACGAACGTCGCAGCAACGACGACGACGAGCAGGACGGCGCCCCCGGCGAGCCGGCGGACGAGGAACGCGGCGAAGGCCCGGCCGGAGCCGTCAGCCTCTACGTACCGCCCCCTTCGTCCACCACACCTGCTCCCCGAAGGCGAACTGCTCCTTCGAGCCCGCGTTTCCGAAGCCGCGGAACTCGGAGCTCCGGAAGATCCACGGGCCGATCCCGTCGGCGATCGGGATCACGGGCACGTCACTCGCGAGCTTCCGCTGCAGCTGCTTGTAGATGTCGCCACGCTTGCGCTCGTCGAGCTCGGTCGCGGCCCGGTCGAACAGGCGGTCGACTTCCTGGTTGCAGTAGCCGGCCCCGTTCGTGAACGGTGCCGCGACGATGTTCGTGCAGACGTAGATGCGCTTCCAGCCGACGTCCGGGTCGGCCGGGTGCGTGTAGTTCGTGTAGCCCATGTCGAAGTCCTTCTGGATGTAGAGCCGCTGCACCCAGGTGTTCATCTCCATCAGCCTCAGATCGACGACGATCCCGACCTCGCCGAGCTGCGCCTTGATCAGCTCGGCCTGCCGGGCAAAGCCGGCGTCGAAGATGAGCGAGGTCCGGAAGCGCGTGCCGTTCGCGCCGCGCCGGAGACCGACCTCGTCGAGGATCGCGTTCGCGCGCGCAGTGTTGTGCGGATACTGCTGCACCTTCGAGGTGTACGCCCACGGAATGAAGCGCGTCA
>JBDSOJ010000201.1:0-23533 GCA_039914895.1 Gaiellaceae bacterium
TGACGATGCGGGAGGACGGGATCACCGACAAGCAGGTCGAGCCGTTCTTCGAGATCGCGCCGGAGGACGCCTCGGCCCTCGGCGTCTCCGAAGGAGAGCTCGTGCGGCTCGTCTCGCGGCGCGGCGATCTGCAAGCCCGCGCGCAGCTCTCCGACGGCGTCTATCCCGGCCTCGTCTGGATGGCGCTCCACTTCGCCGAGGCTCGGGTGAACCTGCTGACGCACGACGTCGGCGACCCGCTGATCGGCACGCCGGAGTACAAGGTCTCGGCGGTTCGGCTCGAGCGCGTGTGACCTCGCTGGCGCCGCCGCTCCTGGAGCCGCTTCTCCGCGGTCGCTTCGGACGGCCGTACCTCTACCTGGAGCAGTGCGAGACGACCCAGCGCATGCTCGACGCCGCGCAGCCCGAGGGTGCCGTCGCGGTCTGCGAGGAGCAGACCGCCGGCCGCGGCCGGATGGGGCGGCGCTGGGAGGCGCCGGCGGGCTCCTCGATCCTCGTCTCGACGCTGCTGCGACCGCCGGCCGGCCGTCGGGTTGCCGAGCTGACCCTCGTCGCGGGTGTCTGCGTCGCGGTCGTGATCGAGCGCGCGACCGGGCTTGCGGCCCAGATCAAGTGGCCGAACGACGTCATGCTCGACCGGCGCAAGGTCGCCGGCGGCATCGCCGAGCTGAAGGACGGTGCGGTCGTGCTCGGGATCGGGATCAACGTCAATCAGGGCCCCGGCGAGCTGCCCGCCGAGACGAAGTCGCCCGCGGGATCGCTGCGCTCGGTCACGGGCCGCGAGTACGACCGCGCGGCGATCCTCGCCGACCTGCTGCTGGAGCTCGAGTGTCGCTACGACGCGTGGCGGAACGGCGGGCTCGAGTCGCTCTACGAGGACCTCGGCGCGCGCGACTTCCTCCGCGGCCGCCGCGTCACCGTCGACGGCGTCGCCGGGACGGCGCAGCTGATCTCGCGCGACGGCCGGCTCGAGGTAGCGACGGCCTCAGGCCTCGTGCTCGTCGAGAGCGGTGAGGTGCTGTTCGAGCGCTGAGAGCTCCGCGGCCGTGTTCACGTTCGATAGCAGACGCGGGTCGGCCTCGACGACGCGCGGGTTGACGCCGCAAAGCGACCAGTCGCCCGACGTGAGGCGGCGCTCCAGCTCAGGCAGATCGGCTTTCGAGTAGGCGCCCGGCAACGGGCCCGTCTGCGTCACGGCGTCGCTCGCGCCTAGCTCGCGCAGGAGAGCAGGCGTCACGAGCGGGCAGTCGACCGGGAGGAAGACGGAGGTGTCCGTGGCTGCGGCGCGCAGGCCGGCAATCACCCCGACGAGCGGCGCCCGCGGCTCGGGCGGCTCGACGATGACGCCGAACGGCAGCTCGAGCTCGCCCTTTCCGACCGCGAGGCGGGTGTCGAAGCTCTCGCCGAGGATCCGCCATGCCCGCTCCGCGAGCGTCTCGCCCCGGAACAGCGCGAGCGCCTTCGGCGACCCGAACCGCGTCGACGCACCGCCGACCAGCAGCACCCCGGTGACGTCGCCGCGGCTCACGTGAGTTTGTGTTGATTCAACACAAACTCTCACCGCTCGATTCGCCACGGCTCCGTGTAGACGTTCAGCGAGCCGCCTCGGACGAACCCGCAGATTGTGATCCCGCGGTCGGCCGCGAGCTCGACCGCCAGCGACGACGGCGCGCCGACCGCGACGAGCAGCGGGCACCCGGCGACCGCCGCCTTCTGGACGAGCTCGAACGAGAGCCGCCCGCTGACGCACAAAATCGACGCGGAGAGCGGCAGCAGCCCGTCGAGGAACGCGCGGCCGACGATCTTGTCGAACGCATTGTGGCGACCCACGTCCTCGCGGACGCAGAGCAGCTCGCCGGTCGCCGAAAAGAGCCCGGTCGCGTGGAGTCCACCTGTCGCCTCGAACGCCGCCTGCGCGACCCGCAGCCGGTCGGGCAGCTGCGCGACCAGCGCGGCGGCAACGCGCAGGTCGCTCTCCACCCGGGGCGCCTCGACCGCCACGGCCTCGAGCGCGCCCTTCCCGCAGACGCCGCAGGAGGACGAGGTATAGAAGCTCCGCTGCAGACCACCCACGTCGGCGCCGGGCGCGTCGACGTCGACGGTGTTGGCGGCCAGATCGTCCGGAACGCGGGCCGCCAGCGGCCGCAGCCCCTCCGATAGGCAGAAGCCGAGCGCCAGCTCCTCGTCGTCGCCCGGCGTTCGCATCGTCACGGCGACCGGAGCCCCGCCGATACGGATCTCGAGCGGCTCCTCGACAGCGACGACGTCTCCTGCCTCGCCGCCCGGGATGCGGGTCACGCGCACGCGCGCGGTCGCAAGGGGAAGCAAATCCATCCGAGGGATAGTACGACGCATGGTTTCGGCCGATGAGGCAGCTAGAGCGTACGCCGATGGATGACAACCCACACGACTTCGATACCGGGCTTCGCGCCCACCTCGGCCTCGAGCACACCGTTACAAACCGCGTCGGTGCACCCGTGGCCGCGCCCGAGGAAAGCGTCGCACAGGAGACCGTCGCGGCGCCGGACAACGCCACCCTGGATGCGCTCGAAGCCCTCGAGTCCGAGCTGCTCGAACGCGAGCGCGCCGTCGTGCAGCGCGAAGCCGGGCTCGCGAGCCGCGCGGGTGCGCTGCTCACCGCGGCGCAGGCGCTCTACGACGACGTGCTCGGCCGCGGCCCCTCGCCCACCGACGACGAGCTTGCCCGCTTGCGGCGGCGGAAGAGCGTGGCCGGACGCCCTGATGCTCGAGCGCATCGAGCGCGTCAGGGCCGACCGCCTGCAACGCTGGAGCGCGTACGCGGCCGTGCCGTTCCTCTGGCTCGCGCTCGCCCTGCTCAACCCGCTTCTGCTCCTGCTCCCGCCGCTGATCACGCTCGCGCTCTGGAAGGCGATGGACTACGGCATCGTCGAGCGGCACGATCCCGCGGACGATCCCGACTTCCTCTGACGCCTGGCTCTACTCGACCGTGACCGTCTTCGCGAGGTTGCGCGGCTGGTCGACATTGAGGCCGCGGATCCTCGCGATCCGGTAGGCGAGCAGCTGCAGCGGGATGATCGCGAGCACGGCCTGGAGGAAGTTCGGCGTCTTCGGCACGTAGATGACGTCGTCCGCGTGGTGCTGGATGTCCTCGTTCCCGTCGGTTGCGATCGCGATCACGTGGGCGCCGCGCGCGCGGACTTCCTGAATGTTCGAGACGAGCTTGTCGTAAACGTGGATGTCGGTCGCGACGACGACGACGGGCGTGTCGTCGTCGAGCAGCGCGATCGGCCCGTGCTTCATCTCACCGGCCGAGTACGCCTCCGTCGGGATGTAGCTGATCTCCTTCAGCTTCAGCGCGCCCTCGAGCGCGACAGGCAGGCCGATGTGCCGGCCGAGGTAGAGGAAGAAAGGCTGGTGCGCGAAGCGCTGCGCGATCTCCTCGATCGGATGGTCGCCGTCGAGGAACTTGTCGATCTTCTTCGGCAGCTCGTAGACCTTGTCGAGGATGAACGAGATCTCGCCGGGAGGCATCGTCTCGCGGATCATCGCCAGCTTCAGCGCAACGAGGTAGAGCAGCGAGACCTGCGCCGTGAACGTCTTCGAGGCGGCGACGCCGACCTCGAGGCCGCAGCGCGTGTAGAGGACCGAGTCGACCTCACGCGTGATCTGCGAGCCCATCATGTTCGTGATCGCCACGGTCCGGGCGCCTTTCTCGCGGGCGAGCTTCATCGCCTCGATCGTGTCGCGCGTCTCGCCAGACTGCGAGATCCCGATCACGAGCGTCTTCTCGTCGATGACGGGGTTGCGGTAGATCCACTCGGACGCGATGTCCGGCTCGACCGAGACGCGCGCCCACTCCTCGATCACGTATCGGCCGACGACACCGGCGTGGTAGGCGGTGCCGCAGGCGAGGATGACGATCCGGCGCAGCTCCCTCAGCTCCTGCTCGGTCATCCCGAGCCCCTCGAGCACGAGCGTCCCGTGACGGACCCGGTCGCCGATCGTCTCGGCGACGGCCTCAGCCTGCTCGTAGATCTCCTTGAGCATGAACGTCTCGTAGCCGCCCTTCTCGGCCCCCTCGTCGTCCCAGTCGAGCTCGACCGGATCGTGCTCGACGTGCGAGCCGTCGACGCGCGTGAAGACCGAGCCTGCGGGCGTGATCGTGACGATGTCGCCGTCGTCCGGGAACTGCACCTGGCGCGTCTCCTTCAGGAACGCAGCCGCGTTCGAGGCGAGGAACATCTCGCCCTCGCCGATCCCGACCACGAGCGGCGTCTGGTGCCGGGCGGCGACGAGCAGGTCCGGGTGGTCGTGGTGGATGACGACGAAGGTGAAGTGACCCTCGAGCTCCTCGAAGGTGCGTCGCACCGACTCGGTCAGATCGCCGTCGTAGTGGCGCTCGATCAGGTGCGAGACGGTCTCCGCATCGGTCTCGGAGGTGAATGTATGGCCCTCGGCGATCAGGCCCGTCCTCAGCTCCCGGTAGTTCTCGACGATCCCGTTCAGGACGATCGACAGCTTCGTGCCGTCGCAGCCTGCGAGCGGGTGCGCGTTCGCCTCGGTGACGGTGCCGTGCGTCGCCCAGCGCGTGTGCCCGAGGCCGTGCGTCGCGGTCGACCCGTTCGGCCCCGCGGCCACCTTCAGGTTCTGGAGGTTGCCGACCGCGCGGACGTACTCGAGGCCGTCCTGCTCACGCAACGCGATCCCGGCGGAGTCGTAGCCGCGGTACTCGAGGCGCTCGAGCCCTTGCAGGAGGAGCGGCTTGCACTCCCTCGGCCCGACGTATCCGATGATTCCGCACATGCACGCCCCCTTCTTCGACCGGAGCGCCTGAAAACGCTTCCGAGAACGCATAGAGCCCGGCATACCTCCCGCTGCAACGTCTCTCCCGCAGCGTCGCGGGGCTAGCCGAGCTCCCTCTTGACGAGGTCAGCGATCCTACCACAGTATTCCAGCGCTTTCTGCTGCGTCTCGGCCTCGCCGAGGACGCGGATCAGGGGCTCGGTGCCCGACGCGCGCACGAGCACGCGGCCCGAACCGCGCAGCTCGGCGTTGAGGCGCTCCGCCTCGGCGAGCGCTGCCTGCGGCACCTCTCGACTGGAGACGCGGACGTCCTCTTTCGCCTGCGCGAACAGCGGCAGCACGGACGCAGCATCGGCGAGCGTGGTTCCGCGCACGGCGTCGCAGAGCAGGAGTGCCGCGGCGAGCCCATCGCCGGTGACATGGCCGCGTAAGCAGATCAGGTGGCCGGACTGCTCGCCGCCCAGGACTCCGTTCTCGCGGCGCAGCGCCTCCAGCACGTAGCGGTCGCCGACCGGCGTCGTCACCACGCGCACACCCCGCTCCGCCATCAATCGGTGGAAGCCGAGGTTCGTCATCACCGTCACCGCGACCAGGTCGACGCCGAGATGGAGTGCGAGGATGGCGAGGATCTGGTCGCCGTCGACCGCGTTGCCGTCGCCGTCGACGGCGAGCATCCGGTCCCCATCGCCGTCGAAGGCGACGCCGAGATCGTGGCCGCCGGCACGGACGGTCCGCTGGAGGAGCGCGAGATCGGTGGCGCCGCAGCCCCGGTTGATGTTGTTGCCGTCGGGCGTGTCGCCGATCGCCGTCACCTCGGCACCGAGCGCTTCGAACGCGGCCGGCGCGATCCCCGCATAGGCACCGTTCGCGCTGTCGATCACGATCCGCAGGCCGCCGAGGTCGGTGCCGAAGCGCTCGCGGACGTGCTCGAGGTAGCTGTCCGTGTAGACGTCGATGCGGTCGATCGTTCCGCCACCGCGTGCCGGGGCGTCGAGCAGCGCCTCGATCTCCTCCTCGGAGGCGTCGGTGAGCTTGCTGCCGTTCTGGTCGAAGAACTTGACGCCGTTGTACTCGGGTGGGTTGTGCGAGGCGGAGATGACGACGCCGAGGTCGAGCGCGAGCAGCGCGACGGCGGGCGTCGGCAGCACACCGGCGAGAACGGCGTTACCCCCGGCCGCGACGACGCCGCGCGCGAACGCCTCCTCGAGCTCAGGCCCCGAGCCGCGAGTGTCGCGGCCGACGAAGACGCGCCCGCGCCCTGACCAGAGCGTCGATGCCTTGCCGAGCTGCTCGACGAGCTCGGCGGTCAGGTCCTGGCCGACGATACCCCGGACTCCATCGGTGCCGAAATACCGTCGCGCCATCAGCCCGGCCTCTGCCCGCGCGGTACGATTGCGTCGTGCAACCGCGTTCTGCGAGCGGCCTCGAGCGGGTCTGGAGTGTCTCCGGCATTGCCCTGCAGGGTCTCCTGCTCGCGGGGATCTACGTCGCGTTCGTCGGCTGGAAGCCATCGGCGTGGATCATGATCGGCACGCTCAGCGCGATCGTGACCGGCCACATCGCTCTCAGCATCGTTGCGTATCGCAGGACAATGAGCCGGCCCTGGCCGAAGGTCGCGCCGCTCCAAGACGACGACTAGATGGTTGATCGGTGATTGGCGTGCTCGTGGGGGCGACCCAGGCCAAGCCGGGGGCCGCACTCGGCCGCGGCCGTCATCCGCCGGCGCGGTAATTGCTGATCAGCCATCTAGCGCTTGGAGAACTGCGGCGCCTTGCGGGCCTTGTGGAGACCGGCCTTTTTGCGCTCGACCTTGCGTGCGTCGCGGGTGAGGAAGCCCTCGCGCTTGAGCGGTACGCGCAGCTCGGGGTCGGCCTCGACGAGCGCGCGGGCGATTCCGTGGCGCAGTGCCCCGGCCTGGCCGGACGAGCCGCCGCCATGGACACGAACCCGGATGTCGAACGTCCCCTCGACGCTTGCCGTCTTCAGCGGGGCGAGCGCCAGCGTGCGGTGCGTCGCGCGAGGAAAGTAGTCCTCGAGCGTGCGGCCGTTGATCCACGTCTTCCCGTCGCCGGGGCGAAGGATCACGCGCGCGACCGAGGTCTTGCGCTTGCCGGTGCCCAGGTACTGCGCCTGCTCTGCCACTACGACCTCCGCATCACTGATTTGGCAACGTCTTCGGCGCCTGGGCCTCGTGCGGGTGCGCGGGACCGGCGTAGATCTTGAGCTTCGTGATCTGCTGGCGCGCGAGCCGATTGCGCGGGAGCATCCCTTTGACCGCTTTGCGCAGGACTTCGGTCGGCCGCCGCTCGAGCTGTTCGCGCAGCGTCCGCGAGCGCAGTCCGCCCGGATAGCCGGAATGGCGGTGGTACATCTTCTGGTCGAGCTTCTGACCCGTCACCGCGATCTTCTCCGCGTTGACGACGATCACGAAGTCGCCCGTGTCGACGTGCGGCGTGTACACCGGCTTGTTCTTGCCGCGCAGCGTGTCGGCGATCTGGGTAGCGAGCCGTCCGAGCGTTTTGCCGTCAGCGTCGACGACGTACCACTCGCGTGCGATCTCGCCCGGTTTTGCGCTGTAGGTCTTCATTTCGCAGACTGTCTCATTTCACAGACAAAGGGCGCACATCGGGTGCGCCGGCGGCGGATCGTACCAGAATCCAGAAGGCGGGAAGGACGACGAAGGCCGTCGCGCCGAAGGCGAGCGCCCCGACACCGAGCTCGCTGTAGGCGACGCCGCCGAGGAGCACGAGCGTCGCCGCGGTGAAGCTCGAGAGCTGATCCGTGAGCCCGATCAGCTTGCCGCGCTCGGCGGGAAGCGCACGGTCAGCGAGCTCGGTGACCGCAGCAACGTAGGACACATTCCAGCCGAGCCCGAGCAGGAAGAGCGAGACCGAGACCCAGGCGACGCTCTCGAACCAAGCGAGGCCGACGGTGGACAGGCCCATCATCAGGAGGCCGGTCACCTGCCCGGGCCGGCGGCCGAGCTTGTCGATCAGCTGGCCGATCACGAGCACGAGCGCGTACATGCCGACGATGTGGAGGCTGATCACCGTGAAGACGTCGGCCTGGTGGTGCCCGTGGTCGATCACGAGGTAGCCGGTCAGGTTCATTACGGCCGCCATGACGGCGAAGCTCGCGATCGCGGCGACGAGGGCGGTGAGGACGCCCGGCCGGCGGAGGATCTCGCGGAGCGGCGCGGCAGTTTCGTGCTTCGCGCCGCCGGCGTCGAAGTGAAGCCGTTGCGCGATCGTGCGCGGATCGGGCCGGATGCAGAGGACGAGCACGAGCCCGACGACCATGATCCCGCCCGCCGCGACCCACGGCAGCACGAGCGCCTCCGTGTCGAGCTCCTTCCCCGCGAAGAGCGGACGGAAGACGAGCGGTCCGAGCGCGGCGCCAAAGAGCGCGCCAAAGAGGACGTAGGAGATGCCCCGGGCGCGGCGTTCAGGCGGATACATGTCGGCTGCGGCGGCCCGAGCGAGCAGGATCGTCCCCTGCGCGATCCCGACGAGCGCGAAGCCTGCGATGACGATCGACGCCGACTCGAGCTCGCACCCGAGCGCCGTCGTGAGGCAGCCGGCGACGCCGGCGACGCAGCCGCCGGCCAGCACCGGAACCCGGCCGTACCGATCCATCAGGTGCCCGGCCGGCAGCGCCGCGAGCGCACCGGCGGTGAGGAAGATCGCCGGACCGAGCCCGAGGATCCCCTCGACGCCGGTGACGAGAACGAGGGTCACCGTCGCCACGGCCACGGCGAGTTGCACCATGCCCGAGAGCGATGTCAGCGTCGCCGCGAGCAGGATCGTGTTGCGGCGGATCGGGAACTGCTCCATGGGCTCAGCCTACGCGCGCGCTCGCTGTGACCACCAAACGGCAGCAGTCTGGCACGGCTGTCGTTGGCCAGGAATTGACGAAATCGTGACGCTCCTGGCACTTGCTCGACACAGGTTGGTCGGCACAATTCGCGGGATGATGCGGTTTCGACAACGACTTGGTCTGACCAGATCGACCGACCAGGTCGGACTTGCTCAATACAACGTGTACGAAGCGCGAACGCACTTCTCACGACTGATCGAGCGAGCGGCTACCGGCGAGGAGATCGTGATCGCGCGTGCCGGAGAGCCGCTCGTGAAGCTCGTTCCCTACCGCAACGAGCCACGTGTCCCGGGTGTGATCAGCGCGCAGCTCGTCTTCGATGCAGTTCAGCTGCCACGCGGGCGGCTGTAGTCACTCCCACTCGATCGTGGCCGGCGGCTTCGAGCTGATGTCGAGCGCGACGCGGTTGACGCCGGGAATCTCGTTGATGATCCGGCTCGAGATCGTCTCGAGCAGGTCGTAGGGGAGTCGCGCCCAGTCGGCCGTCATCGCGTCGTCGGAGGTAACCGCGCGGATCACGATCGGGTACGCGTACGTGCGCTCGTCGCCCTGGACCCCGACCGACTTGATCGCCGGCAGCACGGCGAAGCTCTGCCAGAGCTCACGGTAGAGGCCGGCCCTGCGCACCTCGTCCTGGATGACCGCGTCCGCGCCGCGGAGGATCTCGAGCCGCTCGCGCGTGACCTCGCCGATGATCCGGATCGCGAGCCCCGGCCCTGGGAACGGCTGCCGCCAGACCATCCGCTCGGGCATCCCGAGCTCCTCGCCGACACGGCGCACCTCGTCCTTGAACAGGAGGCGCAGCGGCTCGACGAGCTCCATCTGCATGTCGTCGGGGAGACCCCCCACGTTGTGGTGCGATTTGATCTTCGCCGCCACGCCGTCCGTGCCGCCCGATTCGATCACGTCCGAATAGAGCGTCCCCTGCACGAGGTAGGCGATGTCACCGAGCCTCCGCGCCTCCTCCTCGAAGACGCGGATGAACTCCTCGCCGATGCGGCGGCGCTTCTCCTCAGGCTCGTCGATCCCCTCGAGCCGCGCCAGGAACCGGTCCTGCGCCTGGACGTGGACGAGCGGCACGTTGAAGTGGCCTCCGAACGTCTCGGCGACCTGCTCGGCCTCGTTCGCGCGCATGAAGCCGTGGTCGACGAAGACGCAGGTGAGCTGGTCGCCGACGGCCTTGTAGACCAGCAGCGCCGCGACCGCCGAGTCGACGCCGCCGGAAAGCCCGCAGATGACGCGATTGCTGCCAACCTGGGCGCGGATCCGCTCGACCTGCTCTTCGATCACCGCTGCGGGCGTCCAGGCGGGCGGAGCGCCCGCGATGTCGTAGAGGAAGTTCTTCAGCAGGTCCTGGCCGAAGGGTGTGTGCACGACCTCAGGGTGGAACTGGACGCCGTAGAGCCGACGCTCCGCGTGCTCGAAGGCCGCGACCGGGGTCGATGGCGAGGTCCCGGTCACAACGGCACCCTCCGGCGGCGCAACGACCGTGTCGCGGTGGCTCATCCAGACGACCTGCTGTTCCGGCAGCCCCGCGAAGAGCGCACCGCTGCCGCCGTCGAGATCGGTCTTCCCGAACTCCGAAGCGCCCGTACGCGCGACCTCGCCGCCCAGCTCGAGCGCCAGCAGTTGGGCGCCGTAACAGATACCGAGCGTCGGGATCCCGAGCTCGAAGAGCGCCTCGTCGACGCGCGGCGCGCCATCGGCGTAGACCGACGCGGGACCTCCGGAGAGGATCAGCGCGGCCGGGTTTCGCCGTCGTGCCTCCTCGGCGCTGAGCGTGTGCGGGACGAGCTCCGAGTAGACGCGAGCATCGCGAACGCGGCGTGCGATCAGCTGCGCGTACTGACCGCCGAGGTCGAGCACGAGCACAGGACGCTCCTCGGCCGTCGGCTCCGGCAGGGGTAGCGGATGGACGGACGCCACTGGGCTAGCTCGACCTCATGGCCGCCGGTAGTTCGGCGAGTCCTTCGTGATCGTGACGTCGTGCGGGTGGCTCTCGCGGAGGCCGGCGCCGGTGATCCGCACGAAGCGCGAGTCGAGCTTCAGTGCCTCGACCGTCGCCGCGCCGGTATACCCCATCGCCTGCCGGAGGCCGCCGACGAGCTGGTAGAGGATCTGCTGCACCGGCCCCTTGTACGGCACACGGCCCTCGATTCCCTCCGGCACGAGCTTGTCGACGTCCTCGACGTCGCCCTGGAAGTAGCGATCCTTCGAGAACGAGCGAGCCTTCATCGCGCCGAGCGACCCCATGCCCCGGTACTCCTTGAAGCGCTCGCCCTGGACGAGGATAACGTCGCCGGGGCTCTCGTCGGTTCCGGCCAGCATCGAGCCGAGCATGACCGTGTCGGCGCCCGCGGCAAGAGCCTTCGCGACGTCGCCGGAGGAGGTCATGCCACCGTCGGCGACGACCGGAACGCCCTGCCGGATCGCGTACTCGGCGCACTCGAAGACGGCCGTGATCTGCGGCACACCGACGCCCGCGACCACGCGCGTGGTACAGATCGACCCAGGCCCGATCCCGACCTTGATCGCGTCGGCGCCGGCGTCGATCAACGCCTCGGCCGCGTCGGCCGTCGCGATGTTGCCGGCGATCACCTGCACGTCCCACTCCGACTTGATCCGGCGCACCATCTCCACCACCGCGGACGAGTGGCCGTGCGCCGTGTCGACGACGAGCACGTCCACCTCCGCCGCGATCAGCGCGCCCGCGCGCTCGAATGCGTCGGGACCGACGCCGACGGCCGCCCCGACGCGAAGACGCCCCTGCTCGTCCTTCGTCGCGAGCGGGAACTCGATCCGCTTCCGGATGTCCTTGACGGTGATCAGGCCCTTGAGCCGTCCGTCCGCATCGACGACGGGAAGCTTCTCGATCTTGTGTCGGTGCAGGATCGCGTTCGCCTCGTCGAGCGTCGTCCCCACGGGCGCCGTGACGAGATTGCTCGACGTCATCAGCGCCGAGACCGGCTGGCGTGTATTCGACTCGAAGCGGAGGTCGCGGTTGGTCAGGATCCCAACGAGCACGCCGTCGCCGTCCGTGATCGGCACGCCGGAGATCCGGTAGCGCTCCATCAGCTCGAGCGCGTCGGCGACCGAGTCGTCGGGTCGGAGCGTGACGGGCTCGACGATCATTCCCGACTCGGAGCGCTTCACCTTGTCGACCTCCGCGACCTGGTCCGGGATCGCGAGGTTGCGGTGGAGGATCCCGATCCCGCCCTCGCGGGCGAGCGCAATCGCGAGGCGCGCCTCGGTGACGGTATCCATCGCCGCGGAGACGATCGGGATCTCGAGCGCGATCGTCCGGGTCAGCCGCGTCGCGGTGCGCACGTCGTTTGGCAGCACGGACGACTCGGCGGGTACGAGCAGCACGTCGTCGAAGGTGAGGCCTTCACGGCCGAACTTCTCCGCGTACGAAAGCTCCTGTCCCTCCAAGGAGCACAGGGTAACAGCGTCCCTGGACGGCTACGAAACCGCTGCCAGCTCCGCGACCTCGACCGAGCCGACCAGGCGGCCGGCGTCGCGCGGGTCGAAGAGGCCAGCGCCGACGGTGAGCGTCGATGCCGCGCCGGCCGCGACCGCGAGCCGCAGCGCCTCCTCGGCCGTCTTGCCGGCGAGGTGCGCTGCGATGAACTGCGCGAGCAGGACGTCGCCCGCGCCCACCACCGACACCGCCTCGACGTTCTCGGGCGCGTTCGCCCGGTAGCGGCGCACCTGCCGATCCTCGCGGAAGAGGGCGTAGCAGCCCGTCTCGAGCGTGATGTGGACATTGCGGGCACCGAGCTCGGCGATCGTGTCGAGCGCCATCAGGAAGTCCTCCTCGTCCTCGAGCTCCTGCCCGACGACATGCTCGGCCTCGCGCTGGTTCGGCGAGACGAGCCACGGCTCCGCCTCGGTGCCGAGCCGCAGCGGCTGTCCCTCCGAGTCGAGCACGACCTGGACGCCGCGCCGGTTGAGGTCGCGCACGGCCTCGGCGTAGAAGCTCTCCTCGACCCCGCGCGGCAGCGTGCCGGCGAAGACGACGAAATCGGCGCCGCGGGAGAGGTAGTGGAGCTTCTCGAGCAGCGTCTGGAGCTCGTCGGCCGTCACCTTCGGGCCCCACTCGTTGATCTCCGAGTACGAGCTCTCGGTCGGGTCGACGACGGCGGTCGAGGTGCGCGACTCCTCGCCGATCCGGACGAAGTCGTTCAGGATCGCCTCCGCGGTCAGCTCCTCGACGATGCGGGTGCCCGTCCGGCCGCCCGCGAGCCCGGTTGCGACCACCGGAACGTCGAGCCGCTTCAGCGCCCGCGCGACGTTGATTCCCTTGCCGCCCGCGACCGTGAGCACCTCGCTGGCCCGGTGGCGCTGGCCCAGCTGGAAGTTCGGGACGGTCAGCGTGCGGTCGAGCGCGGCGTTGAGCGTGACGGTGACGATCACGAAAAGAGTCCCCCTAGGTGGTCGAGCGTTCGGCCCGCATAGAACCCTACGCGTCCGACGGCGCCCGGCTTCTCGACCGCGCTCGCGGCGACGAGCGGCGAGCGGGCGATCACCCTGCCGCGGTCGACGACCTGCACCTCGCCGAGCCGCTGGCCCTCGAGGACGGGAAGCGCCACCTCGACCGGCCGGACGACGCGCTCGAGCAGGGGCCGCTCGACATGGATCACCCGCAGGGCGGGCTTCGACGCGACGAGGCGGACGGGATCGCGGCCATAGCCGGTGCGCGCCGTTCCGTAGACCCGGTCGCCGTCGATCGCCCAGACGGTCCGGTAGCGGGAGAGCCCCCAAGCGAGCAGCCCGGCCAGATCGCCGTTGCGCTCCTCGCGCGTCTCGCCGCCGAGGATGGTCGCGTACATCGTGACGCCGCCGCCGCGGGCGGCCGCCACCTGCGACCAGCCGGCGCCGTCGGTATGGCCCGTCTTGACGCCGATCGTGCTCGGATAGCTGGAGAGCAGGTCGTTCCGGTTGTGCAGCCGGCGCCCGGCGGCGGTCGCGGTGACGAGGCGAACGGTCGCGCGGATGAACGGCTTGTTCATTACGACGCGTGCCAGCTTTGTGACGTCGCGGGCGCTCGAGAAGTGGCCGCGCGCGTCGAGTCCGTCGGGATTGGCGAAGTGCGTGTCGGCGAGCCCGAGCTCCCGTGCACGGGCGTTCATCAGCTCGACGAAGTGCGCGACCGAGCCGCGGCCGACGAACGCGGCGATCGCATTGGCCGCGTCGTTTGCGCTCTGGATCAACGCAGCCCGGATCAGGTCGCGCAGCGTCACGCGCTCGCCGGGACGGAGGTTGATCGTCGACTCGCCGATCGACGCGGTGCGGCGGGAGATCGTGGCGACGTCGTCGAGCGAAGCATGCTCGACCGCGACGAGCGCCGTCATCAGCTTCGTGATCGAGGCCATCGGCAGCCGCTCGCGCTCGTCCTCCGCCGCCAGCACCTCACCGGTGCCGGAGTTCTGCACGAGGTATGCCTGGGCGTCGACCGGCGGTGGCGCCGCGGCCGCGACGACTGCGAGAGCGAACGCGGCGGCGAGAGCCAGGAGAAGGGCGACCCACTTCACGCGGCGCGGACTCTACTTGACGCGGATCCGTTGCCCGACCGAGAGCGCCACCGGGTCGACTTCCGGGTTGAGGATGAGCAGCTGCTCGACCGTGGTGCCGTGCTCGTCCGCGATCACCGCGAGCGTATCGCCCGCCTGAACCGCATAGAACTCCCCCGCCGCCCCCGGACTCGGCGGCGGTGCCGTCGTACCGGGCGTCGTCGTCGTGACCGCGGTGGTCGCCGGCGGGTTCGTCGTCTCGCCGTTCTCGAGGCCGGAGCGCACGATCATGATCGCGACCGTGGCTGCGGCGAGAAAGGCGGCGGGCGCTGCGAATCGCGCGAGCCTGGAGTTCTGCCTCTTCACCAGCCCGAGACCGACCAGACCTCGGCGCGGAGCCGAGCCGCCTCGGCGCCGGCCGCTGCGCGCCAGTCGCGGTTGCCGCCGCGGTAGGCGAAGATCACCGACCGTGAGGCGGTGACGAGGGCGCTGGCCGGGCCGCTCGTGAATGCGCGCGCGACGTCGGCCGCGCCGGCACCCTGGGCGCCGACGCCCGGGAGCAGCAGGACGGCCCGCGGGAGCAGCCGCCGCGCCTCGGCGACCGCGCGCGGCACCGTTGCGCCCACGACTGCGCCGACGCTCGAGAGGCCGCGCTCGCCCGTCAGCTCCGCCCCCCACTCGCCGACGAGCTCGGCGACGTGGTGCCAGACGCGCCGTCCGTCGGAGAGCGTCAGCTCCTGGACGTCGCCTGCGCCGGCGTTCGAGGTGCGCACGAGGCAGAAGATGCCCGCTCCGTGCAGGCGGCACGCCTGCAGGAACGGCTCGACGGAGTCGCCGCCGAGGTACGTGTTGACCGTGAGCGCGTCCGCGAGCGGCTCGTGCCCGTCGTGCGGCTCGAGGTAGGCAGCCGCATACGCCCGAGCGGTCGAGCCGATGTCGCCGCGCTTGGCGTCGGCGATCACGATCAGGCCGGCCGAGCGCGCGTAACCGCAGACGCGCTCGAACGCGCTGATCCCGTCGCCGCCGAGCGCCTCGAAGAACGCGACCTGCGGCTTGACGGCGACGGCGTACGGCGCCACGGCGTCGACGATCCCGCAGCAGAAGCGGGCGTACGCGTTCGCGGCCTCCGCCCGGCCGAGCACCGCCTCGCCGCGGAGCTCGACGGGCAGCAGGTCGAGCCGCGGGTCGAGCCCGACGACGAGCTGGCTGCGCTTCCGCTCGACCGCGTCCGCAAGCCGGTCGGTGAAGGTCGCGGTGGCCACGGACGCCATGCCGCAAGGCTACGCAGCCGGGCGGAGCTCTGCCAGCGGCAGCACTCGCAGCTCCGGCGGCGGCCGGCGCAGGAACGAGCCGAGCAGTAGCAGCTCGTCGGCGTCGGCGGGGCCGAGCGACGGCTCCATCCGAGCGACCGTCGCGAGGCCGGCCGCCGCCTCGGTTCTCCCCGCCTCGCCGGCCAGGAGCGTCCGCACCGCGGCAATGCGGCCGCGTGACACGAAGTAGGCACGCTGGAAGCCGTCCTCGACAGCGGGGACCAGCACGCAAAGCTCGAGCGCCCGCAGCCGGTCGAGCTCCGCGAGCGCTGCAGCAATAGCTTCGAGCGCGGCGATCCGGTCGCGCAGACGCGCCGCGTCCTCGAAGCGAAGCTCGGCCGAGAGGCGACGCAGACGCGCCCGCAGAGCGGGCAGCGCGTGCGCCGGCTCGCCGTCCCAGTCGCCGAGCGCACGCACCGCCGCCTGGGCACGCCGTCTGCTCTTGAGCGGGCCGTGCGGCCCGGGAGTGTCGGTCACGCACCAGCCGGCGCCACGCCGGCGGAGGTAGACGTAGCGGTCGGGCCGCGCGCCACGGGCGTTCGCGGGCGGGCGTAGCTCGCGTAGGAGCCGTAACTCCTCGAGCCCCGCCTCGAGCTCGGAGCCGAGGACGCGCCACTCGACCCGCTCGAGCGCACCGAGCGCGGCCTCGACCGCGGGCCGCTGCCGGTCGGAGCGGAAGTAGGAGCGCAGGCGCGCGCGCAGGTCTCGTGCGCGGCCGACGTAGAGGACCTGCTCGTTCCGGTCACGGAAGAGGTAGACCCCGGGGCGCGACGGCGCCTCTGCGACGAGGGAGCGCTTGCCGGCCAACCGGCGGGCGCGAGGAGCGGAGAGGTCGACGAGCTCCGCGACGGTGCGGGCGCCGCGCTCCTGCGCGAGCCCGATCAGCGCGAGCAGGATCTCTGCGGTCGCCTCCGAGTCGGCCAGCGCCCGATGACAGGGCTGCGTCGTCGTGCCGAAGAAGTACGCAAGCGAGGCAAGCCCGACTCGCTTCTGTCGGCCCTCGAGCAACCGCCGGGCGAGCCACACCGTGTCGACGACCGGAGCCGCCACGCGCCGCCCGGTCAACCGTTCGACCTCCCGATCGAGGAACCCCATGTCGAAGCGGGCGTTGTGGGCGACGAGCACGGCGTCGCCCGCGAACTCGAGGAAGCGCCTGACCGCAAGCTCGACCGGCGGCGCGCCGCGAAGCGCGCCCGGATCGATCCCGGTCAGCGCCGCGATCGGCGCCGGCAGCGGCCGCCGTGGGTTGACCAGAGTCTCGAACCGCTCCTGCAGCTCGAGCCCGCGCACGCGAACGGCGCCGATCTCGCAGATCGCGGACGAGCCTGGCGAGAGGCCGGTCGTCTCGAGGTCGAAGACGACGTAGGTCGCGTGCTCGAGCGCGACTGCCGCCCCCGGCGGCTCGGCGAGCCCGATGCTCGCGCCGCGCCACGCCAGTCGCGCGTCGCCGTCGACGACGTCGGCGAGCAGCGAGCGCGCCAGGCCGACCGGAACCTGGCGCAGGGCGTAGAGAGTCTGCGCGGCGGCCTCGGCGGACACAGGCCCGTGTCGCGCCTGGACGAGCTCCACCAACCGATCGGCCGCGTCGAACGAAAGCTGCATGCCGAAAAGCCTAGGCGAACATACGTTCGAATGCAACGCAGGTCGCGAAGCGGCCTCTTCAGGGGTTGCGCGACCCGGGATCCGCTCCCGCGGATCCCGGGTCATGCGACGGAAAGCGAAGAGAAGGCCGCGACGCCCTGCGCGGCCTTCTCGTCCTTTTTGGGGCGCTTTCCCTAGCCGCTCTTGACCGCGGCCTTCAGCTGGCTACCGGCCGAGAATTTCGGCACGGTCGCAGCCGGGATCTGCACCTTCTGGCTCGGATTGCGAGGATTGACGCCCTCGCGTGCCTTGCGATCGCTCGTCGAGAACTTGCCGAAACCGGTGAAGGTGATCGTGTCGCGCTTCTTCAGCGCGTCCGTCACCGTGTCGAGGACCGCGTCCACCGCGGCACCCGCGTCGCGGCGGGAGAGATTCGCCTTGGACGCGACCGCGTCAACGAACTCCTGCTTTGTCACTTGCGACTCCTTCTGTTCGTGGGACGTACGGAAACCCGCGAGCACCCTAACAGCAGCATCGGACTGCCTCAACGGTCGAGTGGCTCAACCATGCGGAATCTCAGCGCTGTTAGCGGTCGCGATCAGTTCCCCTGCCCGGTAGAGGGAGCGCAAACGGACGCCGAGCCGCGCGAGCGCGTCGGCTCCGCCCTCCTCGCGGTCGATCACGCAGACCGCGTTGCGGACGACGAGGCCGGCCTCGCGCAGCGCCGCGACGGCCTCGGCCAGAGCGCCGCCCGAGGTGACGACGTCCTCGATCAGGCAGATCAGCTCCCCTTGCTCGAACGGCCCTTCGACCCGGTTGGCGGTGCCGTACTCCTTCGCGGCGTCGCGAACGATCACGAATGGAAGCCCGGACGCGAGCGAGGCGGACGCCGCCAGCGCGACCGCGCCGAGAGCCGGTCCGGCGAGCCGCGCGACCTCGGGCTCGTGCTCGCGCGCGGCCGCCGCGAGCCGCTCCCCGAGCGGCCCGAGCAGCTCCGGCAGCGTCTCGAATCGGTACTTGTCCAGGTAGTAGCTCGACCGGCGCCCCGAGCGGAGCAGGAAGTCGCCCTCGAGCAGGGCGTGCTCGCGCAGCTTGGCGCCGAGCTCGTCGGTCGTCACAGCGCCCGGCGGGCCAGAGCGAGCAGGCGCTCGGCCTCCGGAGCGCCGTCCTCGAGCGTGACACTGGAGCCGTCGTCGAACCCAAGCTGGACACGCTCACGGCGGGCGTCGCGGCGGCGCCGGAAGTAGAGCGGAGCGCCGAGCAGGACGAGCAGTCCGACCGTCCTACGCATCGGCGGTCGTTGCTGCTTTTTTTGCCGATCGGCTCTTCGGCTTCGGCTTGCTCCTGGCCTCGGCGAGAGTACGGAGACAGGTTCCGAGGTCGTAGAGGACGAGCCCGGAGGACGGGCCGGCGCTCGTCCGCGCAACGAGGGCGAGACCGTCCTGGCGCGCCACGAAGACGCTGCCTCCGCGCAGCGCGACCTCGAGCTCCGTGACGGTGCGGCTCCCTGTGCCGAACTGCGAGTCGGCCGCCTCGACGAGCGCCAACCCGGCTCGCACGAGCCGCTCGGTGCCCGTCTCCTCGGCGATCGTCGACGCGAGCACCGCGCCCTCGCTGTCGACGATGACAGCCGCCTCGACCTGCGAGGAGATCTCCGTCAGGTCGGCGAGTGCGGACGCAGCATCCACACGCCAGACGATACTGGCGGGCGTGCACCGACCGCTCGCTCAACCTCTCGCCAAGTTCTTCGCCGACCGAGGCACGCACCTCGCGGCGATGATCGCCTACTTCGGCCTGCTCTCCTCCGTCTCGCTGATCTTCCTCGCGCTCGCGCTGCTGGGGTTCACCGGGCGCGCGGAGGAGTCGAGCTACCTCGTGCGGGAGCTGCAGCAGCTCTTTCCCTCCCAGTCGATCACGGACATCGTGCGCGTCGTCGAGACGATCACCGCGAACGCGACGACGCTGGGACTGATCGGCGGCGCGTTCCTTCTCTGGACGTCGCTCTCGCTCTTCAGCGTGCTCGAGTCGGCGTTCAACATCGTCTACGGGCGGCCGAACCGGTCGTTCCTGCGCGGCAAGTTCCTCGCGACGCTGTTCATGGCCGGCTCGCTGATCATCCTCTTCGCGGCGCTCGTGCTCGGCTCGATCGGCTTCGACCTGCTGCGGCACTTCGCGCCCGGCTTCGTCGCGAACGGCGTTGTCGCCTACGGGCTCTCCGTGCTCGTCTCCACCGCAGCGGTGTTCGTCTTCCTCGTCGCCGCCTACGAGCGGCTGACCAACGCGCGGCTGACGCTGCGGGAGGTCTGGCGCGGCGCCGCGCTCGCCGCAGTGCTGCTGCAGGGGACGTTTCAGGTGCTGCCGCTCTTCGTCCGCTTCTCGAACGAGGTCGTCGCGGTGCAGGCTCTGGGTGCGTCCGTGCTCCTGCTCGTCTGGCTCTACGTGATGGCGAACGCGATCGTCTTCGGCGCGGTGGTGAACTGGTGGTACGCGCGCCGGGACGAGGAAGAGGTCGCAGGCCTGGCCTGAGCAGACACGCCGGGGTCAGGCCCCTGACATGTCTTGATCGGACACGAGCCGGAGGAGGGCGGTGGCGGCGCGGGCGCGGTGGGAGTAGGCTCGCTTCCAGGCGTTGCCGAGCTCCGCGACCGTGCGTTCCTCGCCCTCGGGGATGAAGATCGGGTCGTAGCCGAAGCCCTCATCGCCGCGACGTTCGGTCGCGATCGTGCCGTCGAGGATCCCGGTTCCGCGCCGCTCCTCGCCGTCCGGAGCGAGGGCGACGAGCTCGCAGACGTAGCGGGCGCGGCGGTCCGCCACGCCGTCGAGGTCATCCAGCAGCCGAGCGACGCCGTCGTCCGCCCAGCGCGCCGAGGCGATCCCCGGCCCGCCGCCGAGCGACGCGACCTCGATCCCGGAGTCGTCGCCCAGCACCCAGACGTCGGATCGGATCGTGCGACCGAACCGCGCCTTGGCGACGGCGTTCTCGTAGTAGGACGTCCCGTCCTCGGGCGGGTATCCCGTCGCGTCGAGGGCCTCGAGCTCCCAGCCGGGCAGCGCCGCCTGAAACTCGCGGAGCTTCGACGCGTTCGTCGACGCGAGCCGCGCCCGCATCACTCAGCGACACTGGCCGAGCGAACGCCGTCGAGCTCGACCAGCCCGTCGAGCAGCTCGCCGAGACTCGCGTCGGCGGCCGTCGTGATCACGACGTCGAGTTGCCGGGCGTCCTCCTCCTCCCCGATCTCGACCGACGCCAGCTCGAAGCCGCTCTCCTCGATCGCCGCGAGCGCGGAGACGACGCTAGCGCGCGGCTCGAGCGTGACCGCCAGCCGCCGCGCCGCCTCCTGCTTGCCGGCGAGCAGCGTCTTGACCTGCGCGAGCGGCCAGAGCGCCAGGATCACGAGCGCGGTCGTCGCCACGGACAGCTCGTACATCCCGGCCCCGACCGCCACGCCGATCGCTGCCACGACCCAGAGCGAGGCGGCCGTCGTCAGCCCGCGCACGTTGATCCCGTACCGGATGATCGCCCCGGCGCCGAGGAAGCCGATGCCCGAGACGACGTAGGAGGCGACGCGCGAGGGGTCGACAACGACGCCGATGTCGTTCCCGAGCTCGTAGTCCGACCAGCCGTAGACGCCGACGAGCATGAACATCGTCGCGCCGACGCAGACGAGCATGTGCGTGCGCAGACCGGCCTCCTGCTCGCGCAGCTCGCGCTCGATCCCGATCACGCCCGCGAGCAGCGCGGACAGCACGAGGCGCAGCAGGCCCTCCCAGAGCTCGAGGTCAGGAGCCACTGAGCGGGCTTGCGGCCTCGCCCTGCGCGGCCATGATCGACGCGATCCCGCCCGCCGCGAGGTCGAGCAGCTCGTCGAGCAGCTCGCGCGAGAACGGGTCGCGCTCCGCGGTCGCCTGCACCTCGACGAGGCGCCCGTCGCCGGTCATGACGACGTTCATGTCCGTCTCGGCGGTCGAGTCCTCGGAGTAGTCGAGATCGAGCAGCGCGCGGCCGTCGACGACGCCGACCGACACCGCCGCGATCTGGCCGGTGAGCGCCTTCGAGAGGCCGAAGCGGTCGAGCGCTCTCGAGGCAGCGACGTAGGCGCCCGAGATCGCGGCGCAGCGCGTGCCCCCGTCGGCCTGGAGCACGTCGCAGTCGAGCCAGAGCGTCCGCTCTCCGAGCGCTTGGAAGTCGCAGACGGACCGGAGCGCGCGGCCGATCAGGCGCTGGATCTCGACGGTCCGCCCGCCCTGCTTCCCTTTCGCCGCCTCGCGCGCGACCCGCTCCCCGGTCGACGCGGGCAGCAGCGAGTACTCGGCGGTCATCCAGCCCCGGCCGGAGCGGTGGAGCCAGCGGGGGACGCCGTCCTCGACCATCGCCGTGCAGAGCACGCGCGTCTTCCCCTGCGAGTAGAGGACGGAGCCGTGCGCCTGCTCGAGCCAGTCCGGGAGCAGCTCGAGCGAACGCAGGTCGTCGTCGCGCTGCCGGCCGTCCGCCCTCACGCCGCCGCCGCCTCGAGCGTTGCGATCTCGACGTGCTCGACCTCCTCGATCGGGAGCTGCAGGAAGCGGCGGCCCATCTCGCGGAACGCCGTCGTGTCGCCGGTGGTCAGGAAGCTGTAGGCGCCCTCACGCCCCGGGTCGTTCTCGATCCGCTTTCGTGTGAGCGTCTCGGCGACCTCGCGCGCGGTCTCATCGGCGGAGAAGACGAGCGTGACGTCGCGGCCGAAGACGCGCTGGAGGATCGGCCGGATCAACGGATAGTGGGTGCAGCCGAGAATGACCGTGTCGACGCCCGCGGCCTTCAGCGGCACCACGTACTCGCGTACCGCCGCGGACGTCTCCTCCGCGAACGGGTCGTCGCCCTCGATCAACGGCACGAGCCGCGGGCAGGCGACCGACAGGATCTCGGCGCCGGCGTCGAGCGCGCGCACGAGCTCCTCATAGCGGCCGCTCGAGACCGTCGCCTGCGTCGCGAGCAGCCCGATCCGGCGGTTACGCGTCGCCTGCACGGCCGCGTGTGCCTCGGGCGCGATCACGCCGACGACGGGAACGCGCAGCCCGGTCTGGAGCTCCGGCAGCGCCGCCGCGGTCGCCGAGTTGCACGCGACGACGACGAGCTTGACGCCCCGCGCCTCGAGGAACGCGCCGATCTCGCGCGCGAAGCGGCGCAGCTCGTCGAGCGGCCGCGGACCGTATGGGAGCCGCGCACCATCGCCGAGGTAGACGAAGTCCTCATGCGGAAGCGTCACCAGGCACTCGTGCAGCACCGTCAGGCCGCCCACGCCCGAGTCGAACACACCGATCGGCCGCTCGTCCATCTGCGGGATTGTAGGGAGGCCACGCTCGATAGGCTCGCGCACGTGCAGGTGCTCGCGCTGACCCACGGGGACGACGTCGGCCCGGGCGTGTTCGAGGATGCGGTGAGGGCCGCCGGGCACGAGCTCGTCGAGCGCAACGTCGCGAGCGGCGGCGCGCCGGACGAGGGCGCCGACGCGATCATCGTCCTCGGCGGCGCGATGCACCCCGATCAGGACGACCGGCACATTTGGCTCCGACCCGAGCTTCGCTTCCTCGAGCGGCAGCTGGAGCGTGGGACGCCGCTGCTCGGCGTCTGCCTCGGCTCGCAGCTGATCGCCCGCGCAGCGGGCGCCCGCGTCTTCCGGGCCGACGAGCCCGAGGTCGGCTGGCTTCCCGTCGAGGTGACGGAGGCGGGCGCGTCGGATGCGGTCGCGTCGGCGCTGCCGAGGCGGTTCGACGCGTTCCAGTGGCATCACTACACGCACGAGCTCCCGGTCGACGCCGTCGAGCTGGCGTCGAGCCGCGTCTGCACGCAGGCCTTCCGGCTCGGCAACGCCTGGGGCGTCCAGTTCCACCCGGAGGTGCGGGCGCAACAGGTGGCGTCGTGGCTGGCGGATGATCCGGACGACGTCGCCGACCCGACTGCGCTGCTGGCGGCGACGCGGGAGCGGATCGAGGGCTGGAACGAGCTCGGCCGGCGGCTCTGCTCGACGTTTCTCGGGACGATCTAGTGCTGCGTCTCAGAAGTCGCGTGAGGTTCTGGGGAGTGACCGGGTGCGAGCTGACGTTGCGTGGTGTCCGCCCGCGTGCTGGTGGCACGTGGGCGGGCGCCGGGTGGCGTCAGGCGTGCTTGGGCGCCGCCGGAACCCGTGGGATTTCTGGGATGGAGCACTAGCCCGTCTCGGCGGGCAGGGACTCATCGCGCGACCACTCATGCCATGAGCCGCGGTAGTTCGAGGCCCGGTAACCCAGCGAGGCGAGGATCTGCGTCGCGAGCTCGGAGCGCGAGCCGGAGTGGCAGTAGGCGACGAGCTCGACGTCCTCCTGCGGTCCGAGCCGTTCCCGGATCTGATCCGCGGTCAAGGCCAGCAGCACCTGGAGGTCGAGGTGCTGCGCGCCGGAGATCCGGCCCGGCCGCGGGTCGCAGGGCGCCGTCGTCTCGCCCCGGTACTC
>JBDSOJ010000004.1:0-10632 GCA_039914895.1 Gaiellaceae bacterium
CGACGATCCGCTCGATCATCGCCTCATCCGCACCGTCGCCCGGCAGCAGCTGGAGCTGGAGGTCGTGCGGCCGCACCCAGCTTCGCCCGACGTGGTTGACGGGGCCGATGAAGCTCATCACGCCGGCTCCTCGTAGAGGTGGCGGGGGCCTGCCGACCTGCTCGACGACACCGCGGTTCATCACCGCGATCTGGTCTGCGACCTCCATCGCCTCCTCCTGGTCGTGCGTGACGAAGACGGTTGCAACAACGCTGCTCCAATCGCCCGCCTTACGCTCACTCGCCCTCCGTATCTATCTGCTTGCTTGAGATTGATAGTGGTAATGACAGGAATAAGCGATGGTCAATCGGGTACCGTTCCGGCATGCGGACGGCTCGCGGCGGGGTGCTGGTGGTCGGCGGTGGTTTCGCCGGCGGCTACGTCGCACGCCTGCTCGGCAGGCGGGGCGCCACGATCGTCAGCCCGGAGAACTTCATGCTCTACACGCCGATGCTGCCCGAGGCCGCGTCCGGGACGCTCGAGCCACGGCACACAGTCGTGCCGCTGCGCCAGATGTGCCCGCACGCCGAGCTGCTGCTCGGCCGTGTCGCATCGATCGACGAGGAGCGCCGCTCGGCGCACGTCGAGACGCCGGACGCGGGTGCGTTTGCCGTGCACTACGACCAGCTCGTGATCGCTCTGGGCGCGGTGCCGCGCACGTTCCCGATTCCGGGCCTCGCCGAGCACGGGCTCGGCTTCAAGGATCTCGCCGACGCGATCGCGCTCCGCAACCGCGTCCTGCGCGAGCTCGAGGCTGCAGACGCCGAGGCGGATGCCGGCGAGGGCGCCGCGCACCTCGGCTTCGTCTTCGTCGGCGCGGGCTACGCGGGGGTCGAGGCGCTCGCCGAGCTGTCGGACCTCGCAGCCGACGCGCTCCGCTGGTATCCACGGCTTCGCGGCGTCCCCCAGCGTTGGGTGCTGGTCGACGCGGCGCCGAAGATCCTGGCCGAGATCCCGACGCGGCTCGGCGACTACGCCGGCAAGGAGCTGTCGCGGCGCGGTGTCGAGATTCACGTCTCGACGATGCTCGACTCCTTCGACGGACGCGAAGCCGTGCTCTCCGACGGCACCCGCGTCTCGGCGCGGACGCTCGTCTGGACCGCAGGCGTGAAAGCGCATCCGCTCCTGGGGGAGCTCGGGCTGCCGCTGGACGAGCGTGGCCGCGTCCGCGTCGACCCGTTCCTTCGCGTCGAGGGTCGCGACCGGGTCTGGTCGCTCGGCGACTGCGCCGCCGTGCCGAACGAGGCAACGCCGGGCCGGTTCGATCCGCCCACCTGCCAGCACGCGCTCCGCCAGGCCCGGCGGCTGGCGCAGAACCTCCGTGGCGAGCCGCAGCCGTACGCGTACCGGATGCTCGGCCAGGTGGCGACGCTCGGACGCTACAAGGGGATCGCCGACGTGATGGGCGTTCGTTTCCGCGGCTTCCCGGGCTGGTTCGTGACCCGCAGCTACCACCTCTTCCAGCTGCCGCTGCTCTCGCGCAAGCTGCGGGTCGTCGTCGACTGGACGACGTCGCTCTTCTTCCGCCGTGACATCGCCGAGCTGTCCACGCTCGGCCACCCGCACCGACTGGATTAGTGCTCCGTCCCAGAAGTCCCACGGGCTCCGGCGGAGCCCAAGCACGCCTGACGCCAGCTCGCACCCGGTCACTCCCCAGAACTCACGAGACGTCTGAGACGCAGCACTAGCGCAGCGAGCGCAACGCCTCACTCAGCGATTGCTTTGTCGTCAGCACGCCTTCGAACAGGTCGCCCTCCTGCGCCACCCGTTCGAGCACGGCGTCCATCGTGAACGCCGCCGGGTCGAGCGACTCGTTCACCTCCTCCCAGCGCAGCGGCGTCGAGACGGGCGCGCCCGGCTTCGGCCGCACCGAGTAGGCCGACGCGATCGTCTTGCCCTCGCCGTTCTGGTTCGAGTCGATCAGGACGCCGCGGCGCTTCGCCTTCGTCCACTCGGTCGTCGCGAGCCCGGGGTGCGCCCGCGCGATCGCGCCGGCCACGATCTCGGCGAGCTCGCGCGTCTGCCCGTAGGTGTGCCGGCGGGAGACCGGCACGAGGATGTGAATACCCTCCGAGCCGCTGGTCTTCGGGAACGAGACCAGGCCGAGCAGGTCGAGCGTCTGCTTGATCAGCAGCGCCACCGCGATCGTCTCCGGGAAGCCCACGTCCGGCGAGGGATCGAGGTCGAAGAGCACCCAGTCCGGGCGCGACGGTTTGTCGACGCGCGAGTACCAGGTGTTCATGTCGATGCAGCCCATGTTCACCATCCAGAGGAGCGCGAGCTCGTCGTTGACGAGCGCGAAGTCGATCAGCCGCCGCTGCGGCGGCCGGTCGCGCGTCGAGGCCTCGAACTGCCGAGTCGGAATCCAGTCGGGCATGTGCTTGGGCGCGTCCTTCTGGAAGAAGAACTTGCCGTTCCAGCCGTCGGGATAGCGCTTCATCGTGAACGGCCGGTTCTTCAGGTGCGGGACGAGGGCCGGCGCGATGTCGCGGTAATAGGCGAGCAGGTCGCCCTTTGCGATCCCCTCCTCGGGCCAGAACGGCTTGTCGAGATTCGACAGCTTCAGCAGCCGTTTCCCCCGTCGGATCTCCTCCGGCACGTTTTCCTTCGACACCGCCGCTCGCTCGCGCTGCACGTCGTCTGCCTCCTTGTCCTCTCGGAGCCCCTGGTAGACCGGCGCCCGCAGCCGGCCGTCGTGCGTCCACTCGGCGAAGCGCACCTCGGCGACCAGCTTCGGCTCGACCCAGACGACGTCGCCCTTGCGCACCCTCGGCATCTTCGGCACCTCGGCGAACGGCGACCCGTCACGCCGGAGCGGCTTCAGCCTGACGAGCAGCCGCTCGATCTCGGCGTCGTCGAAGCCGGTGCCGACGTTGCCCGCCCAGCGTAGTCCGTCGCTCTCGTTGACGCCGAGGACGAGTGCGCCAAAGCGGCCGGAGCGTCGTCCTTGTCCCTTCGTCCAGCCGGCGATCACGAGCTCCTGCCGTCCCTGCGTCTTGATCTTGAACCAGTTGCGACTCCGCCTCCCGGTCTCGTAGCGGGAGTCCACACGCTTGCTGACAACGCCTTCGAGGTGCTGCGCCGCGACGGCCTCGAAGAGCGCGGAGCCGTCGTCGAACGCCCCGGAGAGGCGGACGGTGGCGTTCCGCTCGTCGAGCAGCGCCTCGAGCCGCTTGCGCCGCTCCGTCAGCGGCAACCCGAGCAACGGCTCACCCTCAACCTCGAGCACGTCGAAGAGATAGAGAACGAGCCGGCCCGACCCCTGCTGCATCGCCGAGAAACTCGCGCGGCCCTGCTCATCGAGCGCACAGACCTCGCCGTCGAGCACGCAGTCGGGCGTCTTCACCGCCTGCACGACCGCGCGCGCGACCGACTCGAAACGGGCGGTCAACGAGTTGCCGTTGCGACTCGTCAGCTCGGCCGCTCCGCCCGCGACCGTGACGATCGCGCGGTAGCCGTCCCACTTGACCTCGTGCAGCCACTCCTCGCCCGACGGCACCTCGTCTGCGAGCGTGGCCAGCATCGGCTTGTACACGCCCGGCTTTCCTGCAGGAGCGTCCGTCTTCTTCTTGACGAGCAACCAGTTCTTCGGGTCGCCGCCGAGCTTCGCCGGCACGAGCGTCCAGGCGCCGGTCAGCCGCTCGCCGTGCAGGCGCACGGTCAGGCCGCCGTCGGGTTTCTCCTCGACGAGCTCGTACGTCCCGCGGTCCCAGATCTCGACCGTGCCGGCGCCGTAGTTCCCCGCCGGGATCTCGCCCTCGAAGCTCGCGTAGCTGAGCGGATGATCCTCGACGTGGACGGCCAGGTGCTGCGTGCCCGGCTCGAGCGGAACGCCCTTGGGCACCGCCCAGCTCGCGAGCGCACCGTCTCGCTCGAGCCGGAAGTCGTAATGGAGGCGGCGGGCGTCGTGGCGCTGGACGACGAAGATCGGCGCCCGCCCGCGCCGGCCCTTCCCGAACGGCTCGGGCGTCCTCCCGCGCGCGCGCTTGCGCTCGTAGTCGCTCAGCGAGGCCACGGAGCACTCATACAGACTGCGCAGGTTTGACGAAAGCGCGAACGGAGATCCGAGCAGGTGCGCAGCCGTCAGGGCGCGCGCCGTCTTCTCCACCAAAGCGGGGGTCAGTTGGGGCCGGCATTGCCGGCCCCAACATATTCAAGACGGGTTACAAGCCGTGTTCGGGACGGGGGAAAAGCCTGTGGAACGTGTGGACAACAGTCCGATCGATCAGGCGAGCACGCCCATCGAACGAAACTTCGCGCGCCGGGCGGCGCGAAGCTCCTGCGGCGGCACCCCGGTGAGCTCCTCGAGGGCGTCTGCGATCGCCACCGCGAGCAGCCGCGCGGCCTCGTCCGGGTTCTCGTGCGCGCCGCCTCCCGGCTCGGGCACGATCCCGTCGATCACGCCGAGCTCGAGGCAGTGGGCCGCATCCGGCTTGAAGGCCGCCGCGGCTTTCCGCTTCTCGCCGGCGTCGCGCCAGAGGATCGCGGCACAGCCCTCGGGCGAGATCACCGAGTAGATCGCGTTCTCCTGCATCAGCACGCGGTCGGCAAGCGCGATCGCGACCGCGCCGCCCGAGCCGCCCTCGCCGATCACGCACGCGACCGTCGGCACGCCGAGCCGCGACATCTTCGCCTGCGAGCGCGCGATCGCCCCGCCCTGGCCGTGCTGCTCCGCGGCGATGCCCGGGTAGGCACCGGGCGTGTCCACAAGGGTCACGACCGGAAAGCCGTGCCGATCGGCGAGATCCATCACACGCATCGCCTTGCGGTAGCCCTCGGGATAGGCCATGCCGAAGTTCCGCTTCGAGCGCTCGGCGATGTCCCGTCCCTTCTGGTGACCGATCAGCGCAACCGTCCGATTGTCGAGCTTGCCGATGCCGGTGACGATCGCCGCATCGTCCGCGCGGCCGCGGTCGCCGTGCAGCTCGAACCAGTCGTCGAGCATTCGCTCCACGTAATCGAGGGTGTAAGGACGCTTCTCGTGGCGGGCCAGCTCGACCTTGTTCCAGATCTCCTCGTCGGTCGGCTCGGCCTCGATCCGGTTGAGCTGGCGCTGGAGCCGCTCGAGCTCCCCGGAGAGACGCGCTCCGCGGAGGAGATCGAGCCCGCCCAGCTTGCTCAACCGATCACGGAGCCTGATCTCTGCATCTCGGGCCACCCTACTCCTCGGAGAAGAGCCGGAGCAATCGCGCGAGCGTCGGCCGCAGCTCGGGTCGGGGGACGATCGCATCGACGTGGCCGAAGCGGAGGTTCGACTCGGAGAGGCCGAAATCGGCGGGGAGCTTCTCGCGCGTCGTCTGCGCGACGACGCGCGGGCCGGCGAACGACATCAGCGCGCCCGGCTCGGCGAGGAGCACGTCACCGAGGCTGGCGAAGCTCGCGAGCAGGCCGCCGGTGGTCGGATGCGCCATCACCGAGATCAGCGCACAGCCCGCGTCGTGCAGCTCCTCGACGGCGACCACGGTCTTTGGCAGCTGCATCAGCGCGAGGATTCCCTCCTGCATCCGCGCGCCGCCCGAGGCTGAGATCGAGATCAGCGGCATGCCCGCAGCGGCAGCGCTCTCGCAGGCACGCGTGAACTTCTCGCCGGTGACCGAGCCCATCGAGCCGCCCATGAACGAGAAGTCCATCACCGCCAGCTCGCAGGGCAGATCCTCGATCGTGGCGGCGCCGACGACGAGCGCGTCGCCGAGACCCGTCGCGACCTCCGCCTCCGCGAGCCGTTCGTTGTAGGCCCGCAGGTCGAAGAACCCGAGCGGGTCAGCCGAACGGAGGTCGGCGGCCTCCTCGGTAAAGCTCCCCTTGTCGGCCAGCTGCTCGATCCGCTCACGCGCCTGCACCGGAAAGTGATGGCCGCACTGGGTGCAGACACGCAAGTTCGCGCTCAGCTCGTCGTCGCGGTAGTGGGAGCCGCAGGCGGGACAGGTGTTCGGATGCTTCTTCGGCGGCGGCTCGGGAGCCTGCTTGTGCTCGATCGAGACGTCGATCCTGGAAGCTTCGGCCATCGTGCGATCTTAGACCCGTCCCCGCCGGACAGGGTTGCAGCGCTCTACAGGCCCAGGGCGATCGCGAGTCGCGTCAGCTTCGGCTCGTTCGCGTCGTCGCGGACGAGTCCCGTGAAGCCGAGGCCGGCGACGCGCGTCCTCGCGGCAAGGTCGCTGAGCAGCTGCTCGACGTCTGCGAGCCTCAGGCCACCCGGCTCGGGCATGAAGACGGCGAGCTCGCCGGGGTCGAACGAGTCGCAGTCGAGCGCAACGTAGACGGCGTCGGCTCCATCGAGCGCCCGTTCGATCGCTCCCTCGCCGGTCTGAACCCCTGCGGTCCGGATGAACTCGACCTCGGCCGGATCGAGGCTGCGGGCGCCGACGAGCGCGACGTTGCGCGGCAGCACGGCGCCGTCGTCGATCACCATCCGCAGCGGCATTCCCCAGGCGTTCCCGGAGGGTGACGTCTCGGGCGTGTTCAGGTCGCCGTGGGCGTCGATCCAGACGACGGCGAGGCACTCCTCACCCGCCGAGAGCGCCTCGATCGCGCCGACGTGCGAGCAACAGCAGCCGCCAAGCACGATCGGCCGGTCGGGCAGCTCGGAGGCGAGCAGGAGGTTCTGCTCGGCCAGCGTGTCCGCCTCGATCACGCTCGCCTCGGGGTACGGCAGCTCGAGGTGCGCGGCCGCTGCCATCGTCTCGCCGCCGTCGCCCCAGGCGCGCGGGACGCGGACAAGGCCGGCGGCGAACTCGCGGCCGCACGAGTGGCACTGGTACTCGGGTCCGATCGCGACGGCGGTCAGCGTGCGGCAGTCCGGGCAGCGTGCGCGCAGGCGGCTCACAACGACAACCTACCCCCGGACGGGACGCTCCAGGAACACGGTGTCGCGGGAGACCGACATATCCGCCCGCTCATAGAGGCGGGTGGCGCCCGTGACGCTCGACGCATCGACACCGAGCGTCCCTCTGGTGAAGCCCTTCTCCCGGAACGCCTGGAACGACCGCAGCAGGAGCGCTTCGCCCAGCCCCTGGCGGCGCCACGGCCGCCGCACGCCCAGCATGGCCACGTATCCGGCCTTGGGGTCCACGGGATCTTGACGGCAGATCGAGAAGCCGGCGAGCTCGTCGTCTGCGAAAGCGAGGAACCAGAGCGAGGGGTCGTAGCTCTCGGGCTCGACGTGCCAGTGCGCCCACTCCTCGTACGTCTCGTCGATGGGGTCGTTCGTGTCCTGCCAGACCTCGGCGGCCGCAGCGTGGACCGGCCGGTGGTCGTCGACAGTGGCAGTGCGCACGGCGACTCCGTTGGGCCACACCGGCTCGCGGTGGTCGCCGGCGAGATCGATCTCCATGCGGTAGGAGTGCCTGATCGGCTCGAAGCCGAGCGCCGAGAAAGCGTCGATGATCCGCAGGTCGGTCTCCGAGGTCCAGACGCGGAGCCTGCCCTCGAGAGCGCGCTCTTCGAGCCACGCCACCAGCTCGGCGACGGCCACGCCGGCGTCGATGCCAGGGTCGACCTTGACATCGCACCACCAGATCGGCGGCTCGTCGCGGGTCGGGTCAGCGTCGGCGTATCCGACCAGGCGACCGTCGCGTTCGAGGACGCGGATGTCGCGCTCGACCTCGACATAGGGCGTCGTCAACCAGGTCCGAAGATCCTCGGCGGTGCAGTCCGCCTCTCCGAACGCGGCCAGCTGGTGCGCGTTCATCAGCTCGAGCATCACGTCGAACTCATCCTCGCGAGGCGGACGGAGCGTCATACGGGGACGAGCTCGTCGAGCGCGTCCGGCAGGCCGGAGAGATCCGGCAGCTCGCGATCGGGCTCGGTGTCCGCGGCCTCGCCGAGCCGGTTGATCCAGACAACCTTGAGCTCCAGCTCGCGCGCGGGAGCGATGTCGTGAAAGAGGCTCGCGGCCACATGGACGTGCCGGTCGCGGTCGGCGGTCGTCAGCTCGAAGAACCGCTTCCAGTGTGCGTGCGCGGGCTTGTAGGACTGGATCTCCTCGGCGACGACCGCAACGTCGATCGGTACACCCAGCTGCCGCTGCGACGCAGCGATCAGATCGCGGTCAGAGTTGGAGAGGATCGCGAGGTTCCAACCCCGACGCCGCAGCTCCGCGAGCGCCGCGGGCACCTCGCGAAAGGCCGGCCACTCGGGCAGCGAGCGGGCCAGTGCGCCGCTCTCGCCCTCGGGGATCGTCAGGTCGTTCTCGGTTGCCAGCCGCTCCAGCGTCAGCGAGAGCACCTCCGCGTAGCTGCGGTACGCCTCGGCCTGCACCACCGGCTCGAGCCGGTGGTAGCGCGCGAGCAGCTCCAGGCCCCGCTCTGCGCCGAACAGGCCCTCGAGCACGCCGCGGATGCCGGCGTTCCAGTCGATCAGCGTGCCGTAGCAGTCGAACGTGGCCCAGCGGGACATGGCGTGAGCTTACTGTTGCCGCATCGGATGAGTCCCACCTGGCCGAGCACGGCACTCGTCGCGGAGATCGGCCGTGAGGTCGTCGGCTGGACGTTTCAAGCGGGAACCTTCCCGAAGAACGAGCCGAACCTCGCGCTGCACCGCTCGCTCGACTTCCGCTGCTACTTGGCGTCTCGGGGGTGCACCCAGAGCGTGATTCCGAGCTCGTCGAAGGGGATCTGCGCGTGCAAGCGGAAGCCGAGCTTCTCCATCACGCGTCGGGACTCGACGTTCTCGTCGGTGCAGATGCTGACGAGCCGGCCGACGCCGAGCGCTCCGAAGCCGTGCTCGACGCCGGCCGCGCCGCCTTCGGTCGCCAGGCCTGCGCCTACATGGGCGGGGTCGATCAGCCAGCCGAGCTCGGGATCGGCGGGCCAGGCGCGATGGTACGAGAGCCCGATCCGGCCGACGAGCTCACCGGTTGCGCGAAGCTCCGCCGCCCAGATCCCGAAGCCGTGCTCCTTCCAGTGCTCGCGGTAACGCTCGAGCGCCACCGTGGACTCCTCGAGCGTCATCGGCCCGCGTCCCATGTGGCGCATCACGACCGGATCGGCGTTCCAGCGTGCCAGCGTGGCCAAGTCGTCGCCGCGCCAGCGGCGGAGCCGCAACCGCGCCGTCTCGAGCTCCACTACTCGTCGTGCTTGCGAAAGACGACGCACGCGTTGTGCCCACCGAAGCCGAACGAGTTCGAGACGCCGACGCTGATCTCCGCCTCGCGCGCCTCGTTCGGGATGTAGTCGAGGTCGCAGGACGGGTCCTCGACCTCGTAGTTGATCGTCGGCGGCAGCACGCCGTGCCGCGTCGCGAGGATGGTGAAGATCGCCTCGATCGCGCCGGCGGCGCCGAGGCAGTGCCCGGTCGCGCCCTTCGTCGACGACACCGGGATCTTGTAGGCGTTCTCCTCACCGACCGCGAGCTTGATCACCCGTGTCTCCGACGCATCCCCAAGCGGTGTGGAGGTGCCGTGCGCGTTGATGTAGCCGATCTCGGACGGGTCGATGCCGGCATCCGTGAACGCCATCTGCATCGCGCGCGCCGGATTCGTCCCGGTCGGGTCAGGCTCGGTGATGTGGTTCGCGTCGGAGGAGACGCCGTAGCCGATCAGCTCGGCGTAGATGGTCGCGCCGCGCGCCTTCGCGTGCTCGAGCTCCTCGAGCAGGACGACGCCGCCGGCCTCGCCCATCACGAAGCCGTCACGGCCGGCGTCGAACGGCCGTGAGGCGCCCTTCGGGTCGTCGTTGCGCCGCGAGAGCGCACGCATCGCGCCGAAGCCGGCGATACCGACGCGGGTGATCCCGGCCTCGGTACCGCCGCAGAACATCGCGTCCGCACGGCCGAGCCGGATCGCGTCAGCACCCTCGCCGATCGCCATGTTCGACGCGGCGCAGGCCGTGCACTGCGAGGAGAGCGGCCCCTGAGTTCCGAGCTCCATCGAGACCCAGCCGGCGCCCATGTTCGGGATGATTGCGGGGATCGAGAACGGATTGACCCGATCCGGGCCGCGATCCATCAGCGTCTGGTAGCAGTCCTGGAACGCGCCGAGGCCGCCGATGCCGGTCGCGATCGAGGCGCCGACCCGATCTGACTCCTTCGCGATCTCGAGCCCGGAATCGGCCTCGGCCTGACGCGCAGCGGCGAGCACCATCTGAGCGAAGCGGTCCATGCGCCGCGCCTGCTTGTGCTCGATCCACCGCGTCGGCGCGAAGTCCTTCAGCTCGCAGGCGAAGTGGACGGGGAAGTCGCTCGCGTCGAACTGCTGGATCTCGGCCGCGCCGGACTCGCCCGCGATCAGGTTCGACCACGAGGTCTCGACGTCGTTTCCGAGCGGCGTCACCATCCCGAGCCCGGTTACGACCACGCGTCTTCTGCCGTTGCCCTCTGCCACTACATCCCCAGTCCGCCGTCGACGAGCAGCACCTCGCCCGTGATGAACGAGGCCGCGTCGGAGCACAGGAAATGTACCGCCCCGGCGACGTCCTCCGGATCGCCGAGCCGGCCGAGCGGCGTCGACTCGAGCATCGCGCGCGTCGCCTCCTCGGGGAGCACGTCCGTCAGCTGTGTCTTCACATAGCCCGGCGCGACGACGTTGGCGCGGATGTTCCGCGAGCCGAGCTCGCGCGCGAGCGATTTCGTGAAGCCGATGATCCCGGCCTTCGA
>JBDSOJ010000031.1:0-26620 GCA_039914895.1 Gaiellaceae bacterium
GAGCGGGACGGCTCGTACGCCGCGCTCTGGGAGTCCTGGCACGGCGGGCGGTAGGGAGAGAGGCTTCAGTCCAACCGAACTCCAAGCAGCTCCAAATACTTGGCCGAACATGCCGGCGTCGGCTACGGCGCGGCGGAACTGTACCGCGGTCACACTGACATTGTCCGTTGCGGTCGCGCTCACTGCGACGGCGCCGTTGAGCGTTGCTCCGCTGACTGGGAAGGTAATTTCGAGACGGTCGGCGGGGTTGTGACGGCTGCGGTTCAGGTCGGTTTGAATCTGGGGTTGGCTGAGCCCGCGGGTTGTAGATCCGGATGTCGTCGAGACGGCCCTTGAGCCACGCCGCCGAAACGTTGTTGCCGCCGATCGTCACCGGATCGGAGGTGTTCGCGAGCGCGCCCGGTTATGCGCAGCAAGAGCTGCGGTTCCCCTTACCCCGGCGCTGCGACTGCGGTGACTCACCAGGTCTCCCGTACTCAAACTTCGACAATGCACATAGAACAGCGCTGGTCTTCGGCCGAGCCAATCCAGATCCCGGGGCGTTCCATCGCTACTCGACAAGCGGTTGTCGGCGTAGCTCCGAGTACGATGCCCGTCGCGGAGCAGGCTTCCGCCTTTCGTCTTGGACCGCCCGGTACTTCACTCGTTCGTCAGAGAGCTGCTCGCGCTCGAGCGCCTGCAGGCGTTCGCGGCCGCCCTGCCGACGCGGGCGCGGGTGTCCGAGCCCGTCCTGCCGCTGTTGCTCGCGACGCTGCACGAGCAGCTCGGACGTGGGCTCGTCGTGCTGCTGCCCGAGGACGCGGACGCGCGCGACCTCGCCGAGGCGGCGGGCTGGTTCATCGGCGCCGAGAACGTGGCCCTGCTGCCGGGGCGCGGCATCCGCTGGGGCTCCGGGCTCGAGCCGCCGCCGCACCTCGTCGGCGAGCGGGCGCGCGCGCTCGACGTACTTGCGGACGGCGGCCTCGTCGCCGCGTCCGCCACCGCGCTCGCCGAGGGCGTGCCCCCCGCGCAGAGGCGACCCGACCCCGTGCGGCTCGAGGTCGGCGGCGAGCCCGGCCTCGACGGCCTCGCGGAGCAGCTCGCGCTCGCCGGCTATGAGCGGGTCGAGCGCGCCGAGGAGCGCGGCCAGTTCGCCGTCCGCGGCGGGCTCGTCGACGTCTTCCCGACCACCGGCCGCGAGCCGCTCCGGATCGAGCTCTACGGCGACGAGATCGAGCAGGTGCGCGCCTTCTCGCCCTTCACCCAGCGCGCGCTCCACCCGGTCGACGGCGCCGTCGTCTACCCCGCCGCCGAGCGCCGGGCCGACCTGAGCGAGCCGACGCTCGTCGACGACGACGACGAGCGCTACACGCCCGAGATCCCGCGCGACCTCGTCCGCGTCCTCGACCGCCCGCCGGACTTCGTCTGGCAACCGGACGAGGTCCGGCGCGTCTGGACCGAGGAAGGTTTCGACGCGGTCTCGCTGAAGGGCACGTCCGAGCTCGACCCGTTCCCGCAGTCGCAGGCGTTCTCGTTCGAGGCGCAGCGGCCTGCAATCGCGGCGCGCGGGCTCGCCGAGGCGGAGAACGAGCTGAACGGCTTCGTCAGGGGCGGCAACCGCGTCGTCGTCGCATTCCCGCACGCGGGCGAGGCTCTCCGCACCGACAACCTGCTCAAGCGGGCCGACGCGCGCGTCCTCGACCCCGGTCAAGACCTGCCGGAGCAGCCGGAGCTCTTGTTCGCTGTCGCGGCGGCGCGGCGCGGTTTCGTCTGGCGCGAGCTCGGGCTCGTGCTCCTGCCCGACACGCAGGTGTTCCGCAAGCGTCCGCCGCGCGCCGACAAGCGGCTCGGCCGCGCGCTCGCCTCGTTCGCCGACCTGCGCACGGGCGACTTCGTCGTCCACGAGGATCACGGCGTCGGCAGGCTGCTCGGCTTCGAGACGAAGGAGGTGGCGGGCGTCACGCGCGACTACCTCTTCCTCGCCTTCCGCGGCGAGGACCGGCTCTACGTCCCGCACGAGCAGCTCGGCAAGATCTCGAAGTACATCGGCGCCGACGCCGGCGCGCCGACGCTCTCGAAGCTCGGCGGCAAGGCCTGGCAGAACCTGAAGGCCCGAGCCCGCGAGAGCGTTCGGGAGCTGGCGACCGAGCTGATCGCGCTCTACGCGAAGCGCCAGCAGGCGCCCGGGACGGCGTACAACCTGGAGAACGAGTGGCTCGAGCGGCTCGAGACCGAGTTCCCCTACCGCGAGACCGAGGATCAAGCTCGCGCGATCGAGGCCGTCAAGGAGGACCTCGAGGCGCCGCGGCCGATGGACCGGCTCGTCTGCGGCGACGTCGGCTTCGGCAAGACCGAGGTCGCCGTGCGCGCCGCCTTCGCCGCGGCCGTGAACGGCAAGCAGACGCTCGTCCTCTGCCCGACGACGATCCTCGCCGAGCAGCACTGGAACACGTTCAAGGAGCGCTACCGCGACTTCCCCGTCCGGGTCGAGATGGTCTCCCGCTTCCGCAGCACCGCCGAGACCAAGAAGGTCCTTCGAGACTTCTCCGAGGGAAAAGTCGAGGTGCTGGTCGGCACGCACCGCGTCCTCAGCCGCGACGTGATCCCAAAGGATCTCGGCCTCGTCATCCTCGACGAGGAGCAGCGCTTCGGGGTCGCGCAGAAGGAGCTGCTGCGCTCGCTCAGGCTCGAGGTCGACGTGCTCGCACTCTCCGCGACGCCGATCCCGCGGACGCTGCACATGTCGCTGTCGGGTCTGCGCGACATCTCGATCATCGAGACGCCGCCGGAGGGGCGCCGGCCGATCCGGACAACCGTCGGCGAATACGACGAGGAGCTCGTCCGGACGGCGTTGGAGCGAGAGATCGAGCGCGGCGGCCAGGCGTTCTACCTCCACAACCGGGTCGAGACGATCGAGGAGGCGGCCGAGAAGCTGCGGCAGCTCTGCCCGAAGCTGCGCTTCATCGTCGCTCACGGCCAGATGCGGGAGCGCGAGCTCGAGGAGAAGATGCACGCGTTCCTGCGCAACGACGCCGACGTGCTGGTCTCGACGACCATCATCGAGTCGGGGATCGACATCCCCCAGGCGAACACCCTGATCGTCGAGCGCGCAGACGTGCTCGGCCTCTCCCAGCTCTACCAGATCCGCGGCCGCGTGGGGCGCTCCGACGTGACCGCGCACGCCTACCTCTTCTATCCCGACGCGACGGAGCTCTCGCCGGAGGCGCGCGCCCGGCTCTCGACTCTGGCCGACCACACCGAGCTCGGCGCCGGCTTCCAGATCGCGATGCGCGACCTCGAGATCCGCGGCGCCGGCGACCTCCTCGGCGCAGAGCAGTCCGGCCACGTCGCCGCGCTCGGCTTCGAGCTCTACGTTGAGATGCTCGCGGAGGCCGTGGCCGAGCTGCAGGGCCAGCGGCGGCTTGCGACGCGGCCGGTTCGGGTCGACGCGCGGGTCGACGCGTACGTGCCGGCCACCTACGTGGCCTCGGAGGCGCTCAAGATCGACATCCACCGCCGCCTCGCGCTCGCCGAGTCGGACGACGAGCTTCGCGAGCTACACGCCGCGCTCGAGGACCGCTACGGACCGGTCCCCGAGCCGGTCGAGCACCTGTTCGCGATCCAGGAGGCGAAGCTGAAGCTGGCTCGCCTGGGCGCGGACTACCTGATCTACCGCGGCGGCCGCGCCACCGTCGGGCCGCTCGTGCTCGGATCGGCGGAGCTGCGGGCGCTGCGCGACGTCTCCGAGACCGCCGTCTACACGAGCGCCAAGCGCGAGGTCTCGCAGCGCACCGAGGCGCTCGAGGGGGCGATCGGGCTGGTCGATGCTATCGTGGAGGCTCGTCAGGCGGCCTAGGCCCGCCCCAACGCGAACACTCTGGAGCTTTCTCACATGAAGATCTCTCGTCTCGTTCTCCTCCTTTGCGCGCTCGCCGTCGCGCTGGCCGGCTGCGGTGGCGGCAGCAAGGACGTGCCGGCCGACGCCGTCGCCCTCGTCGACGGGGAGGAGATCGCCCGCAGCGACTTTGAGGCACTGATCGCGCAGGCGAAGAAGAGCTACAAGAACCAGAAGCGCGACTTCCCCGCCGCCGGCTCACAGGAGTTCCAGACGCTGCGAAACCAGGCCGTTCAGTTCCTGGTCCAGCGCGAGCAGTTCGAGCAAGAGGCGAAGGGCCTCGACGTCGACGTGACCGAGAAGCAGATCGATGCCCGGCTCGTGCAGATCCGGAAGCAGTACTTCGGTGGCGACAAGAAGAAGTTCGAGAAGCAGCTGAAGGAGCAGGGGCTGACCGAGCAACAGGTGCGCAACGACCTTCGCGCCCAGATCGTCTCCGAGAAGATCTTCGAGCAGGTCACCCGTGAGGTGAAGGTGACCGACAAGCAGATCGAGAAGTACTACACGGAGAACAAGGCCCAGTACAGCCAGCCGCAGAGCCGCGAAGTGCGTCACATCCTCGTCAAGACGAAGAAGCTGGCCGACGACCTGTACGCGCAGCTGCAGGTCGACGCCGACTTTGCCGCGCTCGCGAAGCGCTTCTCCGAGGACACCGGCTCGAAGGCGAACGGCGGCAAGCTGACGATCTCGAAAGGCCAGACCGTGGCGCCGTTCGACAAGCGCGCCTTCGAGCTGAAGAAGAACGAGATCTCGGAGCCCGTGAAGACCGAGTTCGGCTTCCACATCATCCAGGCTCTGGGCGACATGAAGGAAGCGAAGGTGACCCCGCTCAAGGAGGTCAAGGACTCGATCCGCCAGCAGTTGCAGCAGACGGAGAAGAACGAGGCGATGACGAAGTGGGTCGACGAGCTGAAGAAGGACTACGAGGACAAGGTCTCGTACGCATCTGGCTTCACGCCGCCGCCCGCCGCCAAGGGCACGACCACCGACGCCGCGACCGAGTAGCAGCTTGCCTCTTTCGGAGGCGTTGACCGAGCTCCAGGAGCTGACGCGGCGACTGCGCCGCGATTGCCCCTGGGATCGCGAGCAGACCGCGCGGACGATCGTCCCGCACACCGTCGAGGAGGCGTACGAGGTGGCGGACGCGGCGGCGGCCGGCGATCCGGCGAAGCTGCTCGACGAGCTCGGCGACCTCCTCTTCCAGGTCTATTTCCTGGCCATCCTCCTGGAGGAGGATGGGTATGGCGATCTCGAAGCCGTCGCGAGGAATGTGCATGGGAAGCTGGTCAGGCGGCACCCGCACGTGTTCGGCGAGTCGATCGCGGCGACACCTGGGGAGGTTCGGCGCAACTGGGACGAGATCAAGCGCGATCTGGAAGATCGGGCAGGGATCTTCCACGACGTGCCCGCCTCGCTGCCGGCGCTGCTCCGGGCGCGCAAGCTGCAACGTCGCGCCGTCGCCGCCGGCTTCGACTGGCCGGATCTCGACGGGCCGCTCGCGAAGGTGCGCGAGGAGCTCGGCGAGCTCGAGGCGGAGGTCGCACGCACGGGCGAACCAACCCCCGAGACCGAGCCGGACGCGAAGGTCGCGCACGAGGTCGGCGATCTGCTCTTCACCGTCGTCAACCTGGCACGGCGCCTCAACGTCGACCCGGAGCTGGCGCTGCGTGGGACGAACATGCGGTTCGTCGCGCGGATCGAGCGGGCCGAGCAGCTCGCGGCGGCCGCGGGCGAGACGTGGGTCGCGCTGCCGCTGGACGAGCAGGATCGCTACTACGACCAGGCCAAGGAGGAGCAAAGGTGAGCTCGATCAAGCGCGTGCACGGTCGCCAGATTCTCGACTCCCGCGGCAACCCGACCGTGGAGGTCGACGTCGAGCTCGAGTTGGGCGCACGCGGTCGCGCCGCCGTGCCGTCGGGCGCCTCGACCGGCGTCCACGAGGCGGTCGAGCTCCGCGACGGCGGCCCCGAGTGGGGCGGCAAGGGCGTCACACAGGCGGTGGCGAACGTCAACGGCGAGATCGCCGGTGAGCTCGTCGGCCTGGACGCGTTCGATCAGGAGGCGCTCGACCGGAAGCTGATCGCGCTCGACGGCACCCCGAACAAGGGCCGGCTCGGCGCGAACGCGATCCTTGGCGTCTCGCTTGCAGTCGCGAAGGCCGCTGCCGTCGAGACGGGCCAGCCGCTGTATCGGTATCTCGGCGGCGAGGGTGCGACGACGCTGCCGGTGCCCATGCTGAACGTGATCAACGGCGGCGCGCACGCCGCCAACTCGATCGACCTGCAGGAGTTCATGGTCGTCCCCGTCGGCGCGGCCACGCTCGCCGACGGCCTGCGCGTCGGGACGGAGGTCTACCACGCGCTGAAACAGGTCCTGGCGGAAGGCGGGCTTGCGACCGGCGTCGGCGACGAGGGTGGCTTCGCCCCCGACCTCGAGTCGAGCGAGGCGGCGATCGAGGCGATTCTCGAGGCGGCCGAGCGTGCCGGGCGTCGAGCAGACGTCGCGATCGCGCTCGATCCGGCGATGAGCGAGCTCTTCGAGGACGGCATCTACCGTTTCGAGGGTCGCGAGCAGGTGAGCGCAACGATGCCGGCGTTCTGGGCCGAGCTCGTCGAGCGTTACCCGATCGTCTCGATCGAGGACGGCCTCGCCGAGGACGACTGGGAGGCGTGGGCGCAGCTGACCGCGGAGCTCGGCGACCGCGTCCAGCTCGTCGGCGACGACCTTTTCGTCACGAGCTCGGAGCGGCTGCGGGAGGGGATCGAGCGCGGCGTCGGCAACTCGATCCTCGTCAAGGTGAACCAGATCGGGACGCTGACCGAGACGATCGAGGCCGTCCGGCTGGCACAGGAGAACGGCTACACCGCGGTGATGTCGCACCGCTCCGGCGAGACCGAGGACGCGACGATCGCCGACCTCGCCGTCGCGCTCGGTACCGGCCAGATCAAGACTGGCGCCCCCGCCCGGTCGGATCGGACGGCAAAGTACAACCAGCTCCTCCGGATCGAAGGCGAGCTCGGCGAGCGCGCGCACTATCCCGGTTGGTCTGCCTTCCCGCGGTCACGGCGCGGCTAGGCTCAGGAGCATGCCCGTCGTCCCCCGTCGCACCAAGATCGTCGCCACGATCGGCCCTGCCTCCTCCGACCCCGCGACGCTGAAGCAGCTGCTGGGCATCATCGACGGGGCGCGCCTGAACTTCTCGCACGGCACGCACGAGGAGCACCGGGCGTGGGCGGAAGCGATCCGCTCGATCCAGGCCGAGGTCGGCCGGCCGGTGGCGTTGATCGCCGACCTCCAGGGGCCAAAGCTCCGGATCGGTGAGCTGCCCGAGCCGGTCGTGCTCGTGCGGGGGCAGGAACTGACGATCGCCGGCGAGGATGCCGCGCAGCCGGACGACGTCCCGATCGCGCCCGCCGTGCTCGGCTCCGTCCTCCAGGCCGGCTTCGATGTCCTGATCGACGACGGGGCGGTACGGCTCCGCGTTGTCTCGGTCGAGCGCGGACGTGCGCGCTGCGAGGTACTCGTCGGCGGCGTCGTCAGCTCGCATAAGGGCGTCAATCTCCCGGGCGTTCCGCTGCCGATCCCGTCGCTGACACGGAAGGACATCGACGATCTCCAGTTCGCGCTCGAGCTCGGCTGCGATTTCGTCGCGCTCTCGTTCGTACGCTCCGCCTCCGACGTGCAGGCGCTGAGGACGCTGATCGAGGCATCCGGCTCGACCGCGCACGTGATCGCGAAGATCGAGAAGGCAGAGGCGGTCGCCGCGCTCGACGACATCATGCGAAATGCCGACGCGGTGATGGTCGCCCGCGGCGACCTCGGGGTCGAGATCGGCGCGACGGAGGTGCCGCTGCTGCAGAAGCGGATCATCCTGCGTGCGCTCGAGCGCGGAAAGCCCGTGATCACCGCCACGCAGATGCTCGAGTCGATGATCCACGCGCCGGAGCCGACCCGTGCCGAGGCCTCGGACGTCGCGAACGCCGTTCTCGACGGCACGAGCGCGATCATGCTCTCCGGCGAGACCGCGATCGGCGAGTTTCCGGTCGAGTCGGTCGCCTTCATGGACAGGATCGCCCGCGCGGTCGAGCCGAGTCTCGGTTACCGGCACGAGATCCCGCAGGCCGAGGAGCAGCCGACGATCGGGCAGGCGATGTCGAACGCCGCCTGCGACATCGCCGAGGCGCTCGAGGCCGCCGCGCTGCTCGTGCCGACCTTCACGGGTCGCACCGCGTCGGCGGTCGCCCGGCTGCGTCCGCGCCGGCCGATCATCGGGCTCACCCATCACGACGACTCGCTCCACCACATGGCGCTCGAGTGGGGGGTGACGCCGGTGAGCATCCCCGAGTGCGCCGACGTCGAGGAGCTCTGGACAACCTCGCTCGAGGCGGCGATGGGAACGGGCGTCGTCGAGAAGGGCGACCGCGTCGTCCTCACCGCCGGCACGGCCGTGAACATCCCCGGCTCGACGAACGTGATCAAGGTCGAGGTCGCCTAAGAGCCCGTTTCAGAATGACGCTTCGTCGGTGCCGCGCAGCGCGTTCCGCCGACACAAGGCTTCGTTTTGAAACGGGCTCTGGAGGAACGCGGGCTCGGTTGCGGAATCGTTCGGCGTGCCCACCCGCAGGACACCACGCGCCTCCCGGAAGCGGACGCGGCGTACGCGGACGACGGTGCTGCTGCGCTGGTGCATCCTCGCCACTTGCGGTTTCGTCGCCTTCCTCTACTACCAGCCGCTCGCCAGCTACCTGGAGACGCGATCGGCGCTGCACGAGCGCGCGGCCGAGGTGGAGCGGCTGCGGGAGGAGCGGACGCGGCTGCAGGCGAGGCTCGCGGATTCGACGACGCTGACCGCGCTGACCCGCGAGGCGCGGCGGATGCGCCTCGTCCGGCCGGGCGAGCGGATCTTCATCGTCAAGGGCGTCGACGAGTGGCGGCGGGCGCAAGCCCGAGCGAGGGCCGCGACTACCATCGGCGGCGATGGATGACCGCGCGTTCGTGGAGCGACAGCTCGGCCGGCAACCCCGCGCGTTCCGCCGGGTAGCGGCGCGCTGCCCCTTCGGCGCCCCCGCGGTCACCGAGCAGTGGCCCTACGACGACGTCGGCGATCCCTTCCCGACCATGTACTACCTCACCTGCCCGCAGCTCGTCGCGGCTGTGGCCCGGCTGGAGGCGGCGGGAGGTGTCGAGCGCTGGAGCGAGGCCGTCGAGCTCGATCCGCAGCTCGCCGCCGACCTCGAGCGTGCAACGGCCCAGCAGCGGCTCCTGCGCCGCGAGCTCGCCGGCGGAAAGGTCGGCCGGGACGGCGGCTCGTCGCTCGACCTCGGGATCGGCGGCAGCGCCAACCCACTCCGGCTCAAGTGTCTGCACGCGCACGTCGCCTACGTGCTCGCGCACCCCGGCTACACGCTCGGCGGCCGGATCCTGGCCGAGCTCGAGCCGGTCTGGCCGCCGCGGTGCTGCCTAGGATCGGTCGCGTGATCACCGAGGCAGAGCTCGAGAGCGCCCGCCGTGAATGGCAGGAAGGACACCGGCGCCTGCGGGACGAGGCGCATCGGGACGGCCACCCCGAACGGCTGCTCGCGCAGGTCGACGCCGTCGCTGCCGAGCTGCGTCGGCGAGTCGGCGGGACGTTCACGCTCAGCGAGCTGGCGGCGGCGTACGGCGGCGCCGAACGGTGGAGCCGCGCGGTCGTCTCCGAGCGGGCTGCGGCGCCCGGATGGCCGCGGACGCTCTCGCTCGTCGAGGCGGCGGCCTTCCACGAGTACTCGCGCGGCGCGCAGGACTACGAGCCGTGAGCATCTCCCCGAGACGTCCCGCCCGCCGGCGGCGCCGCAGCCCGCTGCTGCGGCCGGCGCTGGCCCTGCTCGGGCTGCTCGCGGTGCTGCTGCTCGGCGTCTCGATCGGTCGCGCGCTGGACGACGGGCCGAGACCGGGCGGGACGCAGACGAACGTCCGCACGCTTAACCCAAAACCGCTGCCGCCCGCAGAGCGGACGGTGACCGTGACGGTCACGACCGGCTGAAACGTTTGTAGAACCGGCAGGTTTGGGTAGGTTCATGGTCTGATGGCGTCTGACGGGACCCGTGGCTCAGCCGCAGCGCCGGCCGATTGGCTCACGTTGGGGCAAGCCGCGAAGTATCTCGGGGTTGCCCAGAGCACGATGCGCAAATGGTCGGATGTCGGCCGCGTGTCGGCTTTCTACACCCCGGGCGGCCACCGCCGCTACCGCCGCTCCGATCTCGACCAGTTTCTCGACCGTTCAGGCCCCGGCTCGGCCGCGTCCGCAGCCCGCGTGCGCCCGCTGGTGCTGATCGTCGACGACGACGAGCGGCTGCGCGAGTACGTTCGCGTCAACCTCGAGGCCGAGGGCTACGAGGTGCGGGAGGCGGCGAGCGGAGAGGACGCGCTCGAGGCGCTCGGCGAGCGCTCGCCCGACCTGATCCTGCTCGATGTGATGATGCCGCAGGTCGACGGCTGGGAGACGCTGCGCCGGATCCAGGAGCACACCGGTGTCGGCGCGATCCCGGTGATCATGTTCTCCGGCAAGGTCGACGAGCGGTCTGCGGCGGAGGCGGAGTCGCTCGGCGCCCAGGCGTTCATCGGCAAGCCCTTCGACCCCCGCTCGCTGATCGAGTCGACGAAACAACAGTTGCCGGTTTCCTAGTTGGCGCAGGCTGAGCATCCGCGGGAGCGGATGCGCAGCGCGCGAAAGTCCCTGAAGGGGGCCGCCAGCCGCCCCAAACCCGGTGAGCGTCTGTCTTGCAGGTGGGTGTGCTGAGCGAGCTCGACCGCCAGCTCCGCGACTGGGTGGTCGACAACCGCTTGGGCGTCCTCGATCCGCTGTTCGAGGCGCTCTCCTACGCCGGTTCTTTCGGATTCGTCTGGCTCGCGATCGCGATCGGCAGCTCCGGCTACTCCTGGAGCCGGCCGTGGCTCTGGACCCGCGTCGGCGTCGCGATCCTGCTCGCCGAGAGCGTCTCCGGCGCGCTGAAGCTCTGGGTCGAGCGCGACCGGCCCGCCGTCGCAGACCCGGACCCCGAGACGCTCGTCCCGCTGCCGGCCACCTTCTCGTTCCCGTCCGGCCACGCGACCGTCTCGTTCGCCTGCGCGACGGTGCTCGCGCTCGCGGTTCCGCGCCTCCGCTGGCCGCTCTTCGTCCTCGCCGCGCTGATCACGTACTCGAGGGTCTACGTCGGCGTCCACTACCCGTTCGACGTGCTTGCCGGCGCCGTCCTCGGCGTCGCGATCGCTATAGCTCTTCGGATGCTTGCAGCAGTCCTGCGCCGATCAGCGCCACCGATGCGGCAAGGCTGATCCAGAGCCCGATGCCGCGCCCGGCGAAGAAGAACTGGTCCGGGATCGAGATCGCCCGGACGAGCACGAAGACGGTCGAGAGGGCGCCGAGCCCGATCACGACGAGGCTTTCGGGGATCGCGGCCGGCAGGTCGAAGCCCCATTGGCGCAGCGCCACGACGAGGATCGCCAGCAGGCCGATCGCGAGCACGAGCTTGCCGAGGACGCCCGCGTGCCAGCCGATCACGCTCACCGTCACGCCCTCACCCTGGCCCGAGTACCAGCCGGTCAGGGCAGAGAGCGCGAGCACGAGACCCGTGATCCAGGTGAGCCGCTCGCCGAGCCCCCAGAGCGAGGGGCCGCCGCGGCCCGGTGCGGCCGGGGGATCCTCGTCGGGCTCCCATTCCGATTCCTGGACTGTCTCGGGCGTCTCCACGCACGAGAGTATGGGCACAGCGGCGGCGAAAGTCACGCAGGGCAGGTGCTGTGGGAGAGTCCGCGCATAAACTCTGCGCATGGCTGAGCCTGCGACGGACTCTCGGGCGGGCGACGACGCGCCTCCATTCGATCCGGTTGCGGTCGACCGCGCCTACCTGCAGGAACGCGCCCGGCGCCGCGCCCGCATCGAGCGCTCCCGCGCGAAGCGCCGCGCCTCGCTGCGCTTCTGGCTCGTTCTCCTCAGCCTGATCGCCGTCAGTGTGCTGCTGACGCTGACGATCTGGCGCGAGGTCGGGCGACTCTTCGGGCTCTAGATGATTGATCGGCTGCGATGATCGGTAGCCGCGCGAGCGCCGACGTCGGCGACGCTCTCGCCGGGCTGGCGCGCGCGTCCCGCTCGCTCGCAGGCGGTGCCCCGGTGGAACAGACACTCGCCGAGCTCGCCGAGGCGGCGGCGCAGGGAACGGGGGCCGAGGTCGCGGTGCTGTGGCTGCCGGAGACGGGCGGCAGCCTCGCCGCACGATCGGTCTGGTCGGCGTCCGCCGGTCTCGCCGCGGAGGTTGAGGGGCTGCGCGTCGAGTCGCTCGACCGCGCCGCGGCGCTCGTGCGAAGCCGGCTCGACGACGGCGCCGAGCTCCTGACCGTTCCTTTTGACGCTGCCGAGGGAGGTGGCACGCTCGCGCTCGCGCGGCGCGGCGTGCCGTTCGAGCTGGACGACACGCGGCTCGCGACGGTCGCGGCCGAGCTCGCCGCGCTCGCGACACGGCTCGCAGGCGATCTCGCCTCTGCGAGCGGCGCTGCGGGGATGCTCGCCGTTGCGGGCGACGCGCTTGCCGCGGTCGCCGACGACGACGGCGCGCCGTCACGCGTGGCCCGGCTGGCGGCCGTAGCTGCCGGCGGTGAGGCCGCGCTCGTCTGGCGACTCCGCGACGACGGGCTCGAGGTCGCCGGCGCCTACGGCCCGATCGTGGCCGACGAGACGCTCCAGCGGGCCGCGGGCGCGATCATCGACGAGACCGGCATGCTCGGAGTCGACGGCGACGCGTCTTCCCAGGTGGTGACGCTGCGGCTCGGGCAGCCGGCCCTCGGGGCGCTCCAGGTGCGGTTTGCGCCCGGCCGAGCGCCGGACGAGCGCGGGCGGGAACAGCTCGCCGGGTTCGCCGTGCGCGCGGCGCACGCGCTGCGCTCGTCCGAGCGTGCGCGCGACGCCACGCTCGAGCTCGAGCGCAGCCGCGCGCTCCTCTCGGTGATCGGCGAGGCGATCTCGCAGCTCTCGCTCTCGCACACTCTCGAGACGGCGATCGAGCGGGTCGCCTACCTCCTCGGTGTCGACCGCGTCGCGGTCTACCTGACCGAGCAGGACGGGATCGCGGTGGCCGCGGCCAGGGGAATCGAGGGGCCTCACGAGGCGGTGGCCGGCGCACTGCTGGCGGCTGCCCTGCGCTCGCGGCACGGCGGCGTCATCGTCGAGATCGGCGACGCTAGGAGCGACGAGCGTCTCGCGCGCGTCCGTGCGCACGTCGAAGAGTCGGGAGTCCGCTCTGCGCTCGCGCTCGGACTCGTCGTCGGCGACGAGCCGATCGGGATCCTCGTCGTCTATCCGAGGCAGCGGCGGACGCTGAGCGCGAGCGAGCGGGCGCTCCTGACAGCGCTCGCGGCGCAGCTGGCCGTCGCCGTACAGAACGCGCGGCTGCACGAGCGGGTATACCCGCTCGTGCAGCCGCGCGTTCTGTACGGCGACGGCCAGCTGCGCCGCGAGCGCTGTCAGGAGCGCCCGCTCGCTCGCGCTCAGCGTCCGCCGCTGCCTCGGATAGACGACGAGGATCCCGATCGGCTCGTCGCCGACGACGAGTCCGAGCGCGAGCGCAGAGCGGACTCCCGACTCTTCGACGTGCGCACGGACGCGCGCGAGACGCTCGTCGCTCCTAGCGTCGCCGATCTCGACGATGACGCCGCCGTGCCGCGAGCGCAGGGCAGCCGCCAGCAGTGCGCCGGCCACCGCCTCGTGAGGCCCCTCGATTCCCCTGGCCGCGGCCACCGCGATCCCGTCCTGCTCGGTCAGGTAGACCGCGACGCGGTCGACACCGAGGAGGTAGGCGACCCGCTCGATCGCCGTCTCGAGAGTGTGCGAGAGCGAGAGCTGCGAGATCGCCTCGCCGATCACCGAGAGGAGCGCGCGGCTGCGCTCGAGCTCGAGCGTGGCGTCGCGCGCACGCTCGGACGAGCGCAGCGCGTGCGCCGCGCGCACGGCGAACCCGGCGAGCTGTTCCCGCCCGCGCTCGTCCGGCGCTCGGCCGGGCGCAAACCGCACCTGGAGCGCCCCGAGGGCCGGCTGCCCGAGCCGCAGCGTCACCACCTGGGAAGACGCGTCGCCGTCGACTCCGAGCATGCCGGTCTCGTCGATGATCGCGCCCGCGGCCCGCTGGAGCGTCTCGTCGGCCACGATCGGGCCGTAGGCGCCGGCGACCTCGAGCCCGTCGTCGCGGAGTCGCCAGACGAGCGCGGCCTCACCGCCGGCAGCTACGGCCGCCAGCCGGGCCACGCGTGACGGCGCGCCGTCGTCGTCGGCGACCGCGGCAAGCGCGTCGCCCGCAACGGCGAGCATCCCCGCAGCGCCGCTCGCAGAGGCGAGATCGCCTGCGAGCCGTGTCGCGAGCGCGGCGAGCTCGGCCGCGACCGTCGCGAGCCGCGTGTCGTCCAGCTCGAACGGCACGCCGCGCCGCGCGAGCGCGAGCGTGCCACCTCCCTCGGCAGCGTCAAAAGGAACGGTCAGGAGCTCGGCGCCGTCGTCGAGCCGGCTTCGCACGAGCGCCGCGGCGCGGTCGAGCGACTCGACGCGCAGCCCCTCAACCTCCGCGGCGAGACCGGCGGACGCCGACCAGACCGATCGTGCGGCGAGGCTGCCGCCCGTCTCCGGCAGCCACAGCACCGCGACCTCGGCCCCCGTTCCCTGCGCCGCCGCCTCGGCGAGCTCGGCGAGTGTCTGTTCCACCGGGGCACCGCCTGCGAGCGAGCGGGACGCGCGCGCCAGCCCGGCGAGAGCGTCGCCGACGTCGGCGCTCGCGCGGCTACCGATCATCGCAGCCGATCAATCATCTAGAGCCCGAAGAGTCGCCCGACCTCGCGCCAGATCGTCAGCGTCAGCAGCACACTGACGGCGATCAGGCTGAGGAGAACGAGCCAGAAGCGCAGCGAGGCGCGGCGCTTCGCGCGGGAGCGCTCGATGCGGGCGCGGCGCCGGGCGCGTTCCTGCAGGTAGGCGCGGTCGACCGCAACCGGATCGAATGGAGGCGCGTCGTCGCCCGCCCGAGAGTCCGTCGCAGGCTCAGCCATGCGCAGAGTTTATGCGCGGACTCTCCCACAGCACCTGCCCTGCGTGACTTTCGCCGCCGCTGTGCCCATACTCTCGTGCGTGGAGACGCCCGAGACAGTCCAGGAATCGGAATGGGAGCCCGACGAGGATCCCCCGGCCGCACCGGGCCGCGGCGGCCCCTCGCTCTGGGGGCTCGGCGAGCGGCTCACCTGGATCACGGGTCTCGTGCTCGCGCTCTCTGCCCTGACCGGCTGGTACTCGGGCCAGGGTGAGGGCGTGACGGTGAGCGTGATCGGCTGGCACGCGGGCGTCCTCGGCAAGCTCGTGCTCGCGATCGGCCTGCTGGCGATCCTCGTCGTGGCGCTGCGCCAATGGGGCTTCGACCTGCCGGCCGCGATCCCCGAAAGCCTCGTCGTGATCGGGCTCGGCGCCCTCTCGACCGTCTTCGTGCTCGTCCGGGCGATCTCGATCCCGGACCAGTTCTTCTTCGCCGGGCGCGGCATCGGGCTCTGGATCAGCCTTGCCGCATCGGTGGCGCTGATCGGCGCAGGACTGCTGCAAGCATCCGAAGAGCTATAGCGATCGCGACGCCGAGGACGGCGCCGGCAAGCACGTCGAACGGGTAGTGGACGCCGACGTAGACCCTCGAGTACGTGATCAGCGCGGCGAGGACGAAGAGCGGCCAGCGGAGGCGCGGAACCGCGAGCGCGAGCACCGTCGCGCAGGCGAACGAGACGGTCGCGTGGCCGGACGGGAACGAGAAGGTGGCCGGCAGCGGGACGAGCGTCTCGGGGTCCGGGTCTGCGACGGCGGGCCGGTCGCGCTCGACCCAGAGCTTCAGCGCGCCGGAGACGCTCTCGGCGAGCAGGATCGCGACGCCGACGCGGGTCCAGAGCCACGGCCGGCTCCAGGAGTAGCCGGAGCTGCCGATCGCGATCGCGAGCCAGACGAATCCGAAAGAACCGGCGTAGGAGAGCGCCTCGAACAGCGGATCGAGGACGCCCAAGCGGTTGTCGACCACCCAGTCGCGGAGCTGGCGGTCGAGCTCGCTCAGCACACCCACCTGCAAGACAGACGCTCACCGGGTTTGGGGCGGCTGGCGGCCCCCTTCAGGGACTTTCGCGCGCTGCGCATCCGCTCCCGCGGATGCTCAGCCTGCGCCAACTAGGAAACCGGCAACTGTTGTTTCGTCGACTCGATCAGCGAGCGGGGGTCGAAGGGCTTGCCGATGAACGCCTGGGCGCCGAGCGACTCCGCCTCCGCCGCAGACCGCTCGTCGACCTTGCCGGAGAACATGATCACCGGGATCGCGCCGACACCGGTGTGCTCCTGGATCCGGCGCAGCGTCTCCCAGCCGTCGACCTGCGGCATCATCACATCGAGCAGGATCAGGTCGGGCGAGCGCTCGCCGAGCGCCTCGAGCGCGTCCTCTCCGCTCGCCGCCTCCCGCACCTCGTAGCCCTCGGCCTCGAGGTTGACGCGAACGTACTCGCGCAGCCGCTCGTCGTCGTCGACGATCAGCACCAGCGGGCGCACGCGGGCTGCGGACGCGGCCGAGCCGGGGCCTGAACGGTCGAGAAACTGGTCGAGATCGGAGCGGCGGTAGCGGCGGTGGCCGCCCGGGGTGTAGAAAGCCGACACGCGGCCGACATCCGACCATTTGCGCATCGTGCTCTGGGCAACCCCGAGATACTTCGCGGCTTGCCCCAACGTGAGCCAATCGGCCGGCGCTGCGGCTGAGCCACGGGTCCCGTCAGACGCCATCAGACCATGAACCTACCCAAACCTGCCGGTTCTACAAACGTTTCAGCCGGTCGTGACCGTCACGGTCACCGTCCGCTCTGCGGGCGGCAGCGGTTTTGGGTTAAGCGTGCGGACGTTCGTCTGCGTCCCGCCCGGTCTCGGCCCGTCGTCCAGCGCGCGACCGATCGAGACGCCGAGCAGCAGCACCGCGAGCAGCCCGAGCAGGGCCAGCGCCGGCCGCAGCAGCGGGCTGCGGCGCCGCCGGCGGGCGGGACGTCTCGGGGAGATGCTCACGGCTCGTAGTCCTGCGCGCCGCGCGAGTACTCGTGGAAGGCCGCCGCCTCGACGAGCGAGAGCGTCCGCGGCCATCCGGGCGCCGCAGCCCGCTCGGAGACGACCGCGCGGCTCCACCGTTCGGCGCCGCCGTACGCCGCCGCCAGCTCGCTGAGCGTGAACGTCCCGCCGACTCGCCGACGCAGCTCGGCAGCGACGGCGTCGACCTGCGCGAGCAGCCGTTCGGGGTGGCCGTCCCGATGCGCCTCGTCCCGCAGGCGCCGGTGTCCTTCCTGCCATTCACGGCGGGCGCTCTCGAGCTCTGCCTCGGTGATCACGCGACCGATCCTAGGCAGCACCGCGGCGGCCAGACCGGCTCGAGCTCGGCCAGGATCCGGCCGCCGAGCGTGTAGCCGGGGTGCGCGAGCACGTAGGCGACGTGCGCGTGCAGACACTTGAGCCGGAGTGGGTTGGCGCTGCCGCCGATCCCGAGGTCGAGCGACGAGCCGCCGTCCCGGCCGACCTTTCCGCCGGCGAGCTCGCGGCGCAGGAGCCGCTGCTGGGCCGTTGCACGCTCGAGGTCGGCGGCGAGCTGCGGATCGAGCTCGACGGCCTCGCTCCAGCGCTCGACACCTCCCGCCGCCTCCAGCCGGGCCACAGCCGCGACGAGCTGCGGGCAGGTGAGGTAGTACATGGTCGGGAAGGGATCGCCGACGTCGTCGTAGGGCCACTGCTCGGTGACCGCGGGGGCGCCGAAGGGGCAGCGCGCCGCTACCCGGCGGAACGCGCGGGGTTGCCGGCCGAGCTGTCGCTCCACGAACGCGCGGTCATCCATCGCCGCCGATGGTAGTCGCGGCCCTCGCTCGGGCTTGCGCCCGCCGCCACTCGTCGACGCCCTTGACGATGAAGATCCGCTCGCCCGGCCGGACGAGGCGCATCCGCCGCGCCTCGCGGGTCAGCGCGGTCAGCGTCGTCGAATCCGCGAGCCTCGCCTGCAGCCGCGTCCGCTCCTCCCGCAGCCGCTCCACCTCGGCCGCGCGCTCGTGCAGCGCCGATCGCGTCTCCAGGTAGCTGGCGAGCGGCTGGTAGTAGAGGAAGGCGACGAAACCGCAAGTGGCGAGGATGCACCAGCGCAGCAGCACCGTCGTCCGCGTACGCCGCGTCCGCTTCCGGGAGGCGCGTGGTGTCCTGCGGGTGGGCACGCCGAACGATTCCGCAACCGAGCCCGCGTTCCTCCAGAGCCCGTTTCAAAACGAAGCCTTGTGTCGGCGGAACGCGCTGCGCGGCACCGACGAAGCGTCATTCTGAAACGGGCTCTTAGGCGACCTCGACCTTGATCACGTTCGTCGAGCCGGGGATGTTCACGGCCGTGCCGGCGGTGAGGACGACGCGGTCGCCCTTCTCGACGACGCCCGTTCCCATCGCCGCCTCGAGCGAGGTTGTCCAGAGCTCCTCGACGTCGGCGCACTCGGGGATGCTCACCGGCGTCACCCCCCACTCGAGCGCCATGTGGTGGAGCGAGTCGTCGTGATGGGTGAGCCCGATGATCGGCCGGCGCGGACGCAGCCGGGCGACCGCCGACGCGGTGCGACCCGTGAAGGTCGGCACGAGCAGCGCGGCGGCCTCGAGCGCCTCGGCGATGTCGCAGGCGGCGTTCGACATCGCCTGCCCGATCGTCGGCTGCTCCTCGGCCTGCGGGATCTCGTGCCGGTAACCGAGACTCGGCTCGACCGCGCGGGCGATCCTGTCCATGAAGGCGACCGACTCGACCGGAAACTCGCCGATCGCGGTCTCGCCGGAGAGCATGATCGCGCTCGTGCCGTCGAGAACGGCGTTCGCGACGTCCGAGGCCTCGGCACGGGTCGGCTCCGGCGCGTGGATCATCGACTCGAGCATCTGCGTGGCGGTGATCACGGGCTTTCCGCGCTCGAGCGCACGCAGGATGATCCGCTTCTGCAGCAGCGGCACCTCCGTCGCGCCGATCTCGACCCCGAGGTCGCCGCGGGCGACCATCACCGCGTCGGCATTTCGCATGATGTCGTCGAGCGCGGCGACCGCCTCTGCCTTCTCGATCTTCGCGATCACGTGCGCGGTCGAGCCGGATGCCTCGATCAGCGTCCTCAGCGCCTGCACGTCGGAGGCGGAGCGTACGAACGAGAGCGCGACGAAATCGCAGCCGAGCTCGAGCGCGAACTGGAGATCGTCGATGTCCTTCCGTGTCAGCGACGGGATCGGCAGCGGAACGCCCGGGAGATTGACGCCCTTATGCGAGCTGACGACGCCGCCGACGAGTACCTCGCAGCGCGCACGTCCGCGCTCGACCGAGACAACGCGGAGCCGTACCGCCCCGTCGTCGATCAGGACATCGAAGCCGGCCTGGAGGACGGAGCCGAGCACGGCGGGCGCGATCGGGACGTCGTCCGGCTGCGCGGCATCCTCGCCGGCGATCGTCAGTTCCTGCCCCCGCACGAGCACGACCGGCTCGGGCAGCTCACCGATCCGGAGCTTTGGCCCCTGGAGGTCGGCGATCAACGCCACCGGCCGGCCGACCTCGGCCTGGATCGAGCGGATCGCTTCCGCCCACGCCCGGTGCTCCTCGTGCGTGCCGTGCGAGAAGTTCAGGCGCGCCCCGTCGATGATGCCCAGCAGCTGCTTCAGCGTCGCGGGGTCGGAGGAGGCAGGGCCGATCGTGGCGACGATCTTGGTGCGACGGGGGACGACGGGCATGCTCCTGAGCCTAGCCGCGCCGTGACCGCGGGAAGGCAGACCAACCGGGATAGTGCGCGCGCTCGCCGAGCTCGCCTTCGATCCGGAGGAGCTGGTTGTACTTTGCCGTCCGATCCGACCGGGCGGGGGCGCCAGTCTTGATCTGGCCGGTACCGAGCGCGACGGCGAGGTCGGCGATCGTCGCGTCCTCGGTCTCGCCGGAGCGGTGCGACATCACCGCGGTGTAGCCGTTCTCCTGTGCCAGCCGGACGGCCTCGATCGTCTCGGTCAGCGTCCCGATCTGGTTCACCTTGACGAGGATCGAGTTGCCGACGCCGCGCTCGATCCCCTCCCGCAGCCGCTCCGAGCTCGTGACGAAAAGGTCGTCGCCGACGAGCTGGACGCGGTCGCCGAGCTCCGCGGTCAGCTGCGCCCACGCCTCCCAGTCGTCCTCGGCGAGGCCGTCCTCGATCGAGACGATCGGGTAACGCTCGACGAGCTCGGCCCAGAACGCCGGCATCGTTGCGCTCACCTGCTCGCGACCCTCGAAACGGTAGATGCCGTCCTCGAAGAGCTCGCTCATCGCCGGATCGAGCGCGATCGCGACGTCTGCTCGACGCCCGGCACGCTCGGCCGCCTCGAGAATCGCCTCGATCGCCGCCTCGCTCGACTCGAGGTCGGGGGCGAAGCCACCCTCGTCGCCGACGCCGGTCGCAAGCCCGCCTTCCGCCAGGACCTGTTTCAGCGCGTGGTAGACCTCCGTCCCGACGCGCAGGCCGTCGGCGAGCGTGGCCGCGCCGACGGGGACGACCATGAACTCCTGCAGGTCGATCGAGTTGGCGGCGTGCGCGCCGCCGTTGATCACGTTCAGCATGGGCACCGGCAGCGTCGTCGCACCCTCGCCGCCGAGATACCGATACAGCGGCTGGCCCGTCTCGACGGCAGCGGCCTTCGCGACTGCAAGCGAGACGCCAAGGATCGCGTTCGCGCCGAGCCGGCCCTTGTTCGGGGTGCCGTCGAGCGCGATCAGCTTCCGGTCGAGCGCCTCCTGATCGAACGCGTCCAGGCCGACGAGCTCACCGGCGATCTCGCCGTTGACGTTCGCCACCGCCTGTGTGACGCCCTTGCCGCCCCACTCGGGGCCGCCGTCGCGGAGCTCGACCGCCTCGTGGACGCCGGTCGAGGCGCCCGACGGCACGGCGGCGCGACCGCGTGCGCCCAACTCGAGCTCGACGTCGACCTCCACGGTCGGGTTGCCGCGGGAGTCGAGAATCTGGCGACCGTGCACGCGCTTGATCGAGCTCACCTTTGCTCCTCCTTGGCCTGGTCGTAGTAGCGATCCTGCTCGTCCAGCGGCAGCGCGACCCACGTCTCGCCCGCGGCCGCCGCGAGCTGCTCGGCCCGCTCGATCCGCGCGACGAACCGCATGTTCGTCCCACGCAGCGCCAGCTCCGGGTCGACGTTGAGGCGCCGTGCCAGGTTGACGACGGTGAAGAGCAGATCGCCGACCTCGTGCGCGACCTTCGCGTCCGGCTCGGTCTCGGGGGTTGGTTCGCCCGTGCGTGCGACCTCCGCCTCGAGCTCGCCGAGCTCCTCGCGCACCTTCGCGAGCGGCCCGTCGAGATCCGGCCAGTCGAAGCCGGCGGCGACGGCGCGACGTTGCAGCTTGCGCGCCCGGAGCAGCGCCGGCAGCGAGGCGGGCACGTCGTGGAAGATCCCTGCCCGATCTTCCAGATCGCGCTTGATCTCGTCCCAGTTGCGCCGAACCTCCCCAGGTGTCGCCGCGATCGACTCGCCGAACACGTGCGGGTGCCGCCTGACCAGCTTCCCATGCACATTCCTCGCGACGGCTTCGAGATCGCCATACCCATCCTCCTCCAGGAGGATGGCCAGGAAATAGACCTGGAAGAGGAGGTCGCCGAGCTCGTCGAGCAGCTTCGCCGGATCGCCGGCCGCCGCCGCGTCCGCCACCTCGTACGCCTCCTCGACGGTGTGCGGGACGATCGTCCGCGCGGTCTGCTCGCGATCCCAGGGGCAATCGCGGCGCAGTCGCCGCGTCAGCTCCTGGAGCTCGGTCAACGCCTCCGAAAGAGGCAAGCTGCTACTCGGTCGCGGCGTCGGTGGTCGTGCCCTTGGCGGCGGGCGGCGGCGTGAAGCCAGATGCGTACGAGACCTTGTCCTCGTAGTCCTTCTTCAGCTCGTCGACCCACTTCGTCATCGCCTCGTTCTTCTCCGTCTGCTGCAACTGCTGGCGGATCGAGTCCTTGACCTCCTTGAGCGGGGTCACCTTCGCTTCCTTCATGTCGCCCAGAGCCTGGATGATGTGGAAGCCGAACTCGGTCTTCACGGGCTCCGAGATCTCGTTCTTCTTCAGCTCGAAGGCGCGCTTGTCGAACGGCGCCACGGTCTGGCCTTTCGAGATCGTCAGCTTGCCGCCGTTCGCCTTCGAGCCGGTGTCCTCGGAGAAGCGCTTCGCGAGCGCGGCAAAGTCGGCGTCGACCTGCAGCTGCGCGTACAGGTCGTCGGCCAGCTTCTTCGTCTTGACGAGGATGTGACGCACTTCGCGGCTCTGCGGCTGGCTGTACTGGGCCTTGTTCTCCGTGTAGTACTTCTCGATCTGCTTGTCGGTCACCTTCACCTCACGGGTGACCTGCTCGAAGATCTTCTCGGAGACGATCTGGGCGCGAAGGTCGTTGCGCACCTGTTGCTCGGTCAGCCCCTGCTCCTTCAGCTGCTTCTCGAACTTCTTCTTGTCGCCACCGAAGTACTGCTTCCGGATCTGCACGAGCCGGGCATCGATCTGCTTCTCGGTCACGTCGACGTCGAGGCCCTTCGCCTCTTGCTCGAACTGCTCGCGCTGGACCAGGAACTGAACGGCCTGGTTTCGCAGCGTCTGGAACTCCTGTGAGCCGGCGGCGGGGAAGTCGCGCTTCTGGTTCTTGTAGCTCTTCTTCGCCTGCGCGATCAGTGCCTCAAAGTCGCTGCGGGCGATCTCCTCCCCGTCGACGAGGGCGACGGCGTCGGCCGGCACGTCCTTGCTGCCGCCACCGCAGCCGGCCAGCGCGACGGCGAGCGCGCAAAGGAGGAGAACGAGACGAGAGATCTTCATGTGAGAAAGCTCCAGAGTGTTCGCGTTGGGGCGGGCCTAGGCCGCCTGACGAGCCTCCACGATAGCATCGACCAGCCCGATCGCCCCCTCGAGCGCCTCGGTGCGCTGCGAGACCTCGCGCTTGGCGCTCGTGTAGACGGCGGTCTCGGAGACGTCGCGCAGCGCCCGCAGCTCCGCCGATCCGAGCACGAGCGGCCCGACGGTGGCGCGGCCGCCGCGGTAGATCAGGTAGTCCGCGCCCAGGCGAGCCAGCTTCAGCTTCGCCTCCTGGATCGCGAACAGGTGCTCGACCGGCTCGGGGACCGGTCCGTAGCGGTCCTCGAGCGCGGCGTGTAGCTCGCGAAGCTCGTCGTCCGACTCGGCGAGCGCGAGGCGGCGGTGGATGTCGATCTTGAGCGCCTCCGAGGCCACGTAGGTGGCCGGCACGTACGCGTCGACCCGCGCGTCGACCCGAACCGGCCGCGTCGCAAGCCGCCGCTGGCCCTGCAGCTCGGCCACGGCCTCCGCGAGCATCTCAACGTAGAGCTCGAAGCCGAGCGCGGCGACGTGGCCGGACTGCTCTGCGCCGAGGAGGTCGCCGGCGCCGCGGATCTCGAGGTCGCGCATCGCGATCTGGAAGCCGGCGCCGAGCTCGGTGTGGTCGGCCAGAGTCGAGAGCCGGGCGCGCGCCTCCGGCGAGAGCTCCGTCGCGTCGGGATAGAAGAGGTAGGCGTGCGCGGTCACGTCGGAGCGCCCCACGCGGCCGCGGATCTGGTAGAGCTGGGAGAGGCCGAGCACGTCTGCGCGCTCGACGATCAGGGTGTTCGCCTGGGGGATGTCGATCCCCGACTCGATGATGGTCGTCGAGACCAGCACGTCGGCGTCGTTGCGCAGGAACGCGTGCATCTTCTCCTCGAGCTCGCGCTCCCGCATCTGGCCGTGAGCGACGATGAAGCGCAGCTTCGGGCAGAGCTGCCGCAGCTTCTCGGCCGCCTCCTCGATCGTCTCGACCCGGTTGTGGAGGTAGAACGCCTGGCCGCCGCGCTCGATCTCTCGCTCCAACGCCGTCCGGACGAGCTCCTCGTCGTATTCGCCGACGGTTGTCCGGATCGGCCGGCGCCCCTCCGGCGGCGTCTCGATGATCGAGATGTCGCGCAGACCCGACAGCGACATGTGCAGCGTCCGCGGGATCGGCGTCGCGGAGAGTGCGAGCACGTCGACCTCGAGCCTGAGCGAGCGCAGCAGCTCCTTCTGCGCGACCCCGAAGCGCTGCTCCTCGTCGAGGATGACGAGGCCGAGATCCTTTGGGATCACGTCGCGGCTGAGGACGCGGTGCGTGCCGACCAGCACCTCGACTTTTCCCTCGGAGAAGTCTCGAAGGACCTTCTTGGTCTCGGCGGTGCTGCGGAAGCGGGAGACCATCTCGACCCGGACGGGGAAGTCGCGGTAGCGCTCCTTGAACGTGTTCCAGTGCTGCTCGGCGAGGATCGTCGTCGGGCAGAGGACGAGCGTCTGCTTGCCGTTCACGGCCGCGGCGAAGGCGGCGCGCACGGCGACCTCGGTCTTGCCGAAGCCGACGTCGCCGCAGACGAGCCGGTCCATCGGCCGCGGCGCCTCGAGGTCCTCCTTGACGGCCTCGATCGCGCGAGCTTGATCCTCGGTCTCGCGGTAGGGGAACTCGGTCTCGAGCCGCTCGAGCCACTCGTTCTCCAGGTTGTACGCCGTCCCGGGCGCCTGCTGGCGCTTCGCGTAGAGCGCGATCAGCTCGGTCGCCAGCTCCCGAACGCTCTCGCGGGCTCGGGCCTTCAGGTTCTGCCAGGCCTTGCCGCCGAGCTTCGAGAGCGTCGGCGCGCCGGCGTCGGCGCCGATGTACTTCGAGATCTTGCCGAGCTGCTCGTGCGGGACGTAGAGCCGGTCCTCGCCGCGGAAGGCGAGGAAGAGGTAGTCGCGCGTGACGCCCGCCACCTCCTTCGTCTCGAAGCCGAGCAGCCTGCCGACGCCGTGATCCTCGTGGACGACGAAGTCGCCCGTGCGCAGGTCGGCGAACGAGGCGAGCGCGCGGCCGAGCCGCTTGTCGGCGCGCGGCGGACGCTTGCGGAACACCTGCGTGTCGGGCAGGAGCACGAGCCCGAGCTCGCGCCAGACGAAACCGCGCCGCGCCGCCGCGACAGCGAACAAGAGCTCCGGCTGCTCCGGCAGGTCTTGACCGGGGTCGAGGACGCGCGCGTCGGCCCGCTTGAGCAGGTTGTCGGTGCGGAGAGCCTCGCCCGCGTGCGGGAATGCGACGACGACGCGGTTGCCGCCCCTGACGAAGCCGTTCAGCTCGTTCTCCGCCTCGGCGAGCCCGCGCGCCGCGATTGCAGGCCGCTGCGCCTCGAACGAGAACGCCTGCGACTGCGGGAACGGGTCGAGCTCGGACGTGCCCTTCAGCGAGACCGCGTCGAAACCTTCCTCGGTCCAGACGCGCCGGACCTCGTCCGGTTGCCAGACGAAGTCCGGCGGGCGGTCGAGGACGCGGACGAGGTCGCGCGGGATCTCGGGCGTGTAGCGCTCGTCGTCGTCGTCGACGAGCGTCGGCTCGCTCAGGTCGGCCCGGCGCTCGGCGGCGGGGTAGACGACGGCGCCGTCGACCGGGTGGAGCGCGCGCTGGGTGAAGGGCGAGAAGGCGCGCACCTGCTCGATCTCGTCGCCGTAGAGCTCGATCCGGAGCGGCTCGCGGCCGGTGGTCGGGAAGACGTCGACGAGCCCGCCGCGGACGGCGAACTGGCCGCGCTCCTCGGCGCGCTCGACCCGCTCATAGCCGGCGAGCGCGAGCTGCTCCGCGAGGCCGTCGAGGCCGGGCTCGCCGCCGACCTCGAGCCGCACGGGGTCGGGTCGCCTCTGCGCGGGGGGCACGCCCTCGGCGAGCGCGGTGGCGGACGCGGCGACGAGGCCGCCGTCCGCAAGTACGTCGAGCGCGCGCGCCCGCTCGCCGACGAGGTGCGGCGGCGGCTCGAGCCCGGAGCCCCAGCGGATGCCGCGCCCCGGCAGCAGGGCCACGTTCTCGGCGCCGATGAACCAGCCCGCCGCCTCGGCGAGGTCGCGCGCGTCCGCGTCCTCGGGCAGCAGCACGACGAGCCCACGTCCGAGCTGCTCGTGCAGCGTCGCGAGCAACAGCGGCAGGACGGGCTCGGACACCCGCGCCCGCGTCGGCAGGGCGGCCGCGAACGCCTGCAGGCGCTCGAGCGCGAGCAGCTCTCTGACGAACGAGTGAAGTACCGGGCGGTCCAAGACGAAAGGCGGAAGCCTGCTCCGCGACGGGCATCGTACTCGGAGCTACGCCGACAACCGCTTGTCGAGTAGCGATGGAACGCCCCGGGATCTGGATTGGCTCGGCCGAAGACCAGCGCTGTTCTATGTGCATTGTCGAAGTTTGAGTACGGGAGACCTGGTGAGTCACCGCAGTCGCAGCGCCGGGGTAAGGGGAACCGCAGCTCTTGCTGCGCATAACCGGGCGCGCTCGCGAACACCTCCGATCCGGTGACGATCGGCGGCAACAACGTTTCGGCGGCGTGGCTCAAGGGCCGTCTCGACGACATCCGGATCTACAACCCGCGGGCTCAGCCAACCCCAGATTCAAACCGACCTGAACCGCAGCCGTCACAACCCCGCCGACCGTCTCGAAATTACCTTCCCAGTCAGCGGAGCAACGCTCAACGGCGCCGTCGCAGTGAGCGCGACCGCAACGGACAATGTCAGTGTGACCGCGGTACAGTTCCGCCGCGCCGTAGCCGACGCCGGCATGTTCGGCCAAGTATTTGGAGCTGCTTGGAGTTCGGTTGGACTGAAGCCTCTCTCCCTACCGCCCGCCGTGCCAGGACTCCCAGAGCGCGGCGTACGAGCCGTCCCGCTC
>JBDSOJ010000067.1:0-3222 GCA_039914895.1 Gaiellaceae bacterium
GTCCTCGCAGGGTGCGACCAGTCGACGCGGACGTAGTCGTCATCCTCGAAGTGCCCGGCCCAGGTGGCTCCCTCATCGGGCTGCGGATCGCCTGGATCGCCCGCCGCCACGCGGTCGAGCGCCCGCGGCAGGAGCCCCAGCGCGACCTCCAGCAGCCGCGGCCCGAACTCGGCGATGTCGACGTCGTCGTCGAGGACGGGCGCCGTCCCCTGGGAGAGCAGGTTGCCCGTGTCGAGCTCGGCGTCCATGCGGTGCCAGGTGAAGCCCCAGTCTGTGTCACCGGCCCGCAGTGTCCAGGCGAACGGGATCGGTCCCCGGTGCTGAGGCAGCAGGGCCGGATGGTGGTTGATCGAGCCGAGCCGCGGCACGTCGAGCGCGGCCTGCGGAATCTTCCAGGGAAAACCCCAGCAGATCGCCAGATCGGGCTCGTACGCACGGAGCAGCCGCTCGAGTGACCACTTGTCCTTCGCGAAGAGCAGGTCGAGCCCCGGCGGCGCGCTCGACGCGGTCAGCTGCAGCGCCTCCGGCTGCCGATCGTCGTCGGTCCGCCGCGGCGCGACGAGCACGACCGGCTCGTGGCCGAGCTCGCGCAGCCTCCCGGCGAGGCCGTCCGCGATCGGCTTGATCGTGCAGATCATGCAGACGCGCCATGACTCGGCCATGCGGCCAGCCTACGACGAATCCCGCTTCCGGGAGAAGCCCCGGCCGCCTCGGCCGCCGACGATGAAGAGGTCGTAGTGGCGTCCTTCGGCAGCCGCCCGCCACGGAAGGACGCGTCATGATGCTCTCCTGGAACCCCCGGTCAGCCCGACCACCATCGGCGTCGAGGCGCGGGAACGGCCCGAGCTCGACCAGCGCCGCGTCGTCGTCCGCCTGCGCGACGGCGAGACGATCCTCGTCGGGGGCTCGCCCACTTATGAGGATGCGCTCGTGCTCGCGCAGAAGACGGTCCTCCAGCTCGGCGACGTCGGCGAGGGCGAGTGGCCCATGCTCGGCGACCGCTTCGTCAACCCGGACGCGATCGTTTCGGTCGACGTCTTGCGCTGGGATAGAACGAGCGCGCGGGTGCCGCCCTCCCGCGCGGTCGTTCATCCAGGTAGATCCGAGGCGGTCCCCAGCTTGCGCGCCAAGATGTAAGAACTTTGTTGATCCGGTTCGCTGCGGCCGTTCGCCGGGCATCCTGAGAGCGTGGCCACGACTGCAATCGGGCTCAGAGCTGCGCGCGAGCTGGACGAGCTCTATCGCGGCCATGCGGCCGAGGTGTTCCGGTATGCCTATGCAGTGCTCGGCAACCGTGCCGACGCGGAGGACGTCACCCAGACGACGTTCGTGAACGCGCTGCGCGCACTCGAGCGCGGCGAGCGGCCGCGCAAGCCGAGGAACTGGCTGATCACGATCGCGCACAATCTGATCCGGCAGCGTTTCCGGCAACAGCAGGCGCGACCGCGCGAGGTTGAGCTCGATCACGAGCTCGCGGCGGTCGAGACGGCCGACGACGGCCCGGCGATCGACGACCTCGTCCGCGCCCTGCAACGGATCCCGCCGACGCAGCGCCAGGCGCTCGTCCTCCGGGAGCTCGACGGGCGCTCGTACAAGGAGATCGCCGCCGTGCTCGGCGTCTCGCAATCGGCGCTCGAGACGCTGATCTTTCGGGCCCGCCGCTCGCTCGCCGACGAGCTCGAGAACCTCGTCACCTGCGACCGGGCCAAGCTGGCCCTCTCGCGCCGAGGTGACGATCGGCTCGGCCGCAAGGAGCGCCGCCGCCTCGTCGCCCACCTGGACGAGTGCCCGAGCTGCGCCCGGGTCGCCGCGCACAGCAGCGGGCGCCGTCGCGCGTTCGGGGCACTCGCGGCGCTGCCGCTGCCCTTCTCGCTGACGCTCTTCAATGGGGCGCCGGCAGCGTACGCCGCAGCCGGCCTGCCGGCCATCGGCGCCGGAGCGGCAGGCGTGACGGCGAAGCTCGCGGTCGGCCTGGCCGCGGTGGTTGTCGCGGGCGGTGCCGGCTACGAAGGCGTCCGGGCCGTGCGGGATCCCGCAACGCCGGTCCGCCCCGCTGTCGTCGCGCCCGCGCAGATCGAGACGAAGGCCAAGCCGAAGCTCGTGAATCGGACGGCGAAGCAGGCTCGTATCAAGCCCGCGAACGCCGCGCCGCAGGTGAAGGGCCGGAGCACGAGGGCGCCCGGCCGGACGACGCTGCCCGCAGACTCGAAAGGCGTGCGAGCCCTCAAGCCGCAGCGCTCACGTGGTCTCGCCAAGGCCGCCAGGCCCGTCCGCGGCGAGAGCGCGCAGGCGCCGCGCCGCCTACGCTCGATCATCGCCGCCAAAGCGAAGAAGCCGCGCTAGCCGGTGTCGCGAGCAGTCGCGTGATCGTCTACTACGCCGCTGAGCCTCGACGGCCGGATCGCAGGCCCCGCGCATGACCTCGCGTTCCTGCAGACGCTGACGGGCGCGAAGAACGACTACGAGGACCTCTATGCAAGCTGGGATTCCCTGGTCATGGGCGCGCGGACGTGGGACTTCATGGTCGATCACGGCTCGTGGCCCTACGCCGGCAAGCCGACGTGGGTCGTCACGCACGCGGAGGAGCTGGCACCGCTCGACGGCGCGGAGCCGGTCGAGCGTTTCGCCGGCGAACCGGCCGAGCTGGTGCGGCTGATCGGCGAACGCGGCCTGAAGCGGACGTGGCTCGTCGGCGGCGGCGACCTCGCCGGCCGGTTCCTGGCGGCCGACCTGCTCGACGAGTTGATCCTGACGGTGGCGCCGACGCTCGTCGGCCGCGGCCCCGGGCTCGCCGAAGGAGCGTTTCCGCTGCGGCGCTTCACGCTGACCGGGCTCGATCGTTTCGGCGACGACGGCGTGCGCCTGCGCTACGAGCGGGGATCCGATCAGCGTCTCCGCCGAGTAGCCCATCACCCAGAGCGCTTGCTCGCGTGAGGGGCGGCGTCGAGACTCTCGGCCCGCCCCCGTCTCGGGGCGATCAGGTCGTTCGTGCGGTGGGCCAGCCGCCCGCGGCGAGGACGCGGATCGCCAGCACGAGCAGCGGAATGAAGAGAACGGCGAAGAAGAGGTAGTTGCCCGCCTCGAGCCCGTCCGGGAGCACGAGCGCGCCCAGCAGGGGCACGAGCGCAAGCGGCGCGTACTTCCACGAGGAAGAGGCGAACCGCCGCCAGGAGCCCCAGCCGAGGAACACGTACGCGAGCAGCAGCGAGAGGAAGAACGTGA
>JBDSOJ010000092.1:0-12044 GCA_039914895.1 Gaiellaceae bacterium
GCCTGCGGGACGTACGCCTCCGGCTGGTAGTAGTCGTAGTAGGAGACGAAGTACTCGACCGCGTTCGCCGGGAAGAACTCGCGGAACTCGTTGCAGAGCTGCGCAGCGAGCGTCTTGTTGTGCGCGATCACGAGCGCCGGCCGCTGCAGCTGCTCGATGATCCAGGCCATCGTCGCCGTCTTGCCGGTGCCGGTGGCGCCGAGCAGCGTCTGGTAGCGCTCGCCCGCCCGGAGCGAGCGCGTCAGCTCCTCGATCGCCCGAGGCTGATCGCCGGTGGGGACGTAGCCGGCGGATGTCTTGAGTTCCGCCATTCGGGTAACAGCCTAGCGATGCCCGAGCAGCCTCCCTACCGCGCCTACGCCACGATCGCCGGCACCTTCCTGGCCGGCCTCGGCGCGGTCAGCGGCGTGGCGGCGGCGCGGAACCGGCCGTTGACGCAGATGGCGCCGATCGACCTGACGCTGCTCGGTCTCGCAACCTTCAAGGCGTCGCGAACGGTCGCCCGCGACAAGGTGACGAGCTTCGTCCGCGAGCCGTTCGTCGAAGGCGAGGCCTACGACGGCGAGGACGAGAAGCCGACGCACGACGGCGAGATGAAGCAGGCGATCGGCGAGCTCGTCACCTGTACACGCTGTATCGGAACGTGGATCGGCGCCAGCCTCGCCTCGGTGCAGATCCTCGCGCCGCGGTCCGGACGCCTGCTCACGTCGGTGCTCGCCGCCGGCGCGATCAACGACTTCCTGCTCGCCGGCTTCAGCGCGCTGACCGCGAGGTCGAACGAGCTCGAGCAGCGGACGGACGGGTCGGGCTAGCCGCCGAGGTACTTGCTGCGCTCGGCCGGCGTCAGGTTCGAGCCGAGCTGGTCGAGCCGCCGGCGGGCCAGGCGCGCGAGCTGGCTCGCGGTGCCGCAGAGCTCGCAGAGATACGTACGGACGGTGCCGTCGTCCCCGACGCTCGCGATCCGCCTGCTGCCGGGGGCAAACACCACGCTGCGGACACGGGGCCCGTGCCCGCGGACGAACAGCACGGGCGTGCCCGCGTCGATCCGCCGCCCGGTCAGCGTCTCCCAGAGACCGACCGTCGTGGGACCGGCCGTGGCGATCCAGCGACCGTCGGGGCTGAACGTCGCCTCGCTCACGACCGCCGAGTGACCGCGCAGCAGCCGCTGGATCGCGAACGTCGCCGCATCCCAGAGCCGGGCGTCCGCGTCGAGGCTCGCGGTGACGAGCTGCTTGCCGTTCGGGCTGAACGCGATCGACGTCACGTCGTCCTCGTGGCCGACGAGCTTCCCCAGCAGCTTCCCGTCGGCGAGGCGCCAGATCCGTCCTTCGGCGTCCTCTCCGGCGGTGGCGATTCGCCGGCCGTCGGGGCTGAACGACACTCCGGTGACGACTCCGCCGTGACGGACCTGCCTGAGCTCGCGGCCCGCGGTGGCATCCCAGACGCGCGCGATGCCGTCGACGCCCGCCGTGGCGATCCGCGCGCCCGAGCGATCGAACGCGACGGCACGCAGTGCCGCTCCGTGGGCGAACGCACGGACGAGACCGCCGTCACCGCTCCGCCAGAGCCGTGCCGTGCCGTCCAGGCCCGCCGTCAGCAAGAGCCGTCCGTCTGGCGCGACGGCCACGTCGACGACGCCTCCTGGATGCGGGATCGAGCGCACCTGCGACCCGTCCCGCCGCCAGAGCCGAACCGTCGCGTCGAGGCTGGCGCTGACGATGACCGTACCGTCGCGGCTGAACGCGACGGCTCGGCCGGCAGCGGCGTGGCGTCCGACGAGCGACGCGATCGGGTCGACAGACGACTTCCAAACGCGGGCCGATCCGTCGTCGCTGGCGGTGACGACGCTGCGTCCGTCCCGTGTGAAGAGAACCTGGCGCACTGCCGAGTCGCTGTGCCCGAGCAGCGGCGCCGACCGGGCGTACGATGCTCCGCTCCAGATGCGCGCGGAGCCGTCGAGCGACGAGGTCGCGATGGCCGTGCCGTCCGGCGAGACGACGATGCCGTTCACCTGGTTCGAGTGAGCCGCGAGTAACGACACCAGCGCGCCGCTGTCTGCACGCCAGACGCGGGCGCTGTTGTCGGAGCTCGAGGTCGCGACAAGGTCGCCACGCGGACTCCAGGCGAGGTCCGTCACGTCCGACCCGTGTCCGGAGAGGCGGTGCCTGAGCGCTTGCATGCGCCAGTCCCAGATCATCCCGAGGTCGTCCCGGCCGCCTGTCGCGACGAGCGAGCCGGCCGGCGCGAACTCGGCCACGAGGATCTGTCCCGGCTGATCGAGCAGCGCCTGCTGTTGCCACGACCCGACGTCGAAAACGCGGGCGTCGCGGGCAATCGTCAGCAGAGCTCCGCCTGCGGGATCGAAGGAGACGCCGTCGACGGCGAACGGATGCGGCAACGCGCGCACCAGCCCGCCGTCCCCGATGCTCCACACTCGCGCCGCCTCCCCCGCCGCCGTGGCGAGGAGCCGGCCGTCCGGCGAGAGCGCGAGGTCGCGGATCGGCGCTCCATGGTTGAAGGTGCTGAGCGGAGCCCCCGTCTGCGTGTCCCAGCGGCGTGCGAGCCCGTCGCGACCGCCCGTGACGAAGGACTTCCCGTCGACGACGAAAGCGGCATCGGTGATCGGCGACCCGTGGCGAACGGTGCGGACGAGCTTGCCGGAGGCGAGCTCGTAGATCCGCGCCTCCCCGGACACCGACGGCACGACGGCGAGAACGCCGTCGCTGCTCACCTCCACCGAGCTCACAGGGCCACCGCCGCCCGGCAGGATGCGGCGCGCCCGCACGCCGATCAGGCCCTCACGCAGGGCGCGCTCGAGGTCGGCCGAACGCTCCACCCGGGCGCTGCGGAGCGCCAGCTGGAGGCTGTGCTCGGGATCCACGCTCAGCAGCGAAACGGCACGGGCGACCAGCTCGCGCGCCTCGGCCTGTTTGCGCGCCTCGATCGCGCCCTTCAGCGCGCGCCGCTCGTTCGCCACAGCGCGGTTGGCCTTGTCCCGCTCCTCCACCGCCTCGTTCTTCGAAACGACCGCGTCGTTCTTGGACGCGACCGCGTCGTTCCGGGCGGTGACAGCCTCGTCCTTCGCGGCCGCCTCCGACGCAGCTAACTGCTGGGCGCTGGCCTTCGCCTCGTTTGCCAGCTGCCGCTGCCGGTTCGCCTCGTCGCGCTCCCTGCGTGCAATCCCTGCCTGGCGCTTCGCCTCGGCCTCCTGCCGCTGCGCGGTTCCCTTCGCCGCGCGCGCCGCAGCGGCGGCAGCGGCCGCGGCCCGCCCCTGCTCGGTCGCCCTCGCGGCGTTCGCCTCGGCCTCGGCCCGCGCCTCACGGGCGGCGGTCGCACTCTGCTCCGCTTTCACCTGCTCGGCACTCGCCAGTTCTGCTTGCTGGCGCGCCTCGCTCCGCTGGGAAAACGCATACGCGGTCAGCAGCCCCATCAGCGCCAGGCCGACGGCAGCCAGCCCGACGATGATCGCGAGCCGCCGGTGCCGGCGCCTCGCCGCCTCCCGCTCCTCGGCGAGCGCGCGCTGTGCCTCGTGTCGCGCGCCCCAGTCGAGGACAGCGCCGGCAAGCACGTCGTGGAAGATCTCGTAGCGGGCGCCACCGCCGTTTCGGGCCGGGAGCGCGCGAACCACACGCTCGACAGAGAGCGCGTGGAGGACATCCTCAAGCCGTTCGGGGGACTCGCCCGCATACCGGCTGAGGTCACCGACGGCGTGGGCGATCTTCGTGCCGGACGGTGTGACGAGCTGGTGGAAGAGCCGGGCGACGAGCTCCCGCTCGGGACCGTCGAGGCTGGCGAGCGCGCGCTCCAAGTGCTGCTGGACGATCCGGCCCGCGCCGCCAAGCTCGGCCAGGGTCTCGGCCCGTAGGACCGTCGAACCGCGCTCGCGCTCGACCTCCCACAGGCGCTCCATCACGAGCTGGAGATACGGCGCCTCGACGCGACCTCGTCTCGCAGTGCCCGCGACGATCCCCCTGCCGGCGAGCCGCCGCTCGATCCGCCCCGACGCGACTTGGTCGACGACCGACGCGACGAGCGCAGGCTCGGCCTCCACGTGCGGGCCGCCGAGCGCCTCGAACTCGGCGAGCGGCTCGACAATCGCGGCGCGAGCGGCCCCGACGTCGAGGTGGTCGAGCCGGAGGACGTTCCCGAACAGACCCGGGACGCGTCCCTTGAGCGCGTCCAGCTCGGCGAGCGCGTCGTCGCGGATCCCGAGCAGAATGTGGACGCGCAGCGTCGGCCGGGCCAGGATCTCCGCGAGCGCCTCCCGGAGCGGGCCGCCGCGATCGCGCCCGTGGTAGACGAAGTACTCCTCCATCTGGTCGAGCACGAGGTAGATCTCGCCGCCAACCGCTGCCGCGCGCTCGGTCAGGACGTCCGCGAGCTCCTCCGGCGAAGCGGGCGTCCGCGCGCCTGCGGCCATCGCGATTGCGGCCAGCGGGTCGTCTCGCCACTCGTCGACGACGACGGGGAGCGCACCGTCGCCGTCGCTGCCGCCGCCCCCGGCCGGGACGAGCGCGCGCAGCCGTCGAACCACGCCCGCCCGCAGCAGCGAGCTCTTGCCGACGCCGCTCGGCCCGTAGAGGACCGTCAGCCGGGAGGCGACGAGATTGGCCGCGACGAGCTCGGTCTCGCGGTCGCGGCCGAAGAAGAACCGCTCGTCGAGCTCCGAGTCGTCGAAGCGCGCAAGACCCTTGTACGGCCCGTCCGGTCTCATACGGCCGCGTCCAGCGCCGCGAGCTCGGCCGTCACGCGCGCGAGCTGCTCCGAGTAGCCGTCGAGGCCCACGTCGTACGCCTCGACCCCCCGCTCCCGCCAGAGCTCCCGCGCGAGCGCCTCGGCGGCCGACTGCACTGCCCACGAGCGGTAGGCGAGCCGGTCGTGCCCCCAGACGCGCCTGAGGAAGACACGCAGGCTCCAGTCGTCGACGGCGTAGCCGAGGAAGAGCAGGTGGCTCCGGCGCAGCCTCGCCGCAAGCTGCACGGGGACCGTGCCGGCAGCCTCCGCGCCGGCGAGATAGTCAATGTGGTCGTCCTCGCTGACCGCGAAGCTCTCGAGCTCGCGCGTCACCCCGCGGTCAACGTGCCCGTGGATCTTGAGCAGCACACTCCGCTCGTCGAGCGCGAGGCCGGTGTAGGCGTTCGGCTCCTCGACCACGGCCGCCTCGCCGTCCGGGAGGATGTGGAGGAACTTGCCGCGGTCCCGGCCGGAAGCGACGTAGACGACCACGTCGAGCTCCTCGCCGACCGCCTCGAAAGCCCGTTCGACGCCGGTGTCGAACGACGTCGACACGATCAGCTGCTGCGGCAGGCCGCGGCGACGCAGCAGCGGCGGCAGGCTCGCGAGCCAGGTGTGGAGGAGTGACGGCTCGAAGTCGCGGTCGAGCGCGAGGTGCAGCTCGTCGTGTAGCGGGCCGATCCCGTTGCGCGCGGCGATCGTCTGCGAGACGTACGCGAGGCCGCGGCCGTCGTGGTCGAGCTCGAACCGGTCCGCGAGCAGCGTCGCGAGCTCCTGGCCGGCGACGCCGCCGACTCCCTGGCCTAGCACGGGCACGAGCCGACCGGCCGAGAACGCACGGATGACCTCGTTGTAGTGATCCTCAAGCGGCGGCGGCGCCACCCGGACGAGCGAGCGCTCTTGGCGCAGGATCGAGCCGTAGAGCGCCTGGAGCTCCGGGCCGGGCTCGATCCCGAGCTCCTCGACGAGCGTCTTGCGCGCCTCGTGATACGCCGAGAGCGCCTCGGCCTGGCGGCCGCAGCGATAGAGCGCGAGCATCAGCTGCCCGCGGAGTCGCTCGCGCAGCGGGTGCGAACGCATGAGAGCCTCGATCTCCGAGACGAGCTCGTTGTCGGCCCGGAGCTCGAGATCGGCGGCGATCCTGTCTTCGAGGACGCCGAGCCGCAGATCTTCGAGCCGGTGGATCTCCGACTGCGCGAACGTCTCCTGCTCGAGGTCGGCGAGCGCGGACCCGCGCCACAAGCAGAGCGCCTCGCGGAGCAGCAGCGGCCTCTCGTCCGGCTCGGCCGCCCGCGCCTGCCGCACCAGCCGCTCGAATCGCGTCAGGTCGAGCTGGTCGCCGTCCAGCTCGAGCGCGTAACCGGTCGGCCGTGTGAGCAGCAGGCCCGGGCCGAGCAGCTTGCGCAACTGGGAAACCGCGTTCTGGAGCGACGTCGTCGCCGTGCGGGGCGGGTGCTCGCCCCAGAGCTGATCGACGAGGCGCTCCGTCGAGACGGGCTCGTTCGCGCGCAAGAGCAGCAGCGTCAGCAGCGCGCGCTGGTTCCGGCCGCCGAGCGCCACGGGCACGTCGCCGTCGAGCACCTCGAGCGGTCCGAGGATCCTGAACTCGAGCATTCAACTGGTTGTAACACGTCATACGAGCGTTTGAAAGGGCCGCGTGAGTTGCATTAGCGGGCCGTTAGGTCCACGTGAGTGAGCCGTTTAGGTCCCCTCCGACGGTGGCCGCATGGCTACCACGCGCACCACCTCAACCCCCGGCGCTCGGCGCCGCACGCCCGGCATCCTGACCGCCGCCGCGCTGCTCGCCCTCGCGTCGCTCGCAGTCATCGCCGTCGCTCCCGGAGCTCCGACCGCCACCGCCGGCGGTTCGGCCGTCATGGCCTCGGCGTACAGCTGGCCGGTGAAGCCCTTCGGGCGCCCGCATCCCGTTCGCGCCAACTTCGGCGACCCCCGGACCACGTTCCACGGGCCGCCGACGCAGGCCGGCGTGCTGACGAGCCGCGGCTCGTTCTCGTTCCATTTCGGCGTCGACATCGCCGTCCCCGACGGCACCGCCGTCTACCCCGTCCGCTCCGGCACCGCGTCGCTGCTCGGCGGCCGGAACGTCCAGGTCGACTCGGGCGCCGGATTCAAGACGCAGTACTGGCACATCATCCCGGCTGTCAAGCAGGGTCAGCAGGTGACGGCCCAGCAGACGGTGCTCGGCCACGTGATGAAGGGGTACGAGCACGTGCACTTCACCGAGCTCCGGAACGGCCGGCCCGTAAACCCGCTCGCCCCGGGTCACCTGGGTCCCTACGACGAGGAGACGGCGCCGCAGCTCGGCACGATCTCGTTCCGCGTCGGCAACACGGCCCGCGAGGCCCTGGTCGAGTCGGTGACGGGCGCGGTCGTGCCGGTCGTCCGCGCGCAGGACCTGCCCGCGCGGCGCGTCCCCGGTCTCTGGGCCGACCTGCCGGTCGCTCCCGCACTGCTCACCTGGCACGTCGAGCGGGCGGCCAACGGCCGGATCGCCGTCCCCCGCCGCGTCGCGTTCGACGTGCGGACGAGCATCCCCGAAAACAGCGCGTTCTGGACGTATTACGCGCGCGGATCGCGGCAGAACATGGCGACGTTCGGCACCCAGCGCGCGTGGCGGACCCCCGGCACCTACCTCTACCGGCTGAGCCGGAAGCCATTCGACACGAGGAAGCTCCGGAACGGCGTGTACCGCCTCGTGGTGACGGCCACGGACATCCGTGGGAACAGCAGCTCCCTGGCGCAGATCTTCGTCGTCCGAAACGGGCTCGGCACGTGAGTGCGAGACTCGCTGCCGGAGTGGTCGCCGCGCTCGCAGCCATTGTCGTGATCGTCGCCGCGGTTGACCGGCCGCCGCCGTCGGCACTCTCCCACGACCCGTTCGTGGCCACGGTTCACCGGGTCCAGGATCCCGTCGGCCTGATGGTCACGAGCGGCGGCTGGGCGTACTGCGAGCAGATGCGGCCCGTCGCGCGCCGGACGCGGTACACGCTGCTCTGCGGGCGCCACGGGCCTGACGGGTACCTCGGGCCCAACCTGCGCTCGCAGCGGCACCTGGACTGGGGCGATCCCGTCTACCTCGCTCGCTTCGCGGAGAGCGTCGGCGTGCTGCGTCGCGCCGTCGGCGGCAAGCTCGTGCTGATCGGGGTGTCCTACTCCGGGTTCGGCGTCGCCACCCTCGCCTCGCATCACCCCGAGTTGCGGCCGGATCGGCTCATCGTGATCGACTCCTACTTCGATCTCGCCGCGCGCAGGCGGCTGCTTCCGGACGGGCACGAGACTGCGCGCGAGATCGACGGCGAGGCGGGCACGTCGCCGGCCGCCCTGCGGCGGCGAAGCGTCGGCGCGGCCGGCCTCGCCCGCCTCGTCCGCTCGGGGACGGATCTCACGGTGATCTGGAGCGTGTCCGAGGACGAGCGGCGGCGCTTCAACGGGGCGACGTGCGGTCGCGACGCGAGCGCGGCGACACTCGCGCGCGTCGCGCGGCTGCTGGGGAGACCGGTGCCGGCGTGGGTCACCAGCAGCAAGCACGGCCGCAACCTGTGGCGGCACGGAGCGAGGATCGTCCGCGGCTCGAATCCCGGACGGAAGATCGCGTTCGCCCCTGTGGGCGGAGTCCCGCGGGGGTCCTACTGCCGTTCCTAACGGCTCCATCACGTCTCGCAACTAGGATTCCCGGCCGATGCGCCGCCTCGTCCTCCTCGTCGCCGCTCTCACCGTCGTGCCCTCCGCCGCTGCGGCGAACCTGACGATCGCTCCGCACGACTTCTCGCCCAAGCAGAAGCGGCTGCGGATCCAGGCATCGCTGCCGAAGCTCGAGCGTGTCGGTGTCCAGCTGACGACCGCGAACGGCCGTGTGCTCGGCTGGATCGTCGAGCCGGAACGCCGGCGCTTCCTCGACGTCCGTTGGAACGGCCGCCTACGAGGCGCGCGGGTACGGGACGGCGACTACCGCATCCGCCTCGTCGACAGGCCCCGCGTCCTCGCCACCTCGCCGCTCCGGATCGACCGGCTCGCCGCCACGCTGACGAACATCCAGGCTCGCAACCGCAGCCGGATCCCGTTCCAGGGCGACAACGAGCGCTTCACGACAATCTCCTCGAACGGCGACGGGCTACGCGAGTCGGCCAAGATCTCCTTCACCCTGAGCGAGCCGGCGCAGGTGCTCTTCGAGGTGACGAAGACGGTCAGCTCGCCGACGACGATCTACGAGCTGCGGGCCAAGCTAAGGCCCGGCCGGAACGTCTTCACGTGGCACCCGCACTGGTCGATGGGTGCGCGCACGTATCTGATCCGGATGACGACTCTCGACCGGGCCGGCAACCGGCGCACGTACGGCGCCGACAACGCGCAGACCGGACGGAAGCTCACGTCTGCGGTCGTGCGCGTGCTCGGCGTCGACGCCGGCTTCACCTCCGAGAGCTACGTCGCGACGAGCACCGCCCGGCTTGCGATCGAGACCGACGCGACAGCGCTGACGCTCCAGACCTTCCGGGCCGGCGGCGAGGCCGATCCGACACACAGCGACTCGTTGATGAACGGCGTACCCGTCAACCAGCCGGTGACGATCCCCTGGAGCGCGCGGCATCGGCGCGCGACCCTGAACCTTGCGCTCGGCCCGTGGGCGACCGGCGTCTATTTCGTCAAGCTGACCGCGAACGACGGCCGGATCGGCTTCGCGCCGTTCGTGATCCGGCCGACGACGTTCGGCGAGCGCAGCCGCGTCGCCGTGGTGATGCCGACGAACACCTGGCAGGCGTACAACTTCCGCGACGGCGACGGTAACGGCTGGGGCGACACGTGGTACGCGAAAGGCGCGCAGAGCACGGCGGCGCTCGGCCGCATGTACGTCCGGCGCGGCGTTCCGCCGCAGTGGCGCAAGTACGACGTCGGCTTCCTCCGCTGGCTGCACGCCACGGGCAAGCAGCCGGAGATCCTGACCGAGACAGATCTCGAGTCGATCCGTACCGCCGAGGAGTTGATCGCCCACTACGACTTCGTCATCTATCCCGGTCACACCGAGTACGTGACCCGGCACGAGTACGACCTGATGCGGAACTACCGCGACCTGGGCGGCAACCTCGCGTTCCTCTCGGCGAACAACTTCTTCTGGGACGTGCGGCTGCAGGCCCGGACACTGCGGCGCACGCGGCTCTGGCGCGACGTGGGCCGACCGGAATCGTCCCTGCTCGGCGTCCAGTACCGCGCCAACGACGACGGCCGGATCCAGCGGCCCTTCGTCGTCCGCTCTGCCTCGACCGCGCCCTGGTTCTGGGCGGGGACGGGTCTCGGCGACGGCGCCACGTTCGGGCAGGAGCTCGGCGGCTACGGGATCGAGATCGACCAGACGACGGCCGCGACGCCGCCGGGGACGATCGTCCTCGCCGAGGTGCCCGACCTGTACGGCCCCGGCCTGACCGCTCAGATGACGTACTACGAGACCCCACAGGGCGCAAAGGTCTTCGCCGCCGGCGCGGTCGACTTCGGCGGTACCGCGATGCTGCCGTCGGTGCGGCGGCTGCTCGAGAACCTCTGGGCGCGGCTCGCAGTTCCCTAACAACGGGCGCCGAAGCTGAGCTTTCGGCGCAGCACCGTCCCTTGGGTCGCGACATCGACATGCACGCAGCGGGCGCCGGCCACGAGGAAGTAGCCGCCGAACTGGTGCCACGGTTCCACGGCTCCGTGCTTCGATCAAGGCGGCAGGCATGGAAGCGCACGCTTCGCGTGCCGTCCGCGAGCCGGACGCCGGCGCCGTTGTGGCGGATCCGGTTATAGCCGAGCGCGGCATGCGTGCGGGACCGCGGGGCGATCGTCACCGTCGGAGCCGCGTTCGGATCGACGACGACGAGGACCTTGTGGGGATACCGGCTCGGTGCCAGGCCGTTGCGCACACCGACGAAGGCGAGCGGGCCGGCGACGACAGCGCGTTCCCTCCAGCCGCGGCCGAGATCGCCGAACTGGCTCGTCGAGCACGTGCAGACGTAGGGCTCAGGCTCGCCGGCGAGGGCAGGCACCGCGACGACGAGTCCGAGCAGCAGAGCTGCCACGACACGCATGCCCGGAAGCTTAGAGCCCGTTTCAGAATGAAACGGGCTCTTAGGACGGACCGAGCTCGGAGCGGTAGGCACGAGCGTAAATCTGCTTCAGCTCCTGCACGCGCTCGACGTAGTGCCGCGTCTCGTCGAACTGGATCCCCACACCCTGCTTGCGCCAGCGATCGACGTTCGTCTGGCCCGCGTTGTAGGCCGCGAGCGCCAACTCCTCGTTCTCGTACTTGTCGAGCAGGTGGCGGAGATACCAGGAGCCGTAGCGAATGTTCAGCTCCGGGTTGCGCAGATCCTCGGGCGTCCAGCTGTCACCGCCGGTGCGGTCGGCAATCCCCTGGCCCGTCTCGGGCAGCAGCTGCATCAGCCCGACCGCGCCCGAGGCGGAGACTGCGTCCGCTTCGAACTTGGACTCTTGGTAGATGACGGCGGCGACGAGCTGTGGGTCGAGCGAGTAGTTCTCGGCGTGCCCGATCACGATCTGCTCGTAGCGGAGCGGATAGCGCAACCGTTCGTACCAGCGCGGCTCCGTCTCGAAGACGTAGACCGCAAAGGCGGCGAGGGCGAGACCGAGAACGCCGAACGTCGCGAGCCTCACGCGGTCAACTCCCGCATCACGCCGGCCACCCAGGCGTCGAGCTCCTCCAGCGTGCCCGTGTTCACGTACGCGAAGTCGGCGCTGGCAACCTTCTCCTTGTCCGGCAGCAGCCGCTCGTCGCGGTTGTCCCTGGTGACGCGCCGCCGCTGCTCGCGCAGCTTCGTCGGCGCGGTAATCACGACCACCTTGTCGAAGCGCGCATCGCCACCCGTCTCGTAGAGAAGCGGCACCTCGGTGACGCAGACCGCGGGCGGATCCGGCAGCTCGGCGAGCTGCTCGCGCCAGCGCAGGTACTCGGCCGCGACGAGCGGGTGCAGCAGCTGCTCGAGGAAGTCGAGCTTGGCGCGGTCGCCGAAGACGATCGCAGCCACCCGCTTGCGGTCGACGACGTCCTGCTCGTCCAGGACGCCCTCACCCAGCTCGCGCACGATCGCCTCCTTCACGTCCGGGTCGGTGCGGAGCAGGTGATGGACGATCTCGTCGCTCGAGACCGTCGCGGCGCCGGCCTTCTGGAACGCGAACAGCGCCTCGCTCTTGCCGGCTCCGATCCCGCCTGTGATCGCGACCGCGACCGGACGCGGCACCTACGCTGGCTTGTCGGCCTCGGGCTCGTCGCCCGTTGCAGCATCCGACTCGACCGTCGGCTCGTC
>JBDSOJ010000110.1:0-5262 GCA_039914895.1 Gaiellaceae bacterium
ATCCTCGAGGGGTCGACCTTCTGCATCTGCGACGAGATCGGCGATCTCGACGGGATGACGAGCGGCTTCTTCGCCGAGGACACCCGCTTTCTCTCGCGGCTCGAGCTGCGCGTCAACGGAGCCCGGCCGTTGCTGCTCTCCTCGGGCAAGGTGGAGTACTTCTCGGCCGCCTTCTACCTGCGCAATCCGATCGCGAACGGCCTCGCGCAGGACTCGCTCTCGATCGCACGCGAGCGGTTCGTCGGTCAGGGAATGCAGGATCAGCTGCTGCTTCGCAACGAGAGCAGCTCGGCGCTGTCGCTGACGCTCGAGCTCGAGGTCGGCGCCGACTTCGCGGACATCATCTCCGTCAAGGAGCACGACTTCGCGCTCGGCAACCCGCTCAGCGCCCGGCCGCTGCCGGCTCCGGCCGGCGTCCGCTTCGACCCGATCGCCAACCAGCTCGTGCTCGAGGAGGACGGAGGCCGCTCGGCGAAGACGCAGGTGCTGCTCTCCCGGCGGGGCGCGATCGACGGCTCGTGCGTCCGCTTCGACCTCGAGCTGGCGCCGCGCGAGCGCTGGGACCTGCGTGTCGACGTCGTCGCGTCCCTGTCCGGCGACGAGGCGCCAGCGCAGGCGGTCGAGCGGCGGTTCGGCGAGGAGCGCGAACGCGTGCGCGAATCGCTGGCGGCATGGCACATGCGCGTGCCCCGGCTTCAGACCGAGCGCGAGGACCTGCGGCTCGCATTCAGGCAGTCCGTCGCCGATCTCGCCGCGCTGCGGATGCGGGGTGACGACGGTGTCGCGATGCTGCCGGCGGCCGGGATGCCGTGGTTCATGACCGTCTTCGGGCGCGACACGCTGATCACGAGCCTGCAGACGATGCTGCTCGGGCCTGAGCTCGCGATCGCGTCGCTCGATGCACTCGCCGCGCTGCAGGCGCGCGACGACGACGCGTCGATCGACGCCGAGCCGGGCAAGATCGTCCACGAGCTGCGGCGCGGTCGCGCCGCCGAAACCTGGTTCGGCCGCTATTACGGCAGCGTCGACGCGACGCCGCTCTTCCTCGTGCTGCTCTCCGAGACCTGGCGCTGGACGGGAGACGATGAGCTGGTTCGCCGGCTCCGAGAGCCGGCGCTCGCGGCGCTGCGCTGGATCGACGAGTTCGGCGACCGGGACGGCGACGGGTTCGTCGAGTACGAGCGCCGGACGCCGCGCGGGCTCGAGAACCAGTCGTGGAAGGACTCGGGCGACTCGCAGCGCTTCCACGACGGCGGCTTCGCGCGGACGCCGATCGCGCCGTGCGAGGTCCAGGGGTACGTCTACGACGCGAAGCGTCGGCTCGCGGAGATCGCCCGCTCTGCCTGGGACGACGAGCCGCTCGCGGCCCGGCTCGACGCGCAGGCAGCCGACCTGCAGCGGCGCTTCGACGCTGCGTACTGGGTCGACGACCGTGGCGGTTTCTACGCGCTCGCGCTCGACGCCGACAAGCGGCGCGTCGACTCGCTCGGCTCGAACCTCGGCCACCTGCTCTGGAGCGGGATCGTCCCGGCGCGGCGGGTGAAGAGGGTCGCCACGAGCCTGATGGGGCCGGAGCTCTGGTCGGGCTGGGGGATCAGGACGATGTCGCGCGCCGACGCCGCCTACAACCCGCTCAGCTACCACAACGGCACCGTCTGGCCCCACGACACGTCGCTCGGCGCCTGGGGGCTCGCCCGCGCCGGTCGCGCCGGCGAGGTGCAGCGAATCGCGCACGCGCTCCTCGCCGCCGCCAGGTACTTCGACTGGTCGCTGCCGGAGGTGTTCGCGGGATTCCCGCGCGAGGAGACGCCCTTCCCGATCGCCTATCCGACGGCGGCGCGGCCGCAGGCGTGGGCGGCAGGGACGCCCGTGTTGCTGCTCAGGCTGCTGCTCGGTCTCGAGCCCGACGTGAGCGCGCGCGAGCTGCGCAGCGACGCGGTGCCGCCCGACTGGGCGGAGGGTCTCGGGCTCGACGGGTTGCGCGCGTTCGGGCACACGTGGAGCGCGCGGGTTGCCGACGGCAAGGTGCGGGTAGAGCGGGCGGGCTAGATGGTTGATCGACAATTACCGCACGCGCGGATGACGACCCAGACACGGCACCGGGAACCGCCCTCGACCTCGCCAAGGCAACCAGCCTTGGCCGCGGCCGAGTGCGGCCCGCGGCTTGGTCTGGATCGCCCCCGCACGCACGCCAACTATCGATCAACCATCTAATGCGCGTTGCCGTCCTCAGCCCCGTCTGGTTCCCGGTGCCCCCGTCGGGCTACGGCGGCATCGAATGGATCGTCTCGCTGCTCGCCGACGGGCTCGCCGACGCGGGCAACGACGTCACCCTCTTCGCCTCGGGCGACTCCCGCACGCGCGCCAAGCTCGACGCCGTCTTCGAGCGCGCGCCGAGCGACCGGATCGGCGAGACCTTCTGGGAGCTCCAGCACGCGCTCAACTGCTTCGCGCGGCACGGGGACTTCGACGTCATCCACGACCACACCGGCCTGATGGGACTGGCGCTGGGGTCGCTGCTGCCGACGCCGCTCGTACACACGGTTCACGGGCCGGTGAGCGGCCATCCGGGCGACCTCTACGAGCAGGTCGTGCGCATGGCGCCGCGGACGCAGCTGATCTCGCTCTCGCAGAGCCAGCGAGAGCCGAGACCGAACCTGCCGTGGATCGCCAACGTCCCGAACGCGCTCGACCTCTCGTACTACCCCTACCGGCCGGTGCAGGGCGACTACCTCCTCTTCCTGGGACGGATGAGCCCCGACAAGGGCGCGCACCGAGCGGTGACGATCGCGCTCGAGGCGGGGCTGCCGCTGAAGATCGCGGGCAAGTGCGCCGAGCCGGCGGAGCAGGCGTACTTCGACGAGCACGTGCGACCGCATCTCGGCGGCGACCGCGAGTACGTCGGCGAGGTCACGCACGGCGAGAAGGTGGAGCTGCTCCAGCACGCCCGCGCCACCGTCTTCCCGATCTCCTGGCAGGAGCCGTTCGGCCTCGTGATGATCGAGTCGATGGCGTGCGGGACGCCGGTGATCGCGACACGTTGGGGCGCCGTGCCGGAGGTGATCGACCACGGGGTCACCGGAATCATCGTCGACGACTGGCGGCAGACGGCGAGCGCGCTCGAAGCCGCGGACGCACTCGATCCCTCCGTGATGCGCCGGGTCGTCGAGGAGCGCTTCACTCCCGAGCGAATGGTGGCGGACTACACCGCCGCCTACGAAGCAGCCATCGCCCGCGCCGGGTGAGACTGAGATCCCAGTACGACGGCGAGATCCTCAAGCTCGCCGTCCCGGCGCTCGGCGCGCTCGCGGCCGAGCCGCTGTACATCCTCGTCGACACCGCCATCGTCGGTCATCTCGGCCGGCCGCAGCTGGCGGCGCTCGGGATCGCGGCGACCGTCCTCACCGGCCTGTTCGGGATCTTCAACTTCCTCCAGTACGGGACAACGGCGCAGGTCGGGCGGGCGTCGGGGGCCGGCGAGGCGACCGTGGCGAACCGGCTCGGCGCACAGGCGCTCTGGCTCTCGCTCGGCTTCGGCCTCGCGATCGCCGCCGGCGTGGTCGCGCTCGCGCCGCAGATCGTCGAGCTGATGGGCGGTGACGGCGACACCGCCGGCTACGCCGTCTCCTACATCCGGATCGCCGCGCTCGGCCTGCCGTTCGCGTTCCTGGCTCTGGGCGGCCAGGGCTACCTGCGCGGCGTCGCCGACCTGAAGACGCCGCTGCAGATCGTGATAGCCGCAAACGTCGTCAACCTCGTCCTCGAGCTGGTGTTTGTCTACGGCTTCGGCTGGGGGATCGAGGGCTCGGCGTGGGGAACGGTGATCGCGCAGGCGGGGATGGGGGCGGCGTTCATCGTCGTGATCCTTCGTGCGGCCCACGGCAACACGCGGCCGTCCCGTCACCTGATGCGGCGGCTGCTCGTGATCGGTCGCCACATCTTCGTCCGCACGTTCGCCCTGCTGAGCGCCTTTACGCTTGCGGGCGCCGTGATCGCGCGCTTCGGCGACGCCTCGCTGGCGGCGCACCAGATCGCGTTTCAACTCTGGATCTTCCTCGCTTTCGTGCTCGACGCGATCGCGATCGCCGGCCAGGTGATCGTCGGCCGCGGGCTTGGCGCCGGCGACACCGAGCGCGCCTACGCGGCAAGCGTCCGGATGATCTGGCTCTCGGTCTACGCCGGGATCTTCTTCGGCGCCGTCATGCTCGCGCTCCAGGGCGTGCTGCCATACGCGTTCACGAGCGACGAGACCGTGGTCGAGCGGGCGCAGTCGATCTGGTTCCTGTTCGCGCTGATGCAGCCGTTGAACGGCGCCGTGTTCGCGCTCGACGGGATCCTGATCGGCGCCGGCGACGGCCGCTTCCTGATGTGGTCGATGGTGGTGGCCTTCCTCGCGTCGGCTGCGGTCGCGTTGGCGGCGCTCGCCTTCGAGTGGGGGATCGTCGGCGTCTGGAGCGCGCTCGTCGCCCTGATCTGCGTCCGGCTCGGCCTGATGCTGTGGCGCTTCCAGGGCCGCCGCTGGCTCGTCACAGGCTGGGCGTAGCGCGCTCGAGCGTGCGCACGTCCCGCACGGCGAACACGGGCAGGGTGACCGCGACGACGACCGCGGCCGCGCCCCACAGAGCTGCGCGGACACCGATCAGGTCCGCGACCGGGCCTGCGGAGGCTGTCAGGATCGCCGCCCACGCCTGGGGCCCGCCGAGTTCCTCGTCGGCGACGAACCACGTCCGCGCTCACCATCACGCGGTTGCGCGGCAGGCGGTCGGCTCAGATGCCGCCGACGAGGAGGAAGACGATCAGCGGGATCTGGCGCGCGGCAAGGATCAGGCGAAGTCGGTCTTCGAGCTGGTCAGGTCGAGGACGGCAAACGCGAGCGCGACCGGGGCGATCGCGCTCCCGACGAGCGAGATCGTGCGGCCGGTGAAGAGCAGGCGGAACTCGCGCTCGCGCAGCGGCGCGGCACTACGCACGGCTGTCCCAGTATCTCCGTAGACCCTGATACGACTGCCAGAACGGCATTGCGCGGTCGTAGCCCTCGGCCTCCTCCGGTGGGAGGTCGGTCTTGGCGGCGGTGACGAACTCGTCCTCACTCGCGCCCTCCTCCACCCGCCTTGCCCAGATATCGAGCCGCTCGCGCAGCTCGCCGAGGTGGCGCGACACGTCGTCCGCGAAGCCGAAGTGGATCAGCGCCAGCCGTTTCGGCGCGCGGCGCTCGATCTCCTCGAGGGTGCGGTACCACGCCTCGACGTCGATGTCCGGCGG
>JBDSOJ010000121.1:0-10694 GCA_039914895.1 Gaiellaceae bacterium
CGCTGCGGACGGTTCGTTGAGCGTCACGAACTCGCCGTAGCGGCTGAGGAAGACGTCGAGCGTCGAGCGCGCGCGCGAGAGAGCCTTCGAACGGCGGTGCAGCTCCTCCATCCCGGCTCGCGTCAACTCATAGATCCGCCGGTTCGGACCCGTCTGCGACGGCTCCCAGGCTGAATGGACGAAACCGTCGGTCTCGAGCGTCCGGAGGGCGCGGTAGAGCCCGCCGGGATCGTCCCCGGCAAAGCCGAGCGGGCGGAGCCGTTCGAGCAGCTCGTAGCCGTGCGCGGGTTGCTCGCGTAGGAGCAGGAGGAGACAAGGACGGAGAAAGCTCTTCGGCAGCGCGGGCGCGTCGTCCTCAGTGCGCATGCTGCACCCGGTCCTCGAGGCACCGCGCCGCCTCTTCCGGCGAATCGTGGCACCAGCAGTCCGCGTCGCACTCGCCGTGCCCGGGCCGGGTGAGGTCGGCGAACTCCTCCGCAAAGGTGCGTTTGCCCGACTCGATCCCGAGCGGGGTCAGGCCGAAGTCGTCGCCGGCACGCTCGAGGTAGCCCTCCTCGACGAAACGCTCGAGATACGGCGCGAGCGTCGCAGCGGGCACTGCGAGAAAGCGCGCGAGCTCGGCAGCGGACGGCGTCTCGCCGAGGCCTTCGGAGCGCATCCAGTACATCGCCTGGAGCACCTCTTCGCGGACCCGGAGGGCGTCGAGCTCACTCATCGTGCGCCCACGAAGTCGCGCGCGAGCTTGCCGATCGCCTCGACCGCGGGCGAACTGTCGTCGAAGTCGAGCGGCGCCAGTCTGGCGCGCTCCGCCGCCGAGAACTGCTCGTCGAACGGGACGACGCCTGCAATCTCCAGTCCGTGCTGGGACGCGAACTCTTCGACGGCGGCGAGATCCCGCTCGTCGCGGATCTTGTTAGCGACGAGCGCCACGCGCTCGATCCCGAGATCGTTCGCGAGGGCGGCCATCCTGCGGCCCGTTTCGAGCGACTTGAAGTACGGCTCCACGACTGCGAGCAGCCCGTCGGCATAGCGTGCGGTCCCCCGCGAGAGGTGCTCCGGCGATGCTTCCGTGTCGAGGATGCAGACGTCCTCGGCGGGGGCGGTCTCGATGACGCTACGCACGGTAGCGTGCATGCCGCACAGTCACCCGGTTCCCGCATGTTGCGGGTGCGCCATCACGAGCAGTGTGACGCCGTCCGAGCCCTGAACCGAGTGCGACGCACAGATTTCCTCCAGGGTCTTTGTCAGCACCGCGCCGCCACCCGAGCGGTCGAGGAGATCACGTGGCAGCGTCGGCATGGCGCTCATCTGCTCCTGCGGGATCCCGAGCGTCAGGGCGAGGTTCGGGCTCGAGTCGCCGTCGATCGCGAGCACCTTGCGTCCGTCGCGCGCGAGCAGGCGCGCCATCGTTCCGGAGATCGACGTCTTGCCCGAACCACCCTTTCCTGCGACTGCGAGCTTCATCGCGGCACAGTCTATTCAGATCCAGTTGACGCCAAGGTCGCGCACGAGCCGTCGCACCTCGTCGGCGGCCGGGGCGACCCCGCGCGCCAGCTCCGGCGAGAGCCCTTCCCCCAGGCGCTCGACGTCGGCGACCTGGCCGCCGACAAGCCAGACCTCCGCCGGGAGGACGTCGAGGCCGCGCGCGAACATCAGCGCCCGCTCCGGGGTCGCGTAATGCACGTCTGCCAGGTCGTCCGGGCCGGCGATCTCGCGAATGTCAGGGCGCTGCACCACGACCGTCCCGGGGGCCCTGCCAAGGTCGACGGCATCAACGACGACCAGCGCGTCGGCGCCTGCGAAAAGCTCCTGGACGAGGTGGATGCCGCCGATGCCGATGTCGAGCACCTGCACCGCTTCGGGAACGCGTTGCTCGAGCAGGCGCTGGACCACCGCGACCCCGAAGCCGTCGTCGCCGCGGAGCACATTGCCGACACCCGCGACAAGGATCCTCATGTGGAGCAGGATAGGGGCGGATGGAGCCGATTCTGGAGCTGGAGCAGCGACTCGCCCGCTACGACGCGGCTCGCTACCCGGTTCAGCGCGCGACGACGCAGTACCACCTGGGCGTTGTCCTTGCCGACGCGGGTCGCGTGCAGGAGGCTGTCGAGTCGCTTTCGAGCGCGGTCGAGCTGTTCAACCCCGAGGCGCTCCCCGTCGAGCATGCGAAGGCGCTGAACGCGCTCGGTGCCGCGTTTCGGCTGGCCGGTGAGGTCGTGGCCGCGGAGGCGTCGTTCGAGCGTGCGGCCGAGCTGTTCGAGCGCTCGAGCCTCGAGCAGGAGCATGGAGCCGCGCTCTTCAATCTCGGCCTCGTCCGGCGAGGGCGCGATCCGGCTGCGGCCGCCAAGTGCTTCCGGCGCGCGACCGCGTTGCTCCAAGGCGCGCAGGAGGCCTCGGCCGCGCGCGAGCTTGGCGCCACGCTGCTCGCTCTCGGCAAGCTCGACGAGGCCGTGCCGACGCTCGAACGAGCGGCCGAGCTGGCCGAGCGAGGCGATGCCGCCGGCTACGGCGGTGCTCTGAACGCGCTTGGCCTCGCCCGACTCGCCGGCGGCGATGCTGGGGCGGCGGTCGAGTCGTTCCGGCAGGCGGCCGGGGCCCATCCGCGCGCCGTTCGTCCCTCCGAGTTCGCAATGGCGAAGGCCAACCTTGCGCTCGCCTACGAACAGCTCGCCGACGTGCCAAGGGCACGCCTGGCGGCCCGCCAGGCGGCCGAGGTTGCCGCTCCGCCGGAGCCGGTCGCCGCACAGGCTGGCGCGGTGCTCGAGCGGATCGGCGGTGCGACGGCGAGCGATCTCCTCCTCGTGCTCGACCAGGAGCCACAGTCGCGTTGGGAAGGGATCGTCCGCGAGGAGCTGGTCCGCTCCTGCGACGCGCAGCCCGACGCGCGACGGGCAGACGCCGCGGCCTGGATCGACGGCTCGAGCATCGAGCGCACGGAAGTGTGGCTCGGCGGCCTGCTCGAGCTGCCGCCGGCGGACATGGAGGCGCTCGTGCGCTCCGCGCTCGAGGAGCTGGGGGCGCGCGACGACGAGGTCAAGCAGCAGTTTCGGTCGGACGTTGCTCGGGCTGCCGCGCGCTTCCACGTCCCGCAGCTCCTACGGCTCGAGGAGATCTTCCGGCGCATCGCCGCCGAGCTGGGCGAGCAGTGGAGCTAGCACTGGGCGAGGCGCTGGAGCAGGCGCTGCCGGGCCGGCCGTTCCGCTTCTACCCGGCAGTGCTCTCGACCGAGGCGGACGCGCTCGCCTGGGCTCGTGCCGGCGCCCCCCAGGGGGCCGTCGTCACGGCCGGCTACCAGGCCTCGCCACGGGGGCGGGCAGGGTTCGAGTGGGACGTCGGCGACGGGCTCGCGTTCTCGCTCGTGCTGCGGCCGCGGCTGCCCGCCCCGCGCGAGGGCTGGGTCTACACGGTGGCCGTCTCGGGCCTTGCGGACGCGTTCGGCGAGGAAGCGACGATCGAGTGGCCCGAGACCGTCTGCCGCGACGGCGTTCAGGTGGGAGCGGTGGGAGCGCATGTGGAGGTAGGGCCGCTCGGCGTCGACTGGGCAGTCGTCAACGTGCTGATCCACGAGCCGAACCCCCAGCTCGTTGCCCGCATCGTCGAGGCGATCGAGGCGCGTCTCGCGGAACCCTCGGCGCCCGTCCTCGCCGCCTATCTTCGTCGTTGCGACACTATCGGCCGGGACGTCGTCGCCCGCCTCGTCCCACTCGGGCCTGGCGGGCCGGAGGCGAGTGGCAGAGCGGTCAGCTCGGCTGTCGACGGCTCTCTCGTGGTGGAGACACAGGAGGGTCGGCGGCTGGCGATCCCGCCGCAGAGCCTCGGGCTGCTCTCAGCTCCTCCCTGACGAGTTCCAGGACGCGCTCCAGCGACGCCGCTCCCTCGGTGGACAGCTCTTCCGACGACTCGACGCTGGCCGGCTCGACCTCGATCGCAATCGTCCGCTCCGGCAGGGCCCCGAGGCCAGCCGCGACCTCGATCACCAGGTCGATCCCGACGTAGCCGGTGACCGCGTCGCCGATCGCCTGCTGAACGTCCGCCGCTGCCCGCGACGCCTGCTCGACCACCCGACGCACGACAGTGCCCGGCGGGCGTCCGCTGACGACGGCTCCGACGAGTATCAGCATGTCGGGCCGCAGGTCCTCCAGCCGTTGCGCGACGGCGACGGCGCCGTAGTGGAGCTCCTCGACGAGGACGTCCGGTCCGAGGGCCTCGGCGGCCAGCCGCTCGATCGCGCGCCGGCCCAGGTCGAGATCTCCCTGGTACAGCTCGCCGACTCCGCCGATCAGGATGCTCATCGGCGCTCCGGCCGCAAGCCGCCCACGGTGACGGCGACGAGCCGGCGGACGGCGGCGTCGGACGGCAAGCTGCCGGCGGCCGCGAGGGCGTGGAGGCAGTAGCTCGCGAGCTCGTCCGGCGCGACGTCGTCCCGGAGCTCGCCGGTCTTCGCTGCTGCGGCGATCAGGTCTCGGATCAGGTCGCGGAGCTGTGCTTCCGCCCGGACGACGTGCTCGCCGCGATGGAGGAGCGCCGCCAGTTCGGTGCCGTGGCCGGTCCGGGAGCCCTGCGCATAGGCCTCCAGCACCGCCTCGAGTCGCTCCGCGGCACCGCCGGCCTTGTCTCGGACCTCGACGAGGCGGGCGAGGTGACCGGCGATCTGACGCTCGTGCCAGGCGGCCAGGATCGCCTCGACGCCGGAAAAGTACTTGTACAGCGTCGCCCGCCCGATCCCGGTCTTCTCGGCGATCTGCGACATCGTCACGGACCGCAGCCCGTGCTCGGCCACCAGCGCGGCAGTCGTGTCGAGCGTGGCGTCGCGCACCGCGCGCCGGTGCGCCTCAACCGAGTCGTTCCATAGCTTCGGCATCGGGACAGCATACGAAATGGCAGGAGCGGAGACTATCTGATTTACTGCGAGACGCAATGTATCGAAAAACGAAGGAGGTCTCATGCATAAGTCTGGAGCGATCGTCGGTGCGCCTCGCTGGGTGAAGGTCTTCGGAGCCATCGCGCTCGTCGTCGTCGTGCTGGTCGCAGTCCTGCTCCTCACCGGCGGCGGCGACCATGGACCGAGCCGTCACAGCCCGCCAGCCGGTCCCCACCCACTGCCATGACGATGGGACCGCGCCTCCGCAAGGCGGCGCTCACCGCACACGTCGCCGCCTCGGTGGGCTGGCTGGGAGCGGTCGTCGTGTCGCTTGCCCTCGGTGTCGTCGCGCTGACGAGCCAGGATGCGCCGACCGTGCGTGGCGCCTACCTCGCGCTGGAGCCCGCCGGTTGGTACGTGCTCGTCCCTCTGGGGCTCCTCTCGCTGCTCACCGGGCTCGTCCAGTCGCTCGGCACCCACTGGGGCCTCTTCCGGCACTACTGGATCCTCACGAAGCTCTCGATCAATGTTGTCGCCAGCATTGTCCTGCTGCTGTACATGCAGACCCTCGGCTACCTCGCCGACGTCGCGGCGGAGACGACGGGCGACGACCTCGCCGGGCTCAGGAGCCCGTCCCCGCTCGTCCACGCCGCCGGCGCTCTGCTGCTGTTGCTCGTGGCGACGACGCTGTCCGTGCTCAAGCCGCGCGGGATGACCCGCTACGGGCAGCGCCGGCAGCAGCAGGGCTAGCCGGTCGCGCTCATTCGGCGCCGCAGGCGCACGTGTTCACCTCGCGCACGACCGTCCCGTGTCCGGTGTGGACGTGCGTCGTGCACGGCATGCACGGGTCGAAGCTGCGGATCGTCCGGAGCATGTCGATCGAGGTGAACTTCGACGGGTCGGAGGTGTCCTCGATTATCGGCGTGTTCAGCACCGCCTCCTCGTACGGCCCGAGCTGGTCCCACGGATCGCGTGGCGATGCGTTGATCGTCGAGGGCGTGCAGATCTGGTAGTTGACGATCTTCCCGTGATCCATCACGAGGTGATGGGCGAGGTAGCCGCGCCCGGCGCCCCACCAGCCGACCCCGACCCGCTCGTCCTTCGGGATGTGCTTGTCCAGCTGGTCGGGCGGAACCGCCGCCACCTTGCGCTCACCCTGCTTGAAGAGCCGGTAGGCCTCGAGCAGGCTCGCGAGGCCGACCAGCTGTGAGAAGACGTAGTGGTAGGCGCGGCCGCGGTTGCGCTCGAAGGCGTTCCAGACCTCGGGCACGTGCCACTCGCAGTCCATCTCCGGGGTCAGGCCCTTCGGCACGTTCATCTTCAGGCTGCGCCCGGTCGCCTGGATGAAATCGTTTGCCGGCTGCTTCTGCGCCATCGCGGTCATGAACATCCGTGCGTACGCCCCCGCCTCGACGACGTTCCGGTCCCAGCGCGGCGCGCACGCCCACGTGTACTTGTCCTTCCAGCTCTTCTCGCTCGGCTTCGGCAGCGTCTGCTTGTTCCAGGGGTGGTAGGGGCTGATCGGGTCGCCGCGAGGGTCGGTCGCGTAGCGGTCGCCGGCCCACTGCTCGTAGTAGGAGTGTTCGACGAACTCCTCGAAGCCGATGTTGATGTCGGTGAGGCGGGTCGTCACGAGCTCGCCGTCGATGACGACGCCCGGTGTCGACCAGCGCCGCTCGCCCCAGTCGTTGCAGTCCGCGTAGCTCGAGTTGTAGGCGTGCGGATCGTCCCAGAAGCCGGTGTCGATCAGGCTCATCGGCCGTGCGCCGACCTGCTTGTAGCGCTCGTCGCAGCTGTAGAAAAACTCAGGGATCTCGTCCCAGACCGCGAGCATCCGCTTCGCGTAGTCGAAGATCCGTCCGAGCTTCGAGTGGTACTCGTTCAGCGTCTGCAGCGAAACCGTCGAGGAGACGCCGCCGGGAACGACGGTCTGCGGGTGCGGATACTTGCCGGCGAGGATCACGAACATCTCGCGCGAGATGCGGGTGAACTCGAGCCCCTCGCGGTAGAGCGAGCCCGTCAGGGGATTCAGTGCAGTCATCAGGTCCGCCATCGTCTTGAAGCCGTGGTGCTCCTCGCCTTTGCAACGCCACTCCTTCGCCTTCGGCCAGAGCTCCGGGTTCACGGCCCGGACGACGGCCTCCGAGTAATCAGGCCCGGCGAGCAGGTAGAGGTGGAGCGGGTTGTCGTACCCCATCTCCGCAGCCTCCTGCATGTTGCGGATCACGGTGCCGAGCGGCGGTACCTCGAGCCCCATCGCCATCTCGATCGCGTAGGCGGACGCGTGGGCGTGGACGCCGCCGCAGACGCCGCAGGCGCGGGAGGAGATGAAGATCGCGTCGCGCGGGTCGCGGCCCATCAGGATCACCTCGTAGCCGCGGAAGAGCGTGGCCTGCGAGCGCGCGTCGAGGTAGCGGCCGTTGTCGAGATCGGCGACGACGTTGATCGCGAGCGCGCCCGCGACGCGCGTCACGGGATCCATGTTCAGGTCCTTGATGTGCCCGTTCCGCGCCGAAAGGCGCTTGATCTGCTCCTCGCGCTCGGCGTCGGTCATCTCGACCTCGGGCCGAGTCACCGTGACCGAGTAGGGGTCGGGGATGCCGCCGATCAGCCGCGCGGCGCCGGTCTCGTCGAACTCGACCGGGAGGTTCTTGAAGCACATCTAGGAGTCCTCTCGCTTCGTCTTGCCCCACTCTTCGCCGTCGTTCTTGCCGGTGTCGCCCCGTCGCCGGAGCGCGTCGTAGACCTTGTGCCCGGCGTCCCGCACCATGCCCGGCTCGGATTTCTCCGCCGACCAGCCGCTCGGGACCTCGCCTTCGACGTCCCAACGGACCTCGCGGTTCAGGTGGGCGTTCGTGAACATCCGCAGCGGCCTGACGATCCGGCCGACGGCGGTCGACGTGAGCGTCGAGACCGTCGATCCCGGCGGCGCCTTGTAGAACGGTGTGAACTTGTCCGGGAAGCCCGGCATCGTGCAGCCGATGCAGGCGCCACCCGCGTTCATGCAGCCGCCGGCGTGGTTGATCGCGCCGCGCGAGGTGATGTTGCAGTTGACGACCGGGCCCCAGCAGCCGATCTCGACCAGGCATTCCTTGTCGCCGAACTCCTCCGCGAACGCGCCCTCCTCGTAGTAGGCGCCCCGCACGCAGTGGCGATGGACGGTCTCGCCGAAGAGCCATGCGGGCCGGCCGAGCTCGTCGAACTCCGGCAGCGGGCCGAAGCCCTGCAGGAAGTAGAGGATCGCGGCGACCGTCTCGGTGAAGTTGTCCCCGACCGGCGCGCAGCCCGGAATGTTGACGACGGGAACGCCGAGAGCGCTGCGGTAGTCCTTGCCGAGAAAGTCCATCAGGCTCATCGCGCCGGTCGGGTTGCCGTGCGCGGCCGGAATCCCGCCCCAGGTCGCGCAGGTGCCGATCGCGATCGACGCGGCCGCACCCGGCGCGAGCCTCGCGATCCACTCGTCGGTCGAGACGGTTCGCAGCTCCCCGTCCGCTCCCCACGGCTCCTCACCCTGCCCGGACCAGTAGCCCCCGAGCGCGTGGGCGGTCGTCTCGTCGCTGATCGAGCCCTCGAGGATGATCACGTACGGCGCTTCCAGCTCGCCCTTGAGCGCATCCTCGTGCGCGCGCAGATAGGCCGGGCCCGACTCGATGTTGACGACCGGGTGGTGAAGGATCACGCGGGGTAGCCCTGGATGGGCGCCGAGCAGGAGGCTCTCGACACTGGGAGCCTGCGCCCCTGTGACCGAGACGGTGCAGCCGTCGCAGCTCATGCCCGCGAACCAGAACGCGTGCACCTTCTCGAGCGGTCCGAGCCGGCTCTGCGGCCCTGCGTAGGCGTGGGGCTCGAGGTACTCCTCCATCGTCGCCCGCGCCGGCATCCCGAAGTCGCCGTTCGCCACGTGATCGTGGTAGCGATCGACCGGACCGAGCAGCTCGAGCAGTTGCTCGGCGGGAGTCTTCTTCGTCGCTGTGGTGGCCACCAGGATCCCCTTGCTCGTGAACCGGACTGCCGGTAGATGTGTCCGGCATACTGCGGCTCCCAAACCTCCACGTCAAACGAGAGGTGGTTCAGAGGTGACGAAGACGTTCGAATGCAGCCACGGTGGCGTCGTCTGCCGAGCCAGGATTGAGGGCGAGACGGAGGACGAGGTGCTTGCGAAGGCGGTCGAGCACGCCCAGAAGGTGCACGGGGTCGACCTGACCCAGGCAAAGACGCTGGCCCGATATGCCCAGAGCCTGATCCGCGACAAGTCCTAGCCGGTGCGTTACGCTATCCCGGTAGGTGCGGAACGCATCCAGAGGCATGGGAGGCTCCCGTGGTAGCCGTCTCGACGACAGGGTGGTGGGTGATCGGGTCCGTCCTCGGAGCGGTCGTCGTCGCGCTCGTCGCTGCGCTGCTGATCGCGATCATCCTGCTCGCACGCCGGATCGTCGGACAGGCCGCGGCAATCGTCGAGGCGCTCGACGGCGCCCAGGCCAACACCGCGGCTCTCTACGACGTCGCCGGCACCAATCACGCCCTCGTCCGCATCGTCCGCGACCTGGGCTCGGTGCGCGAGGAGCTGTCGGCGTGAGCACCATGGTGACGGTGTTCGCCTGGATCGGGCTTGCTCTCGGCGTCGTGGTCGCGCTCCTCGTCGTCTGGCTCTTCGACCGCGTCGTCCGGCACGTGTTCGAGATCGAGCGCTACTCACGCGCGATCCTCGACGGCGGCCTCGGGATTACCCGCAACCTCGACGGCGTCGACGAGGCCGTCCGCACGCGCGACCTCGCGACGGCTGTGCCGGGGCTCGCCGTCGCCTATCTCCAGAAGCTCGGGAAGGTATGACCCTGCTCGCTCTCACAGACGGTGTGGAGCTGGCGTGGAGCCTCGGCCTCGTCGTCGGGCTCGTCATTGCCGTCGTCGTCTGGACGCTCCTCGAAGTCCTGCGGCGCACCGTTTGCGCCGTCGACGAGGGCGCGACTGCGATCTGGACGGCCGGCAAGCTCGTCGCACAGAACACCCAGACCACCCATCTCTTGCTGACGACAAAGGCTCGCGGCGGCGATCTCCTCGCCGAGCTGGGCGAGCACGCCCGTCTCGCCGAAAGGAGCGAACGATGAAGACCGCGCTGATCATCGCCACGCTGGTCGAGCTCGTCCTGCTGGTCGTCGTCCTCGCCGTCTATCTCGTCGTGATCGCGGCGACGCTGCGCAAGGTGTCGACGACGCTCGGGCTCGTCACCTTCGGGGTGCGGGCGATCGAGAAGCAGACGGAGCCGATCGGTCCGGTGCTGAGCGAGATCAACGGCGCGCTCGAGCAGGTCGCCGGCGCCCTCGCAGGCGTCGTCGGAGCGACGAGCGAGAAGCACGCCCAGCCCGTCCCGGCGCCCGAGCCGATGACGGGGCCGAAAGCCGAGACGTCCTAGCGCGATGTGCCTCGGGATTCCGGGCCAGATCGTCGAGGTCGTCGATCCCGAGCACCACATCGCGAAGGTCGAGGTCTCGGGTGTGCGGCGAAACGTCAACGTGGCGCTGCTCGCCGAAGGCCCGGACGCGGTCGGGGTCGGCGACTGGGTCTTGATCCACGTCGGCTTCGCCATGTCGAAGATCGACGAGGAGGAGGCGCGGTCGACCCGGGACTTCCTCGAGCGGCTCGGCGATCCGTACGAGGAGGAGCTCGCAGAGCTGCGGGCGAGCGCGATCGAATGACGCTAAACGCTGCGCGTTTGGTCAGGAAGATCGAGGAGCGCGAGCGGGTGCTCGCCTCCTTCCTCGACGAGAACGCGGACGCGCTCGGGCTTGCGTGCCATGCGATGGCGCGCTCGTTCGCCGCCGGAGGGACCCTCGTC
>JBDSOJ010000162.1:0-5861 GCA_039914895.1 Gaiellaceae bacterium
TGGAAGAGGTAGGTCTCCTGCGAGACGAGCCCGACGGTGCCGGCGAGCGACGCGAACGACAGGTCGCGGATGTCGACGCCGTCGATCGTCACGCGGCCGCCGCTGACGTCGTACAGGCGCGCGACGAGATAGCCGAGCGTCGTCTTGCCCGAGCCCGTCTCGCCGACGATCGCGACCTTCGTTCCGGGCTCGATCGTCAGGTCGACGCCGCGCAGGGTGGCAGGGCCGTCGGCGTCGTAGCGAAAGGCGACGTTCTCGAAGCGGACCTCTCCGCGCACCTGTGCCGCGTCGAGCGATACCGGCTGCGCGGGCTCGGTGATCTCGATCGGCAGGTCGAGGTACTCGAAGATGCGCTCGAACAGCGCCCGCGACGTGCGGATCTCGATGCCGACGTCCAGCAGCGAGCGGATCGGAAAGCCGAAGCGTGTCTGCAGCGTCGTGAACGCGACGAGCGTGCCGATCGAGATCGACGAGGAGCCGGCCGCGATCGTCAGGCCGGCGAAGAGGAAGACGAGCGCGGGCATGATCGAGAAGCTCATCTGGATGACGGACATCCGCCAGCGCCCGGCCATCCGCTGGCGCACTTCGAGCTCGGCGAGCTCCTCGGACTCCGATTCGAAGCGCCGCGCCAGCTCGCTCGCGCGGCCCATCGTCTTGCCGAGCAGGATCCCCGACACCGACAGCGACTCGGCGACGAGCGCGCTCATGTCGGCGACCCGGCCCTGGCGCTTGGAGGTGATGCGCTTCTTCTCGCTGCCGACGCGGCGCGTGACCCACACGAAGACCGGCATCAGCGACAGGCTGAAGAGCGCCAGGCGCCAGTCGAGCAGGAACATCGCCACGACAGTCGCGACGACCGTCGTGACGTTCGAGACGAACGACGTCGCGGTCGAGGTGACGACGTTCTGCACGCCGCCGATGTCGCTGGCGATGCGCGACTGCACCTCGCCGGTGCGCGTGCGCGTGAAGAAGGCGAGCGAGAGCCGTTGCAGGTGCTTGTAGACGGACGTGCGCAGGTCGTGCATCACGCGCTGGCCGACCTGATTCGAGAGCAGCGTCTGAATCACGCCGAGCACGCCGGTGACGATCGCAATCCCGATCATCGCCGCGACGAGCAGGTTCAGCAGACCGAGGTCGCGGTCGGGGAGCGCGGTGTCGAAGACCTCCTTGATCAGGAAGGCCGGGATCGATCCGAGCGCGGAGGACACGACGATCAGCCCGAGCACGCCCCCGAGCCGGGCCCGGTAGGGGCGGAAGAGGACGGCGATGCGGCGAAGATAGGCGCGACGGACGGCGCGGTCGGCGGGCCGCTCCGGCGGCTCGTCGTAGTCGAATCGTCGCGCTCGTCCCCGTGGCATTGGTGACAGCGTACGGACCGACTAGCGAGCTGCGTCGACCCGCTTCTCGAGCTCGGCCGTCAGCGCCCTCGCCGCCGCGACCGTCGGCTTCGCTCGCTCGACCGGGATCGGCTCGCAGACGACGAGCCGGAGCTTCGGGAAGGCGATCCGGCCGCGCGAGAGCGCGCGTCTGGTGCCGACGATGCGGACGGGGACGAGCGGCGCGCCGGTGGCGAGTGCCAGCCGGGCGGCACCGCGCGTCCAGACGCCACCCTGCACGGTGCCCTGCGGGAAGATCGCCACGCTCTCGTCCGCGCGAAGCAGCTCCTCCGCACGGCCGACCGAGAGGAGGTCGCGGGGGTCGCGTCTGATCGGGATCCCGCCGAGCGCGTCCATCAGCCAGGCGCCCGGCCGGTAGCGCCAGAGCTCGACCTTGGCGAGGAAGTGGAGCGGCTGCTGCGCCGCGAGCGCGAGCAGCGGTGGGTCGAGCATCGACTCGTGGTTCGCGGCGACGATCACGGGCCCGGGCGGGACCGAGCCGACAATCTCGATCCGGTAGAGCAACCGCGCCAGCGTGTGCACGAGGCCGCGGATCGACAGATACAGCCCTACGCGCAGAAGCGCTCCAGGTGGCCGCCGACGAACGACGCGTAGCGGCCGGCGCCCGGCAGCGCGAGCATCCCACCGTCGCGTCGGCGCAGCGCGACCGCATGGAAGCCGAACGCGACGATCCGTCGCTCGACCTCGACGTCCAGCGCTCGCGCCCGCTCGGCGGCCGCGAGGGACATCGACGGCTTGACGCCGGGAATCAGGGGCAGCGGCGCGTCCAACGCGCCGTGCGCGATCGCGAGCCGGCGGCCGCGAAGCGTGTCGAGCTCGAGCCGCGACGGCAGCCACGGGTTGATGCCGGCGACGAGCTCGACCCCGGGTGCCGCCGCGTTCCGCACCGCGACGGCTCCGCCCATCGAGAAGCCGAGCAGCGCGAGCTTCTCGGCTCCCGCCTCGCGCGCCGCCTCGATTGCGGCCGCGCCATCCTCGACGCAGAGGTCGAGCCGCTGCCACGACTTGATCCGGTAGCGCACCTCGAGGAAGCCGAGCTCCGGGAAGCTGCGTGCGAGCCGACGCACGAGCCACTCGACGGACGCGCTCCACGTTCCGGGCGCCTCTGCGGCGGTGCCGCCGTTCACGCACACGACCGCGCACCGGCCCGGCGTGCTGGTCCAGCGTGCCTCGGCGCCGGTCGAGAGAGCGAAGGACATGCGACGACTCTAGGGAAATCGCCCTGGATGACGACCGTTGCGGCGATCGACCGCTTCCTGGCCTCGCCCGCGCTCGCCGAGTCGACCAGGCGTGCCTACGCGTCCGACCTGCGCGGCTTCGAGGGCTGGCTCGCGCCGCGCGGCCTCGACGTGGAGGACGTCGACGTGCGCGTTCTCGTCGGCTACGCCTCCGAGCTCGGGCGCGCGCGCAACGGGCTCGCGCCGGCCACGATCGCGCGCAAGCTCGCCGCCGTCCGCTCGTTTCTCCGCTTCACGCTCGGCCCCACGCGCGTGCCCGATGTCTCACTCGCGCCGAAGCGACCTCAGCGGTTGCCGGAGGCTCCGAAGCGAGCGGAGATCGAGGAGCTGATCGACTCGGTCGGCGGCGACGGTCCGCTCGGCCTCCGCAACCGCGCCCTCGTCGAGCTCGTCTACTCGGCGGGGCTGCGCAGCGCCGAAGCGGTCGGGCTCGATCTCGCCGACGTCGACTTCGAGCAGGAGCTCGTGCACGTTCGCGGCAAAGGCGGCAAGGAGCGTGTCGTGCCTCTCGGCGAGGAGGCCGCGTACGTCGTCGCCCGCTATCTGCGCCAGGTACGACCGGAGCTCGCGCGCGGCGCCAACGACGCTCTGTTCCTCTCGGTGCGCGGCAAGCGGCTCGACACGAGCACGCTGCGCCGGCTCCTCCCCCATCCCCACCGGCTGCGTCACTCGTTCGCGACCCACCTGCTCGAGGGCGGCGCCGACCTGCGCACGATCCAGGAGCTGCTCGGGCACTCCTCGCTCTCGACCACGCAGGTCTACAGCCACGTCGACGCGCGCCGTCTCCGCAAGGTCTACGACTCCTCCCACCCGCGTTCATAGAGGGGTCCGCATGGCGGCGGGGAAACGGGAGCGGCCGTGACGACGCGACCCGATTCCGAGCTCGACGGCTTCCTCGCGCTGCTCGCGACCCGGCGGGCGCCGCGCACCGTCGACGCGTATCGGCGCGACCTGCTGCAGCTGTCCGCTTGGCGCAAGGGTCCGGTCGCGCAGACGACGACGGAGGAGCTCGAGCGCTGGCTCGCCGAGCTGCGCGCCGCAGGCATCGCCCCGTCGACGGTCGCCCGCCGGATCGCCGCGCTCCGCTCCTTCTTCCGGCATCAAATGCTGCTCGGCGCGCGCGAGGACAACCCCGCCGCCGCGCTCCAGCTGCCGAAGCGCGCCCGCCGGCTGCCGAAGACGCTCTCGCCGGGCGAGGCCGAGCGCCTGATCGACGCCGCAAACGGCACGACGCCGCGGGCGATGCGCGACCGCGCGCTCGTCGAGTTGATGTACGGCGCGGGCCTGCGGGTCAGCGAGGCCACCGGACTCCACCGCCGCTCGGTCGATCTCGAGGACCGGCTCGTGCGCGCGCTCGGCAAGGGCTCGAAGGAACGGCTCGTCCCGCTCGGCCGTCCCGCGGTCGAGGCGCTCCGGCGCTACATCGCGATGGGGCGCCCGCACCTCGACCGGCGCAACCGTCCTGAACTGTTTCTGAACGCGCGGGGCGGGCCGCTCACGCGCGCCGGCGCCTTCCTGATCCTGCGCCGGCTCGCCGAGAAGGCCGGCCTCGAGCCGCAGCGCGTCCACCCGCACCTCCTCCGCCACTCGTTCGCGACGCACCTGCTCGAGGGCGGCGCCGACCTGCGCAGCGTCCAGGAGATGCTCGGCCACGCCGACCTGTCCACGACCGAGCTGTACACGCACGTATCCGATCGGAGACGTCGCGAGTTGTACTTCCAAGCGCACCCGCATGCGCGCAGGGGTACGACTCTCACAAGGACGTCTTCCGATGACGCTTGACCCGCAGCTTGTCATCCTCGCAGCGCTCGCGATGGCGATCGGCTGGACGATGACCTTCTCCGGCCTGAAGAAGAACGTCCTCGAGTTGAAGCGGCGTCACCGGATCTGCCCCTCGTGCGGTCGCTACATCGTCGGCAGCGTCTGCCGCGAGCACTGACCTAGTGTTGCTTCGCCACCAAGTCTCGTAGCTCGCGCTCGCGCTCGGGGGTCGGGTCGACCAGCGTGACGTGGCCGAGCTTGCGGCCGGGGCGCGGCTCCTTGCCGTAGAGGTGGAGGTGCGCGTCGGCGATCCCGAGCACGTCCTGGGCGGACGGCGCCGAGCCGATCAGGTTCAACAGCACCGACGGCCGGCTCTCGGTTGAGCCGAGCGGCAGGCCGAGGATCGCGCGCAGGTGGTTCTCGAATTGGCTCGTCGCCGAGCCTTCAATCGTCCAATGACCCGTGTTGTGCACGCGCGGCGCGAACTCGTTCGCGAGCAGGTGGCCGTCGACCTCGAATAGCTCGAGCGCGAGCACGCCGACGTAGCGGAGCTCGTCGAGCAGCCGGGCGCCGTACTCCTCCGCCTCGGCCTGCGGTGCTTCGAGGGCTGGTGCGCGCGACGTGCGCAGGATCCCGTCCTCGTGGACGTTCTCGACGAGCGGCCAGAAGCGCGTGTCGCCGTCGGTGCCGCGAACGGCGATGAGCGAGAGCTCGCGGTCGAACGGGACACGTTCCTCCAGGACCTGGCCGGGATCCGACCCCGGACGTGTCTCCACGAGCTGATGTCCCTTGCCGTCGTAGCCGAGCCGGCGCGTCTTCAGGATCGCCGGGAACGTCTCCACCTCGTCGTCGATCCGCGCCGTGGGGATCCCGAGCCGGCGGAAGAGCTGCTTCTCCACCAGCCGGTCCTGAGATGCCTCGAGGGCGGCGGCGGGAGGAAGTGCGCCGACCCGCTCGGCCGCGGCGACCGGGACGTTCTCGAACTCGTACGTCACCGCCGCGGCGCCGTCCGCGAGCCGGTCGAGCAGCTCGGAATCGTCGTAGGCGCCGACGAGCAGCTCCCCGACCTCGTCCGCCGGCGCGTCCGGCGACGGATCGAGAAAGCGGAACGAGAGGCCGAGCGGGATCCCGGCGAGCGCGAGCATCCGCCCGAGCTGCCCGCCGCCGATCACGCCAAGTAACACTTTGTTACTTGGCAGGATCGGGGCTCGCTAGCACCGACTCGGTCTGCGCCGCCCGCCACTGAGAGAGCCGCTCGCGGACGCCCTCGTTCGAACGGGCCACGATCGCGGCCGCCAAGAGTGCTGCATTGATCGCCCCCGCGCGCCCGATCGCCAGCGTCCCGACGGGGATGCCGGCGGGCATCTGCACAATCGAGAGCAGCGAGTCCATCCCCTTCAGCGCCTCCGACTCGACCGGCACGCCGAGCACCGGCAGAGCAGTCTTCGCCGCGGCCATCCCGGGC
>JBDSOJ010000171.1:0-8898 GCA_039914895.1 Gaiellaceae bacterium
AGCAGCACGCGGCGTAAGTTCGTCACCGGAGCTGCCGCGACGGTTGGTGGAGCGGCCCTGCTCGGGACGTTTCCCAAGCTTGCACGTGCGAGCAGCACCAACCCCAACAACGACGTGCAGACGATTCTGAACGTCGCGGCAACAGCCGAAGTGCTGGCGACGATCGTGAACACGGTCGGAGCGAACCGCGGACTCGGCGGTGACGCTGTCACACAGCTCAACGTCGAGGCGGCCGCGCGCGAAGAGCTGATCCACTACCAAGTGCTCACCGGTACCTACGGTGCGGTGCCGATCACGAAAAAGATCTGGGTGCCTGACGCGGTGTTCGCGAGCCGGACGAACCTTCTCCAGACACTGGTCGCCGGCGATCAGATCTTCGTCAACGCCTACCTGATCGGCGTCAGCTGCTTCTGCACCCAAGGGAACGGTGCTCTTGCGACGGTGCCGGCTGAGTTCATGGGGACCGAAGCGGTGCACCGTGCGCTCGCGCTCCAATCTCTCGGCCAGCTCGGCAACGACCGCGTCTTCATGCACGTCGACTTCACGGACATCCTCGTCGCCGTGTCGCAGCTCCAGGCAGCAGGTTTCGGTTTCGGCTCCCCTGGCGCGAAGCCCGGCAAGTTCTATGACTTCGACAAGGTCAGCCAGGACACTCCGAACCCAGACGGCCTGAACACCAAAACCCCGAACCCGATCACCTGCTAAGGAAAGGTCGCGGGAACTCTTCGGCCTGGCGCCGCGCGCGCCCGGCCGAAGAGTCAAACAACCCACACGCCGACAGGGCCAGCGTCCTCTCGCCTGAACGTGCGCGGCAAGTTCAATACCGGCCGCCGCGGTCGCGCGCTCGTTGCGCCGACACGGCGTGCGCCTCGGTCTCGAGGGGGCCCGGCAACGGCTCTAGCTCCGGCGGCTCGCCGCCGGTCGCGTGCGCGAGCGCCTGTGCGAGCAGCCAGTCCGCGAGCCACGGGTTGCGCGGCAGCAGCGGGCCGTGCAGGTAGGTGCCGATCGCGCGGCCGACGCGGACACCCTCGTAGCCCGATTCGCCGTCGTTCCCGAAGCCGGCGATGACGCGGCCGAGCGGGTGAGCGCCGGGATCGAGGTGCGTCCGGCCGGCGTGGTTCTCGAAGCCGGCCAGGGTCCTCCCGGCCCAAGCGCAGTCGAGAAGCACATCGCCGATCATCCGCCGCTTGCCGGCGACCGTCTCGTGCGGAAAGATGCCGATCCCGGGGATCGAGTCGCCGTGGCGGCCGAGGTAGCCGCGGCCGAGCAACTGGTAGCCGCCGCAGACCGCCAGCAGCGCGGCGCCGCCGTCGAGGGCCGTGGCGATCGCCGGCCCCTTGGCGACGAGATCGGGTGCGATCAGCGCCTGCTCGCGGTCTTGGCCGCCGCCGATGTAGAGGAGGTCGTGCTCACCCGGCCGCACGTCGTCGCCGACCGAGATCCCAGTCACGTTTAGCTCGTGTCCCCGCAGCACCGCCCGCCGCGCGAGCACGGCGATGTTGCCGCGGTCCGCGTAGATGTTCAGGTACTCCGGATAGAGGTGCCCGACCCTGACTCTCAAGTGCGCTCCCAGTACGGCTTCGACCAGCCGCGCTCGGCCACGATCCGCTGCAACTCGAGCATCGCCGTGTAGGTGGGGAGGACGACGAGCTCGCCGCCGCGCGGCGTCAGCTCCAGGCCACGGTCGAGCGCGGCGGCCAGCGACGGCTCGACGTCGAGCGCCTCCTCCGGCAGCCCGCCGTAGACGCAGCGCACGCCCAGCTCGGCTGCACGGTCGCCGGACGCGATCAGGCGCTCGGTCCGGCCGAGCAGCGGCTCGAGATCGACGTCCCAGATCCACGAGACGTCCTTGCCGTCGGCGATCGCGTCGTTGAGCGCGACGAGGAGGAGCGCCGGAGCCCCGCCCTCGAGCAAGGTGTGGACGACCTCGTTCGCCCCGGCCGGGTTCTTGATCAGCAGGATCAGGATCGTCCGCTCGCCCGCCGGAATCCGCTCGAAACGCCCGAACGCGGCGCCGAAGCGCTCGAGGCCGGTGCGGATCTCTGCGAGCGAGGCGCCCAGCGCCTGCGCCAGCGCCGCCGCGCCGAGCGCGTTGTAGACGTTGTAGAGACCCGGGAGAGGCAGACGCAGCCGTGTCGCCCCTGTGGGTGTCTCGAGCAGGAACGAGGCCGCGTGGAGTCCGTCGAGCTCGATCTCCGTCGCCCGAACCTGGAGCTGCGGTCGCTCATGGCCGCAGGCGGGGCAGCGGTAGTCGCCGAGGTGGCCGACGTAGGCCGCAGCGAACTCGTACGGCTGCCCACAGCGGACGCAGTAGCGCGAGTCGGCCGCATGCTGGAGGGCCGGTCGCGCATGGCGTGGGTCGTCGATACCGAAGGCGATCGCATTCGCCCGGTCGCGCCCCAGCTCGCCGACCCGCGGGTCGTCACCGTTGAGGACGAGCACCGTTCCTTGCGGCAGCGCGGCCGTCGCCGTCCGCCACCGCTCGGCGACGTGCTCCAGCTCGCCGTAGCGGTCGAGCTGGTCGCGGAAGAGGTTTCCAAGCAGCACGGCCCGCGGTCGCACCCGGCGCAGCACCTCCGGCAGCGCGCCCTCATCGACCTCGAGCAGGCCGAGCTCGGCATCGCGATGCGCCAGCAGGGTGGAGGCGACACCCGAGACGAGATTCGCGCCCGAGCGGTTCCAGGCGAGCCTGCGCGTCGGCTTCAGGATCGCCGCCGCCATCGCGGTCGTCGTCGTCTTGCCGTTCGTCGCCGAGATCACGGCCGCGCCGTCCGAAAGCCGCGCTGCGAGGGCGTCGATCGCACCCGGGTCGAGCTTCCAGAGCAACTTGCCGGGCAGCGTCGTGCCGCCGCCCGCACCCGCGACCCGGGAGAGCTTGGAGGCCGCGCGGGCGGCGAACGACTCGACGGCGAGACGGGCGCGCATCAAGGCGAGCGTACCGGGCGGATCCCTCGATGCGGATCCTTTCGCTCGAGGCGCTCACGACGACCGACGCGCTGGAGCGGCCGAAGCTGCTGGCGATCTAGCGGAACGGTTCGTTCGGGCTACTTGCAGACTGCGGACAATGCTCTACACTTCTTGCATGGGACGATCCCGCCGCCACCCCGCGGTGGCAGGCATCGATCCGGTGGCTCTCGCGGCGTTCCAGGCGGGCATCCGGAAGCGCTACACCGACTCGGAGATCCTGGCGCAGCTGACGGACAGCGCCGAGCGGCTCGGCCGCTCGCCGACTATGCGCGAGTTAGCCGCGGACTCGCAGACGACCGTGCATCCGCAGACAGTGATCGAGCACTTCGGTAGCTGGAACGCAGCCAAGCGGCAGGCGGGACTCGTGCCGCGGCGCTTCGCCACCCGTGAGGAGCTGCTGGGGCGCCTGCGCGCGCTCGGCGAGGAGCTCGGGAGGACGCCGACGGCCCGAGACATCGACGCGCGCAAGGGCGCCGTGCCGTCGAAGTCGCTGCTCTGGCACACGTTCGGCTCGCTGGCGCAGGCGCTCCGCGAGGCGGGTTTCGACGTTCCGGTGGGGGAGGAGCGGCTCGAGCGAGCGGTCGAGCAGGGCTCGGTGCTCGCGCGCACGCTCGGACGGCTGCCGAAGATGGCCGACTGGGCGCAGGCGCGCCGGGCCGACGAGTCGCTGCTGACCGAGTGGCAGATCTACCGGATGATCGACGTGCAGCCCGCCTGGGCCGCCTTTCAGTTCCTCGTCCGTGAGCGGTTGCGGGACGAGGGCGTCGAGGTCGTGGCCGACGGTTCTGTTGGCGCAGGATGAGCATCCACGGAAGCGGACGCTGATCGCGCGAAGATCGTTGAAGGGGCCGACCGCGGCCCAAGAGCACAAGCGTCTAGTAGCTACGCCGCGCTGAGGGCGATCGCGGCGAGGCGCTTGAGACACGACGCGCCCTCGAGCGGAGCACGCACCGATGGGAGAATCGTCTCCTCGATGTAGGAGCGGTCGGGCTGGAAGCGATGCGTGACAACGACCCGGCCCTCCTCGACCCCTAGCAGCGTTCCCTCGTCGACCTCGCGCTTGCGCAGCGTCAGCCGCAGCGTCGATTCGAGCACCTCGAGCGCGTTGCGGGTAGAGGCGAAAAAGAGCTCCTTGCCGGCGGTTCCGAGCCACAGGGGCCGGCCGACGGCGCGGGCAAGGAAGAGGGTGGAGGAGACGCGCTCGTCGAGCCAGGCGGTCGCCATCGCTCCGTGCAGTTCCTCGAGCGCCTCCGGGCTACCCTCGGCATGCTCGGCGAGAGCGAAGATCGCCTCGGAGTCCACGGTCATCTCGGGGTGCGCGCGCTCGAAGCCGTAGCGCGCGAAGATCTCCTCGTCGTTGACGATGATCCCGTTGTGGATTCCGACGACCGAGCCGTGGCGGATCGGATGATTGTTGGTCTCGATCGTGGGATGGCCCTTTGTGTAGTCGCGCACGTGCACCAGCACCTGCGTCGCGGCCGGGGGCACGCGCACCTCGTCGAGCAGCTCGCTTGCGCCGGAACGACGTTTGTGGACGGTGACGGCGCTACTCGAGCCGCGGTGCGCGTAGCCGACTGCATCGGCGCCCCGCTCGGCGATTCCGGCGAGGAGCGCCTGTGCAGCGAGCGTGCGCTTGACGCTCGACTCGGGGCTGAGGCTGTATCCGGCGATTCCACACATGGCTTGAGAGATCCTAGGTCGCTGATCGGCTGGAGAGTTTTCCTACTTGTGCAGCGTAGACGCCGTCTGTTCGGAGGAAGTTAGGTCGTCACTCCAGACGTTTTCGACAGATTTCGACGGATTCCTCAAGGCTTGGGCACGGAGAGCCGATACGGATGCAGATGGAGCCCAACGCCGCCGAGCCCGTCTTTCACGCTGCCCCCACTGAGCCCGCTGAGCCGCGCCTCGAGCTGCTGCCCGGTCTCGAGCCGATCGAGCAGGAACGAGAGGCCGACGACGCGGTTGAGGTCGGGGCCGAGGTCGAGAATGACGACACAGAAGAGGTCGTCGCGGTCGCCGAGGCAACACAGGATCCGCTCAAGCTCTACGTGCGCCAGATCGGCGACGGCCGCTTGCTGACCGTCGCGGAGGAGCGCGAGCTCGCGCGCCGCAAGGACCAGGGCGACGAGGCGGCGAAGCGCAAGCTGATCGAGTCGAACCTGCGGCTCGTGATGTCGATCACGCGCAACTACACAAAGGCGGGGGTGCCGCTGCTCGACCTGATCCAGGAGGGCAACCTCGGCCTGATTCGCGCGGTCGAGAAGTTCGACTACACGATGGGATTCAAGCTCTCGACCTACGCGACCTGGTGGATCCGCCAGGCGGTCACGCGTGCTCTCGCCGAGCAGGGCCGGACGATCCGCCTGCCCGTTCACGTCGCCGAGCAGGTCCGCCGCGTCACGCGCGGCCGCCGCGTCCTCGCACAGAAGCTGAATCGCGATCCGAGCACCGACGAGATCGCGGCCGAGACAGGCTTCACCGTGACGCGCGTCCAGGAGCTGCTCGAGCTGGTGCAGGACTCGGTCAGCCTCGAAACGCCGGTCGGCGACGGCGAAAGCCTCTACGGCGACATGGTCGAGGACACGAAGACGGCCGGTCCCGACGCCGCGACGTCCGACCGGCTCCGTGCGACTGAGCTCACCGCGGCGCTCGACCAGCTGAACCCGCGCATGCGCCATGTGCTCGCCCGGCGGTTCGGCCTCGACGGCCAGATCCCGCAGACGCTCGAAGAGGTGGGCACCGGGCTCGGAATCACCCGCGAGCGCGTCCGCCAGCTCGAGTCACGCGCCCTGCGCGAGCTGCGCGTGGTCGCGCCGGGGCTTGAGTTCTACCTTCGGTCTTGAACCGAGCCGCGCAGCGGCCTCTTTAGGGGTCTTCGCGCGGTCGGAATCCGCCTCCGCGGATGTCGATCTTGCGCTACAGAGTCGCGCCCACTGATTCCAGCTCGCGCAGCGAGGCGAGCCGCTTCAGTGAGTCGAGCTCGATCTGCCGTACGCGCTCGCGCGTGAGACCGAGGCGCCGGCCGATCTCCTCGAGGGTCTTCGGCTCGGCGTCGGTGAGCCCGTAGCGGAGCATGACGACCTGCCGCTCGCGCTCGGAGAGCGCCTCGAGCGCCTCCCTCAGCGCCTGGCTGCGGAGCGAGATCTCCACCTGTTCCTCTGGAAGCGGCCCCTCACCGGCGACGAAGTCGCCGAAGACGGCGTCGTCCGCCTCGCCGACGGGTTGGTCGAGGCTCGTAGAGGCGCGCGCGGCGGCACGAACCTCGATCGCCTGCTGCAGTGGGAGGGAGGCTTCTTCCGCGATCTCCTCGAGCGTCGGCTCCCGGCCCAGCTGCGTCCAGAGCGTTCGCTCGGCCCGGTTCATCTTCTGCAGCCGCTCGACGATATGGACAGGCATCCGGATCGTGCGCGCCTTGTCGGCGAGGGCGCGCGCGACCGCCTGGCGGATCCACCAGGTCGCGTAGGTGGAGAACTTGAAGCCGCGGCGCCAGTCGAACTTCTCGACCGCGCGGATCAGCCCGAGCGTTCCCTCCTGGATCAGGTCGAGGAACGGCAAGCCCTGGTTGCGATAGTTCTTCGCGATCGAGACGACGAGCCGGAGGTTCGACTGGATCATCCGCTGTTTCGCCTGCGTGTCGCCGCTCTCGATCTTCTTCGCCAGCTCGACCTCTTGCGCAGCCGTCAGGAGCGCGTGGCGGCCGGCCTCGCGCAGGAAGAGCTGCAGCGCGTCGGTCGTCGTCTCCGCCGCCGCGGGCGCTGCGGGCACGGATGCGGGCTCCTCGTCCTTCGGCCCTTCCGCGACTTCGATCCCACGGCGGTCGAGCTCCCGGTGGAGCGCGTCCTGCTCGAGTGCGTCGAGCTCGTGCGTCTCGATCACCTCGGCGAGCGTCGACACCTTCAGCGAGCCGGCCTGCTCGGCGGCGTCCAGCAGCTGCAGGAGCTCGTCGTTGCGGAGCAGGTGATCGATGTCGACCGTCGTCATGGGGGCAGGCGTGGTTCTACCCGCGCGCTTCACGCCCCCAAACCCGACGCGCGGTCAGATCCGATGCTCGAGGACCGCGACGAGTTCGCCGACCCGGTCGACGTCGCCGTAGATCTCGACGAGACCCCAGCTCTGGCCGTGCGAGCGAAGCGGCAGCATCAACAGCGAGTCGAAGCCGAGCCGCTCGAGCAGCGCCGCCTCAGCCGGGTCGGGTCCCGGGTCGGCGCGGCGCAGGCGGTTACTCGGCAGAGCCCGGTGCCTGCCAACCACGCACGAGAATCAACGTTATGTCAAGTTGACTCGGATTGCCTGCGCCCCGTCGCCAGGACGATCCCGACGACCACGACGGCGACGCCGGCGAGCTGCACAGCCGACGGCTTCTCGTCGACGAGCACGATCGCGAGCAGGACCGCGGCGACCGGCTGCAGCGTCAGCGCAACCGAGCTCACCGCCGCCGGCGCGAGCGGCAGCGCCGCAGCGATCAGGAGCCAGCCGAGCACCTGAGAGGTCAACGCGAGCGTCAGCAGCCACGCGAAGGCCTCCCAGGAAGTGCGCAGCTCGAGCTCCCCCAGCAGCCATCCCGCCGGCAGCACGACGAGCGCGGCCGCGAGCGTCGCGTGGAAGAGCGCGCCCCCCGACCGCCGCACGTCCGCCGAGCCGGCGCGAAGCGTCAGCAGGAAGCCCGCGTAGGCCACCGCCGTCAAGACTCCGAACAGGACGCCGAGCGCCGGGTCGTTGCCGTACGCGCCCTCGCCGAAGACGCCCGAGATCAGGACGACGCCGATCAACACGATCGGGACGGCGGCGACGATGCGCGCGCCGGGCCGCTCCGAGAGCAGCAGCCAGGCGGCGATCGGCACAAGCACGACCTGGACGTTGCCGAGCACCGTTGCGAGCCCCGCCCCGACTCCCGCGATCGAGTGGTGCCAGAGAATCAGATCGGCCGCGAAGAACGCTCCGGCGATCCAGGCGAGTGTGCGTGACCGCGTTCCCCGGGAGCCGTAGCGTCGGCGTTCGTAGAGCGAGATCGCGAGCAGCGGCGGCAGCGCGTACGCACAGCGGTAGAACGCGGCCGTCGACGGCGTCACGTCGGCAAGCCGAACAAGGATCCCCGAGAACGCGATGCAGGCGGCGCCGGCTAGGAGCAGCGGAATTGGGCGAGCGCTCAGAAGCCGGCCGAGCGGACGCCAGTGAGAATCAGCAGCAGCACGATCGAGGCGACCAGGAGGCGGTAGACGACGAAGAGTGAGTAGTCGTGCCGGCGGACGTAGCCGAGCAGGGCCGAGATCGCGACCACCGCGCTCGCGAACGACGCCAGCGAGCCGACGACGAACGGGCCCGTCGTCCCGGGCGGCAGGTCGGCGAGCAGCACGTCCCCCACGCCCTTGTAGAGGACGGCCCCGAACGTGATCGGGACGAGCAGGAGGAACGAGAACCGTGCGGCCGAGTCGCGATCGAGGCCGAGGAAGCGGCCCATGGTGATCGTGATCCCGGAGCGGGAGACGCCCGGCATCAGCGAGAGCGTCTGGGCGAGCCCCACTCCCACTGCCGCCTTGAGGCCGACGTGGCTCATGTCCTTCGTCTCCGGCCGTCGGTCCGCCGCGTAGAGCAGAGCGCCGAAGACGGCCAGCAAAATCGCGATCTGCCACGGCTCGCCGAGGTTCTCGGCGATCAGGCTCTCCCCGAGCGCCCCGACGAGCGCGGCCGGAATCGACGCCGCGACGACGTACCAGGCGATCCGTTCGTCGGCCGTCTGGATCGTGCGGCGACGAAGCGTGCCGAGCCAGGCGGCCACCAGCCGGACGAGGTCCACACGGAAGTAGACGACGACGGCAACGAGCGTGCCCAGGTGCAGCGACACGTCGAACGTCTGGTTGAACTCGTCATGCTCCCGCAGGTAGCTCCAGTCCGAGATCCAGGGAACCAGGATCAGATGTCCCGACGACGAGA
>JBDSOJ010000191.1:0-2798 GCA_039914895.1 Gaiellaceae bacterium
CGACGCCAACTACTACGCCCCGAGCTACTCGCCCGACGGCACTCAGCTCGCGGTCAAGTCGGATCCGGGCGGCTTCGACTTCCCGCGCCACACCCAGATCGGGGTGATGGACTCGTCGGGCGAGAACGTCCGCATCCTGACCGCCTCGCTCGACCGCACCTGCGACCCCTACCCGGAGATCCGGGAGCCGATCTGGGACGGCGGCTCGATCGTCTTCGCGATCGAGGACCGCGGCAACGTTCACCTCTACCGGGTCTCACCCGACGGTGGCGAGCCGGAGCTGCTGGCGGGCGGCGACATCGTCCTCTCCGGCTACGACGCGCGCGACGGGCAGATCGTCCGCACGGGCTCGACCGCGCCGAACCTCGCCGAGCTCCATGCGGGCGACAGGCAGCTGACCGAGATCGGGAAGGAGTTCGCAGCGGGCCGCGAGCTCGTCCAGCCGGAGCGCTTCACCGCGGTCTCGAAGGACGGCTCCGAGGTGGAGGCGTGGATCGCGCGCCCCACGGGCTTCGAGGAGGGCAAGACCTACCCGGCGCTGCTCAACATCCACGGCGGCCCGTTCACGCAGTACGGCAACGGCTTCTTCGACGAGACGCAGGTCTACGCGGCCGGCGGCTACGCGGTCGTCTACGCCAACCCGCGCGGGTCGTCCGGCTACGCCGAGGAGTGGGGCCGCGCGATCATGGGCCCCGGCGAGCTCGGCCCCGGCTGGGGGTCGGTCGACTACGAGGACCTGACCGCGGTCGTCGACACGGCGCTCGAGCGCTTCGACTTCCTCGACGGCGAGCGCCTCGGCGTCCTCGGCGGCTCCTACGGGGGCTACATGACCTCGTGGATCGTCTCGCACACGAACCGCTTCAAGGCGGCAATCTCCGAGCGGGCGGTCAACAACCTCGTCTCGATGTACGGCTCCAGCGACGTCGGCTGGGTCTTCAAGGGCTACCACGGCGACTTCGTCCACGACGCGGTCGACAAGTACCTCGAGATCTCTCCCTGGACGTACGCGAAGCAGATCGAGACGCCGCTCCTGATCCTCCACTCCGAGAACGACCTGCGCTGCAACATCGAGCAGGCCGAGGCGCTCTTCACGACGCTGCGGCTGCTGCAGAAGGAGGTCGAGCTGGTGCGCTTCCCGGCCGAGAGCCACGAGCTGACCCGGTCGGGCAACCCGGTGCACCGCGTGCAGCGCTTCGAGCTCGTGCTCGAGTTCTTCGACCGCCATCTGAAGTAGCCGAACGAGCATGGCCTACACGATCTTCCACGCGGACGAGCTCGACTGGCAGCATCGGCGCGAAGGCGACCCGCGCCTCGTCGCCACCCTCTCGGGCGCGATGACACAGTCGCGCGCGAACCTCTTCCGTTACCCGCCCGGGGCCGTCGGCCGCCGGCACGTCGACCCGATCCAGGAGGAGGTGTTCGTCGTGATGGACGGGACGCTGACGATCCAGATGGGCGCGGGCGATGAGCCGGAGCAGCACGAGCTGGCGAAAGGGAGCGTTCTGGTCGTCCAACCGGGGACTGCGCTCCAGCTCTCGAACCGCCACGAGACCGAGCTGCGCCTCTTCATCGTCGGAGCCCCGCCGGAGCAGGGCGAGACGGTCTTCCTCGATCCGGTCGACTAACCGGCTACTCGGCGCCGGTCTCGTCGCCGGGATCGCTGTTCACGATCGGCGGGAGCATGTGATCGAGGTTACGACGGCCGTCGGTCGACACGGGTGGCGTCAGGAGTGAGACGGCGCCTCGGCGAGTGCGACCGAAGCCTCCGACCGCTCGAACACGAGCTCGCCGTTCTGCGCGTCGACGCGAATCGTGTCGCCGTCGGCGAGCTCGCCCGCGAGCAGCCGGGACGCGAGCGGGTTCTCGACCAGGCGCTGGAGCGCGCGCTTGAGCGGGCGAGCACCGTAGGCGGGGTCCCAGCCGGCCTCGGCCAGCACCTCCTTCGCCGCGTCGGTCAGCTCGAGCGAGAGCTTTCGCTCCGCCAGCCGCGAGCGCAGCCGCTCGAGCTGGAGCTCGGCGATCTCGGCGAGCTGCTCCTTCGAGAGCGCGTCGAAGACGACGATCTCGTCGATCCGGTTCAGGAACTCGGGCCGGAATTGCTCGCGCATCGCCTCGGCGGAGCGGATGTTCGAGGTCATGATCAGGACGGTGTTGCGGAAGTCGACCGTGCGGCCCTGGCCGTCGGTGAGGCGGCCGTCGTCGAGCACCTGCAAGAGCACGTCGAACACCTCTGTGTGCGCCTTCTCGATCTCGTCGAGCAGGACGACGGAGTACGGCCTGCGGCGCACCGCCTCGGTCAGCTGGCCACCCTCGTCGTAGCCGACGTAGCCGGGCGGCGCGCCGACGAGGCGCGACACGGTGTGCCGCTCCTGGTACTCGGACATGTCGATCCGGATCATGGCCCGCTCGTCGTCGAACATGAACTCGGCGAGCGCCCGGGCGAGCTCGGTCTTGCCGACGCCGGTGGGGCCGAGGAAGACGAACGAGCCGATCGGCCGGTCCGGATCCTGGAGGCCGGAGCGAGCGCGTCGGAGCGCGTTCGACACCGCCTCGACCGCGGTGTGCTGGCCGACGAGCCGAGCGACCGTGTGCCGCTCCTGGTACTCGGACATGTCGAGTCGGACGAGCGCTCGCTCGTCGTCGAACATGAACTCGGCGAGCGCCCGGGCGAGCTCGGTCTTTCCGACACCGGTCGGGCCGAGGAAAACGAATGAGCCGATTGGCCGATTCGGGTCCTGGAGCCCCGAGCGCGCACGGCGAAGGGCGTTCGAAACGGCCTCCACGGCAACGTCCTGACC
>JBDSOJ010000231.1:0-7505 GCA_039914895.1 Gaiellaceae bacterium
TGATCGCGGCCGGCGAGCCGCTGTCGGTTCGGCAGGAGGACGTCGTTCTCCGCGGCCACGCGATCGAGTGCCGGATCAACGCGGAGGACGTCTCGAGCGGGTTTCTGCCCGCGCCGGGCCGGATCACCGCCTATCGCGAGCCTGCCGGCCCCGGCGTGCGCGTCGACTCGGGCGTCGTCGGCGGCTCCGAGATCAGCGGCCTCTACGACCCGATGATCGCAAAGCTGATCGTCCACGGCGTCGATCGCGAGCACGCCCGGATGCGGATGCTGCGCGCGCTCGACGAGTTCGAGATCGGTGGCCTGCCGACTCTGCTCGGCTTCCACCGCGCGCTGCTCTCGCATCCGGAGTTCATCGCGGGCGGCACCTGCCACGGCCTCGTCGAGTCGGAGGAGCTGGCCGCGCGGGCCGCCGCGCTGACGAAGGAGATCGTTGCCGACGGCTCTTCGCTCGGCCCGCGTGTGCCCAGGGTGCGCTCGGTCGAGGTCGGCGGGCGCCGCTACGATGTCACCGTGCTCGAACCCGAGCCGCCCTGGGTCGAGCTGGCGCGTCGCCGGCGGGAGCGCGAGGCGTCCGGCCGCGGCGGCTCGGACGGCGACTCCGTCGTCAGCCCGATGCAGGGGACGGTGCTCAAGGTCGACGTGGCCGAGGGCGACGAGGTCGAGACGGGCAGGGTGATCTGCGTCGTCGAGGCGATGAAGATGGAAAACGAGATCGCCGCGCACCGGGCGGGCACCGTCGCGGACGTCGCGGTCGCGCCGGGAGACGCCGTCTCGAGCGGGCAGGTGATCTGCCGCGTCCTCGCCGACTAGACCCGACACGAAGAAGCCGCTCTGCGCGGAGAGGTCGCGCGACCACGGCGAATCCCTGCACGCGACCGCGAGCCGCGTCGACACCTGGATCCTGATCGAGTACCGCGGCCTCTGGGCCCACGACGCCGTCGACGGCTCGACGCTGAGCGCCGAGCTGAAAGCGCATCTGGTCGAGGAGCGGCGGCGGCTGCCGCACGCGCGCATCCTCTTCATTCGCCGGGGCGAGCGTCGGAGCCGGGACGGGATCGTCGCCTATGTCGCCGGCTCGAGTCGGGCCGAGCGCGAGCTCCGGTGCCTCGAGCTCGAGCGCTACGACGACCTGCTCGGCACCGACCTCGCCACGGCCGGCAAGCCGGTTGAGCACCCGCTCTTCCTCGTCTGCACGCACGGCAAGCACGACCGCTGCTGCGCCAAGTTCGGCCGGCCGCTCTACGACGCCATTCGCGAGCAGGTCGACGAAGACTGGGTCTGGCAGTCCTCGCACGTCGGCGGCGACCGGTTCGCCGGCAACGTCGTCGTCATTCCCGACGGTGTCTACTACGGCCGCGTCGAGCCGGCCGAGGCGTGGCCGGTCGTCGAAGCGGCGCTCGAGCGGCGAATCCACCTGCCCTGCTACCGCGGCCGCTCCCGCTACGGGTTCGCCGCGCAGGCGGCGGAGCTCGCCGTGCGCGAAGCCACCGGGCTGCTCGGCGTCGACGACGTGCAGGTGCGGTCGGTCGTCCGCGACGAAGAGGGCTGGCGAGCGGACGTCGAGGCCGCCGAGACGGTCTACGAGGTCGAGGTGCAGGTCGAGGAGGGCGCGTCGACCCACCTCACCTGCTCGACGAGCCGGCTCAGTCGGCCGAAACGGTACGGCGGAGAAATCCTTCGCGCACGAGACGTCTGACGAGCACGAGCCGGCCGGCGCCGTCGAGCTCGCCCGGAAGCTCCGACGCGCGGAAAGGCTCTGCCGTCGTGACCAGGAACTCGAGCTCCGGCCGGAGGCGCGCCGGGAAGCGCAGTGTCCTGCCCTCGAAGACGAGCGTCGTACCGGTCAGGTCGGCGATCACGGTGTCGCGCCGTTCGAGCTCGACGTCCGTGGTCAGCCCGGGTAGCGCCCGCAACTCCGAGAGCTGCCCGTCGAGGATCGGGCGGCGGCTGCGGACGAACCGCTCGCGCGCCCTCGCCCGGACCGCGCCGGGATCGAGTCTCGGCAGCTCCGGCGGCTCCGCGGCGTCGATGGTCTGCCGAAAGGCGAGATCGCCTTCGGCTGTGTCGAGCTCGGCCCGCACCTCGTCGACCCAGCGCCTGACGTTGACGCCGACCGTGATGTGGAGCGAGTCGGCGTCCGAGGTCAGCGCCTGGTGGAGCCAGCCGCGCGGCAGGTAGAGCGTGTCTCCCGGGCCGAGCGTGACGTCGAGCACTGGCTCGCCGGGCTCGCCGAGCGTCGAGCGGTAGCGCTGGTTTCTCAGCGGCAGCTCCAGCACGGGCTCGTAGACGAGCCAGCGTTTCGAGCCGGCGACCTGGAGCGAGATCACCTCGTGCGTGTCGTGGTGGACCGGCAGCCCCTGTGAGCCGGCGGGCGTGTAGTAGGCGTTCGCCTGCGCTGGGTGGCCGAGGAAGGCCTCCAGGTGGCGGCAGTAGCGGGCGAGCGGCAGCCAGAGGTGGTGGAGACCCTGGAGGACGATCGTCGCGCCGCGCTCGAGCTCGTCCAGCACCCGGCCAACGTCCGCGACGCTCGTGAACGGGGACGGCCGCCAGGGCAGGTCGGCCGTGTAGCCGGAGATGGTCTCGCCGGCCTTGACGAGCCGGAACGCCGGCGTCCGGATCCCGGTCTCCGTCAGCAACCGCTCGACGTCCCGCCTGGAGAGGAGGTCGTCGAAGCGGCCTTCCTCCCCGCGGGGGACGACGAGCGGCTGCCGCTCCCAGTGCTCTGCGAGGAACCGGTCGACCTCGAGCGGCTCGATCGCGCGCGCGAGAGCGGCCGGGCTGGATGGCGAGCGCCGGGAGATCGTGCGATCCGGGCGCGGGCTGGCAGCTCCGGGACGCGGCTGACGGTCGCCTCCGATGCCGGGAGCACCGGTGGCGACCGGCTGACGTGGAGCGGACGGCACTGCTGAAAGGCCGTCTACGGCCTGGAAGCGGTGCCGGGAGCGACCCGGACACGCCAGACCGCGCACGGGGCGTGCGAGATCCCGACGCTCGTCATCCTAGGCGTCGTCCGAGTCGGAGTCGTCCGCGTCGGCGTCGCTGGAGTCGCCATCGGTGGTGTCGGTGTCGTCGCCGTCGGCGTCATCCGTGGTCGGCCCGGTCTCCTCGTCGTCGACCTTCACGATCTCGTCGTCTGTCAGCGTCGTGCTCTGCTCGTCCATTGCTCCTCCTTGACAGCGGGACGTACGAGGCGCGGACACTACAACGTGCCGCTACAGCCGGTGCGCGCGGTCGGTGAACCAGACCACGCGCGCGAATTCGTCGGGTGGCTCGTCCTGTCCGAGGAACGTGCCGAAGACGACGCGAACCCAGCTGCCGTCCGCCAGCGACCCCGGCGCGCTCAGCGTCGCCCGCCACGTCGCACCCGGGCGAAGGATGCGCGGCGGCCGAGGCTCGATCCGGGTCGCCCGCCGGATCGCGGGTAGCTGACCCTCTCGGTCGGCATCCACGAGCGCCTTCAGGTCGTCGTTCGCGAACAGCATCAGGCCCAAGCCGTAGTCCGTCGGGCCGGTGTCGATCTCGAAGTCGATCCCGGTGCGATTGACGACCGCCACGCCGACCGACCAGCCATCTGCCGTCACGTCGAGGGTATCGACCTCGAAGACGAGCCGTGCGCCCACCCCCGCCGGGTGGCTCTCACGCCAGCCGAGCTCGGCATTTTGCGGCTCGGCCGCCTGCGCAAGCACGAACGGCTCCTGCTCGGCCCCGCCGCAGCCCGTGAGCAGCAGCGCGACGACGAGCGGGAGGGTGCGGCGCATCCGGCCAATCTACGCAGGTAGAGTCGCCCGCGCCGTGGACCTCTACGAGTATCAGGGCAAGCAGCTCTTCAAGCGCTTCGGCATCCCCGTCTCGGACGGGCGGCCCGCGAAGACGCCCGCGGAGGCACGTGCGGCAGCCGAGGAGATCGGCGGCCAGGTCGTCGTCAAGGCGCAGGTGCTGACCGGCGGCCGCGGCAAGGCGGGCGGGATCAAGCTCGCCGACGACCCCGTCGACGCGGAGGAGAAGGCGAAGCAGATCCTCGGGCTCGACATCCGCGGCCACGTCGTCCGCACGCTCTGGATCGAGCAGGCGTCCGAGATCGAGAAGGAGTACTACCTCTCGATCACCTTCGACCGAGGCGTCAAGAAGCCGCTTTTCATGTTCACGACGCAGGGTGGGATCGACATCGAGGAGGTCGCGGAGAAGACGCCCGATGCGCTCGTCCGTCTCCACGTCGATCCGCTCGAAGGTTTCCAGCCCTGGCAGGCGCGGCGGCTGATCTACGGCGCCGGCGTCGAGGATCCGGGCGAGCAGAAGCAGATCGCCGCGATCGTCGGGAAGCTCTACGAGGTCTTCGTCGCCTGCGACGCGATGCTCTGCGAGATCAACCCGCTGATCGTGACGCCCGACGGCGAGGTGAAGGCGCTCGACTCCAAGTTCACGGTCGACGACAACGCGCTCTACAAGCACCCGGAGATCGCCGAGCTGCGCGATGTCGAGGGGGCCGACCCGCTCGAGGCGCTCGCGCAGGAAAAGGGTGTCACCTACGTCAAACTCGACGGCGAGGTCGGCATCCTCGGTAACGGCGCCGGGCTCGTGATGTCGACGCTGGACGTGATCGCGCTCGTCGGCGGCACGCCCGCGAACTTCTGCGACCTCGGCGGCGGCGGCGACGCCGAGGGTGTAGTCGACGCGCTCGAGGTGATCCTGAAGGACGAACAGGTCAAGTCGATCTTCTTCAACATCTTCGGCGGGATCACGCGCTGCGACGAGGTCGCGCGCGGCATCCTCGCAGCGCTCGAGCGGATGACGATCGAGCGGCCGATCGTCGTGCGCCTCGACGGCACGAACGCAGAGGAGGGCCGCAAGGTGCTCGCCGACGCGGCGCCCGACGGGCTCTACGTCGAGGCGACGATGCTCGACGGCGCCCGTCGGGCGGTGGAGCTCGCTCGTGGCTGACTGGTCCGCCCGCGCCGAGGCCTACCGCAACGCGCCCGAGCAGCGCGAAGGCGAGGATCTCGACCTGATCGTGCGCTGGGCGGAGGGATCGCGGACGGCGCTCGACGTCGCCACCGGCGGCGGTCATGTCGCGCGCCGCCTGCGGGAGGCCGGGCTCAACGTCGTCAGCGCCGATCCCGCTCCCGGGATGCAGCCGGATGTGATCTGCCGTGCCGAGGATCTGCCGTTCGCGGACGGCGCCTTCGACCTCGTCGTCACCCGGATCGCGCCGCACCACTTCGACGACGTCGCCGCCGCGGTGGCCGAGCTGGCGCGTGTCGCGAACGATCTCGTGGTCGTCGAGGACACGCTCTACGTCAGCGAGCAGGTCGAGGAGGCCGAGAGGCTACGCGACCCGACCCACGTCCGCTCGTACTCCGAAGGGGAATGGCGGTCGCTGCTCGAGGCGGCCGGGCTCGAGGTCGAGCAGGTCAAGGCGTTCGAGAAGCGCCACCCGCTCGAGGAGTGGCTCGACCGCTCGCAGACCCCCGAAGCAGACAGACCGCGGGTGAAGGAGTTGCTCGCGGATCAGATCGAGGGCGCGGAGTACATCGACACGAAGCTCGTCCTGAAGGCCAGGAAACCGGCGTAGATGGCGATCATCGTCAACAAGGAGACGAAGCTCGTCGTCCAGGGTCTGACCGGCTCGGAAGGCTCGTTCCACGGCCTCCGGAACAAGCGCTACGGCACCCAGGTCGTCGCCGGCGTCACACCGGGCAAGGGCGGTCAGGACGTGGAGGGGATCCCGGTCTTCGACACGGTCGCCGGAGCCGTCGAGGAGACGGGCGCGAACACGACGATGGTCTTCGTCCCGGCCCGCTTCGCCGCGGATGCGATTTACGAGGCCGTCGACGCCGGGATCGAGACCGTGATCTGCATCGCCGAAGGCCTGCCCGCCCACGAGATGCTCCAGCTCTACAACTACATCCGGCCGAGGGGCGTGACGATGCTCGGCCCGAACTGCCCCGGCGCGCTCTCCCCCGGCAAGGCGAACGTCGGGATCATCCCGGCTGAGATCTTCACCGAGGGGAACATCGGCCTCGTCTCCCGTTCCGGCACGCTGACGTACCAGATCGGCCACGAGCTGACGCAGATGGGCCTCGGCAACTCGACGATCGTTGGCATCGGCGGCGACCCGATCGTCGGCTCCTCCTTCATCGACGTGCTGGAGCGCTTCGAGGCGGATCCGCAGACCGAGTACGTGGTCATGGTCGGCGAGATCGGCGGCGACGAGGAGGAGAAGGCGGCCGCGTTCATCGAGGCGAGGATGTCGAAGCCGGTCATCGCCTACATCGCCGGCTTCACCGCGCCGTCCGGCAAGACGATGGGCCACGCCGGCGCGATCATCTCCGGCTCCTCCGGCACGGCGCAGGGCAAGAAGGACGCGCTTGAGGCGACGGGCATCCGCGTCGGCACCTCGCCGACCGAGGCGGCGCAGTTCGCGGCCGAGATCGCCACGTAGAAGGCTGTTACTTGAGCATTGACGCCGACGGTCTCACACCGTTGGTAGCTGTGGCGTTGAGGAAGGCATGAGGCTCTACGACTACAACGCGTCCGCCAACTGCTACAAGGTTCGGCTCCTGCTCGCGCTCCTCGGCCTGCCGTATGAGCGGGTTGCGATCGACATCTTCGCCGGCGACACGCTGACCGACGAGTACCGGGCGCTGAACCCCGTTCGCGAGACGCCCGTGCTGGAGCTCGACTCGGGCGAGGTGATTGCCCAGTCCAACGCGATCCTCTGGTACCTGGCCGAGGGGACGCCGTACCTGCCCGACTCGCGTCTCGAGCGCGCGCTCGTGGCCCAGTGGCTCTTCTTCGAGCAGGAGCGCGTGATGTCGGGGATCGGCTCGGCGCGCTTCCGGACGCTCACCGGTCGCGACCCCGTCGTCGCCGCGACCCGCTTTGCCATCGGTGAGGGCGCCCTCGCGGTGCTCGAGGAGCATCTGGCCGGTCGCTCGTTTCTCGTCGGCGAGCGTTGCTCTATCGCCGATCTCTCGGTCTTCGGCTACGCGCATGCCGCGCCGGATGCGGGCTACGAGCTCGACCGGTATCCGGCCGTCGGCGCGTGGCTCGGCCGCGTGTGCGAGCAGCCGGGCTTCATCGACGACCTCGTCCCGTACCCCGAGAACGCCCGCCCCGGCGCGAGCTCCTCGATCTACGACTAGCGCTCTCGTTCCTCGACCCTGACCTCGATCGGCTCGGCGGCGATGCCGCTGACGGACTCCTTGAACTCACGCAGGCCGCGTCCGAGCGAGCGGCCGATCTCGGGCAGGCGCTTCGGGCCGAAGACGAGGAGTAGGACGACGCCGAGGATCAGCATCTCGGGGACGCCGACGTTCGGGATGAATGCGAGCATGAGGGCTCCTTTGCGAGTGCGGGCGAGGGCGCGTTGCCCCCGCCCGGCTGGTGGTTGCTACAGGAATCGGTGCACGACGGGGCAGTTGACGATGAAGCCGGTGGAACCGAACTTCGCGCCGCCGGGGCCGGTGATGTGCCCGCCCTGGACGAGCCCGAGGATCTGGAACT
>JBDSOJ010000255.1:0-4530 GCA_039914895.1 Gaiellaceae bacterium
CGCGGGGGCGTACCTCGCGCGCAAGCGCGCGAAAGCCGGCGGAGATGCCAGCCTTCGCGGCCGAGTAGGGGACGAGGCCTGCGGTCGGGAGCTCTGCGACGACACCGCTGACGTTGAGGATGAAGCCGCCGGCCGGGAGGATCGGGATCGCCGCGCGCGCGAGCAGTAGGGGACCGACGAGATCGACCGCGACGATCTCTTTGAGAACGTCGATTGGGGTCTTGTCGAGCGGGCCGAAGGCGACCGCGCCGGCGCAGCACACGACGCCGTCCAGTCCGCCGAGTGCGTCGGCTGCCGCGGCGACGAGCCGCGGCGCGGCATCCGACGCCAGGTCGAAGCGAAGCGTGGCGATCCCATCGAGGGCGACGTCGTCGAGATCGCTGCTGTCGCGCCCGACGAGGGCGAGCCGCGAGCCGCGCCCGGCGAGAGCGTCGACGAGGGGTCGGCCGATGCCACCCGAGGCGCCGACAACCAGGATGCAGGTTCCGGAAAGCGATCTACTCTTCGCGGAGGAGGCGTTCATCGTGTCAGCTTCTGGCTCGTGGCCCGGGTCTCGTGGGCGATGCCGGTAGTCGGATCGTGGTCGAGCTCACGTACCACGGCGACGAGATCCTGCGGCGGAGTACGGTCGGCCGCGTCAGAGGCGAGGTGCAGGTACGCGATCTGACCATCCCCGTCGACGACGACGTCGGCCCCGAGCTGGAGTGTGTCGTCACCGGGAGTCCGCCAAATCCGTTCGCGGGCGATGAGCGCCCGCAAGCCCACGATCACTACTCGGGGGCGCAGCAGCCAGAGCGGCGCAGGGCGGCGTGCCCCGAGCGCCTCGTAGAGCGTGCGTTCCGGGTCGGCGATCACGACGGCCCTCACGAGGGAAAGCTCATCTCGCCAGTCAGCAGCCCGAGCAGCGCACTGCGGGGTGACGACACACAGTCTGGCGCCTGCAGCCTCGATCTCGGGAATGGCCTCCGCGACACGGCGAAGGTAGGAGCGGCAGACGTTTCAGCCAGGGTGCCGCGCGAGGTACACGACAGCCGGATGCCCCACGAAGTCACGGTCGGTGACAACCTTGCCGTCGGCGTCATCGAGCTGGAAGCGAGGAAACTGTTGCACGGCTCTAGTTTACACATACTCTAGACATAACCTGGACACAATCAGACGGCGACAGCGGGCTCTGCAGCAGCGGTCTCCAGGACGTCTGCTGCGTACTCGGCTCCGGGAGCGCGCCGGAGTTCGGCGCCGAGCGCGGCAGCTCGGCCAGCGGCGTCGCCGTCGAGTAGTGAGAGGAGCCCGGCCGCGAACTCGTCCGTCGTCGCGGCGTTCGGATCGATCGCGTCGCCGAGACCGGCGCGGCGGAGATCCTCTGCTCCCGCGAACTGATCGGTCGAGAAGGGGGCGGCGAGCACCGGCAGGCCGGCCGTGAGCGCCTCAGTGACGGTGTTGTTGCCGCCATGGCAAACGACGATGTCGCACACCCCGAGTGCGGCCACCTGGGGAAGGTGCTCTTCCACCAACCAATTGGACGGCAAGGGGCCAAGTCTTTGCGGGTCGGTCGCACCCGCCGCGATAACGGCGTCCCAGCCGAGGATCCGGATCGCGTCAGCGATCCGTAGCAGGACGTCCGTCCGCGCGGAGAGAAAGCTGCCGAGGGAAACGTACGCTCGCGGTTGCGCTCCTTGCTTGCAGGCGAGGTGCTCGAAGTACGACTCGGGAGCCCCCGTCCGGATGCAGGAGCCAAGATACCGGGCGTGCGGTAGTCGACGGGGATGCGCGCCGAACTGCCATGGATAGTTGATCAACGTCCCAAGGGTCCCGCCGGCCGCGAACGCATCGTCGAGTGGCGGCGCTGCTGGATCGAGGCTCGTTGTAACTGCGTTGTAGGCCGCGGTGAACGCCATGGCCACGCTGGTGCAAAGCTCTCTCAGCGAGAGCAGGTCTGCGGTGGGCGCATAGAATTCCGGCGGTCGGAGCTCGGGATAGCCGAAGGTCTCTTCTTGACCGGGCAACTGGCACGGGTGCCCGGGGAGGAACGAGAGGAACGGGACCCGCAGTCCGCGCAGGACAGCGGTGGCGCCGAACGCGAGCTGGTCGACGAGAACCATGTCGGGCACAACCGTCGCGACCACGTTACGGAGCTGCTCAGCGACGGACTGCGGCTCCCATAGAAGGTCGTGCGCACGTCGCTCGGCCTGGTAACGCAGAGTCGCGATCATTCCCTGGTGGGTGGCGGCGATGAAGCCGTTCAACTCCGTATCAGTGTCGGCCGGCCGGACGCCGCCGTTGCTGCCGGATCCGAGGATGAGCTCGACTTGCTCATACCCGCCGGCGGCGACGAGAGGAGCCAGCGTCCGCCCCGTCGCCACCACGACCCTGTGCCCCCGGGCACGGAGAGCACTGGCCGTGGCCGACAGCGGGTACCAGTGGGACGCGTAGTCGGGGACGACGACGAGGACGATCACGCCGCCACCTGGACGGGCTCACGGACGACGTTCGTGTAGACGCCTGCGAGTGTCGCGGCCATAGTCTCGATCGTGTAGTGGGAGCGAACCAAATCCGAGGCGCGCTGGGCGCGCGACTCGTCGGCGCGCGCGGCCGCGGCCCGCCGCAGGGCTTCTCTCACGTCCTCGACGGACGAGGTGTCTGCCAGCGATCCCGTCAGCCCTTCTTCCACGTATGTCGCAGGCCCGCCGGCATTCGGTGCGACCACCGAGAGCCCTGTCGCCATAGCCTCGAGGAGCGCCACGCCGAACTCCTCCTTTTGGCTGGTGCACGCGTAGACACCATGCGGGGAGACGAGGCTACCGAGCCCTGCCCGGGCGATGCGCAGTACCGTCGCCACCTCATGATTTGCGCGATGGCCGAGCAGCACGAGGCCCTCGCGTGCACGTGGGAAACGCGTGCTGACATCTTCGAGTTGCCGGAGCACCGACTTCTCTTCCGGTGTGGGCCGTTCGAGGCCACCGCCAACGATCACGACGTTGAGCGACCGATGGAGGTCGTCGTCGCCGGCCCACGCTTCGAGCAGGAGCGAGAGGCCCTTCACCCGATGCAAGCGGCCGACGCTGACGAGCAGCGGGAGACCGTGGCGTTGCTGCGGTAGCGCGGCAACACGGTCGAGCAGGACGTTGGCGACCGATGGTAGGGGGCCGTCACGCCCGGCTCGTGCCAGTTCGAACGTGGCGCGGTCGATCTCCAGCAGCGAGATCCCTTCGGCGATCGTGTGCACGCGGCCTTGGTCGAGTTGCGTAAACGGAACGCCGATCAGCTTGCGCAGGGCTGCCCGGGCGCGCGGGCGAGGCAAGACGACCACCGCCTCCGCGTGGCCCAGCAGATCTGCAACGAGTTGCGCACGAAGAAGGTAGTGCTCGCTCAGCTCAGCCTCGGGAAAGGTTTCACGCGTCAGGTCGCCTCGCCGCTCTGCGCCTTGGATCACAGCGTGTGGATCCGGTGCGGCGGTGAACGCCAACGGGATGCCGAGTCGTCTGCAGACCCGCGCTGCGGCGAAAGCGCCGGCGTCCGCGAAACGCACGTGGGCGATGTCGACGCCACCCAGCTCTGAGATCGCCGTCTCCAGCGCTCGCTCCAGCTCGAGCCGGTACTCCCACATTGCCGCTGCCGGTAGGTAGCCAGCGGGGCCAAACGGCACGCGCTCGATCGAGAATCCAGGGCTCACGGCTTCGCTTAACCCGGTGTGACCCCAACCCGTCTCGGGCTCTGCGAGAGCCCGCACAATCGTTGCCACACCTGCGATCTCAGGCTCCGAGCCCAGCGCGCGCCCGAGCTGCACGAGCAGCGCCGAGATCCCGCCACCATCTCCAGCGCCCGCGCTCGAGAGCGCTCCGTCGAGTCGCCCCTGCATGAAGATCTGCGCGATCCGGATCCCGCGGCGCTCAGTAGACGGCCTAGCCGCGCGACCTCGCACGACCGCCATGAGCAGACGATCGAAGGGCTCGATCGAGCCTGTCGCCGACTTGGCGAGCGAAGCAGCCGCCTCGCGGGCACTGGGTGTGCGAATGGCAAGAAGAGCGCGGGCACAGGCGAACCGGAGCTCTGGTCCGCCGTCAATGCCCGCACGCCACAAGTGTTCGAGCATCATCGGCACGGGCCGCGCCGTTAACGCGCGCGCCGCGGCGGCCCGCACGACTTCGTGCTCGTCGGTGGAGCGGAGCAGCCGCGCGAGGAGCGGAGGAATGTCGGGGTGGTCGGTGACGGCCGCCGTCTCGACGAGACGAACGCGAGCGCCGTTCTCGGAATGGCGTTCGAGCGCGGTTGGAATCGCCGTCACAATGGCTCGGTCGGAAGTGGCCCAGTGTTCGATTGTGATCTGCGCGATCGTGGCCCGATGGCCACCCTCCGCGATCGCATCAACTACTACCTCGATGCCCGCCGGCGTGGCGGGGCGGTCGGCGAGCGCCCACAGTGCCTGCTCCCGCAGCAGCGGGTCGTTGCCGCGGGCGAAGGCATGCAACGCCGTGTCGAAGTCGCCCCCCGCGAACCGGGCTAGAGGCCGGATCGCGAGTGCACACGCGAGCC
>JBDSOJ010000012.1:0-2790 GCA_039914895.1 Gaiellaceae bacterium
GTGGTTGACGATCGCGTCGTCCATCTCGTCGCCGCCGACACGGAGGCTCTGGGAGACGACGATGCCGCCGAGCGAGATCACGGCGACCTCGGTCGTGCCGCCGCCGATGTCGACGATCATGTTGCCGGTCGGCTCCGCGACCGGGAGGCCGGCGCCGATCGCGGCGGCCATCGGCTCCTCGATCAGGTACGCCTGGCGCGCGCCCGCAGACAGCGTCGCCTCCTCGACCGCACGCTTCTCGACGCCCGTCACACCCGAGGGGACGCAGACGACGACGCGCGGGTGCGCGAAGCGATTCTGGTGCACCTTCTGGATGAAGTGGCGGAGCATCTGCTCGGTGACGTCGAAGTCGGCGATGACGCCGTCCTTGAGCGGGCGGATCGCGGCGATCGTGCCCGGCGTGCGCCCGATCATCCGCTTCGCCTCGGCGCCGACGGCGTGCACCTCACCCGTGCGCTGGTCGATCGCGACGACCGACGGCTCGCTGAGGACGATGCCGCGGCCGCGCACGTAGACGAGCGTGTTCGCGGTGCCGAGGTCCACGGCCATATCGCGGCCGCCGAAGCCGCTCATCGAGCGAAAGATGCCCATCCCGCGCCTCACTCTAGCCTGCAACACTCGCGGGATGGCCCTTTCGCGCGCCGTCCTCGTCACGGGCTGCTCTTCCGGGATCGGCCGCGCAACGGCCGAGCGGCTCGCTCGGGCAGGCTGGATGGTCTACGCGAGCGCGCGGCGGCTCGAGTCGCTGGCCGGGCTCGAGGAATCTGGCTGCCGCCTGCTGCAGCTCGACATCACCGACGACGCCTCGATGCGGGCCGCGGTCGAGCGGATCGAGCAGGAGGAGGGCGCGGTCGGCGTGCTCGTCAACAACGCGGGCTACAGCCAGAGCGGCGCCGTCGAGGCCGTCCCGCTCGACGACGCCCGCCGCCAGCTCGAAACGAACGTGTTCGGGCTCGTGCGGCTGACGCAGCTCGTGCTGCCGGGGATGCGAGCGCAGGGCTTCGGCCGGATCGTCAACGTCAGCTCGATGGGCGGCGAGCTGACGTTCCCTGGCGGCGGCTGGTACCACGCCTCCAAGCACGCGCTCGAGGCGCTCAGCGATGCGCTCCGTTTCGAGGTCGGCGGCTTCGGGATCGACGTCGTCGTAATCCAGCCGGGGCTGATCCGAACCGGCTTCGCCGAGGCGGCCGTCGGCTCGATCGAGGTCGGCGACGGGCCGTACGCCCGCTTCGACGCGGCCGTGGGCGCGGCGATGGCCGGTGCGTACGAGGGCGGCTTCGCGCGCGTCCTCGGCGGTGGCCCGGACGCCGTGGCGAAGGCGATCGAGCAAGCTGTGACGGCGAAGCGGCCGCGAACGCGCTACCGCGTGACCCCGTCGGCGGGGCTCTTCATCACGCTTCGGCGCCTGCTCCCCGACCGGGCGTGGGACGCGCTCGTCGGGCGGACATATCCGAAGCCGTAATGGGCGAAGACTCCCTGCTCGCGGCGCGCACACGCGTGGGGACAGGCCCGAGGACAGGCCCCGCACGGGAAGTGAGCCGACTTCGCATCGAAAGTGCACCAATTTCGGATGAAGGCGCGGTGAGCACATACCGTCGGAGGCGATGGGACGATGTCCTCGCAGAGAGCTCCCGGGCGGACTTGCTCACGTCACGTGCCGAACGATCCGGCGCTTGCCGCTCTTCCGAACCGAGGCCGACGCACGTGCATCCCTCGACCTGCTCGACCACGTGACACGGGACGTCGCGGATTGGCGAGTGCTGGCGTACTGCCTGATGCCGAATCACCTTCACTTCGTCGTCGACGCGACGGTGGAGCAGCTCTCGCTCGCGATGTATCGCTTCAACGGTCTCTACGCGCAACGCTTCAATCGGACGCACGGCTACCGCGGCCACCTCTTTCAGGGGCGCTTTCACGCGAAACCGATCGTGGACGAGGCGCACCTACCCGGGTCGATTCGCTACGTCCTCTTGAATCCCGTTCGAGCCGGCCTCTGTTCGCGGCCCGAGCATTGGCGCTGGAGTAGCTATCGCGCCTGCGCCGGTCTCGAGCCTGCGCGCGCGTTTCTGGATCTCGAGCGCGTTCTCTCGTGCTTCGGAGCGGACAAGGCAGCGGCACGGGCTTCCTTCTGCAGCTTCGTCGAGGACGGCATCGCGACCGCTCGAGCGGGGGGACAGTCCCCGGGCCTGTCCCCCCGCTCGGCCCGCGACCGCGCCCAACTAGCCGAAACCGTAGGCGCCCGGAAAGCGCTCGGCGAGGATCCGCACGAGTAGCGCGGCCGGCAGGCCGACGACATTCAGGTAGTCGCCTTCGATCCGCTCGACGAGCGCGGCGCCGCGGCCCTGGATCGCATAGGCGCCCGCGCGTCCCTCCCACTCGCCGTGACTCAGCTGACGAGCAAGCTCGCGGGGCGTCAGCTCGCGGAAGGTGACGCGCGTCTCCTCGTGCTCCACCACCTCCCAGTCCGGCGTGGTCAGGCAGAGGCCCGAGACGACCGTGTGCGTCTGGCCCGAGAGCTGCCCGAGCATGCGCTCCGCCTCCGCGGCGTTCGCCGGCTTACCGAGGATCGCGCCGCCGAGCGACACGGCCGTGTCGACGCCGAGCACCGGCTGGTCCCCGGCGCCGCCCGCGACCGAGCGCGCCTTGCCGCGCGCATGCTCACGCACGAGCTCGACCACATCGGCATCGGGTCGATCGTGCTCCTCGTACCTGGGCGGGACGACGTCGAACGGGATCCCGAGCTGCTCGAGGATGGCGCGTCGCTGTGGGCTCGTCGACGCGAGCAGAAGC
>JBDSOJ010000036.1:0-8397 GCA_039914895.1 Gaiellaceae bacterium
CGTGGCCATCTTCTTCACCACGCGTGCGCGGTGGCCAAGTTCGCCGATCTTTTCGAGCGGTCAGCACATCGCGATGGTCGATCGAGCCTATCCTCCTAGCGCGGTGACGGACATGAAGCCGACGTCCCAGGTGCTCGTCTGCAGCGAACTGCAGCCAGCAGATCCTCGAAGCCGAAGCGATCGACCTCGGCTGGCGGTACTGGTCTGACGGTGTCGGTGAGCTACTCCCGTTCTGCCCAGACTGCGCACACCGGGAGTTCCGGCCGGACGCGCCCTCTAGTTCCTCGCCAGAGCGTGGATGAGACGGGCCGCCGCCTCACCCCCGCCCCGCCTGAGTAGGGCGAGAGCGCAGACGGCCGCTTGCAGCTCGGAGAGAGACGGTTTGCCTTCGACGCAGAAACGGGCGATCCAGCGTGTCGCCGCCCGGTCGAAGCGAGGATCATCCTCGCTCGCGTAGAGGAGCACGAGCGAGAGCGCGTCCTCGAGGTCGAGGTGCCCCATCTCGCGTGCGGCCAGCTCGGCGTTGAGAAGGCTCTTGCGCTCGACGGCCCGGCGGAAGCGTGTTACGGCTGATCCCTGGGCTGTCACGAACGTATGTTCTCACTCGCGCCCATCTGCCGCTCGACCACTAGCTAAGGTCTCGCCTCGAACGGTGACTCTGTGTAAAGAGCCGGTCGCGGCGCGGGCGACTGTCTAGCGTCGACGCCGCATGACCGGGTAGAGGGAAGCTAGCTCGTTGCGGAGCTCCCGTTCCGGGTTCCGCTTCGCCCCCTGCACCTCTGACGACCGCGTGCGCTTGTCGCAGCGGGGACACCAGAACGACCACATCTTCCCGCCGTTGTCACGAGTCGTCTCCGGAAACACCGCGTCGCAGCCCCTCGGCCTGGCGCTGATCGGGCCGACCTCGACTCGCCGTTGGCGCCACCCGCCAACGAGCACGTCTGCCGCCGGCAGCCCGCCGAGGCAGACCGCCAACGGCTCGCGGCCGGTAACCTCGAGCTCGATCCTCTTCGCCTCTTGCTTCGTGCGAACGTCCACGAGAACGCACAGGGACTTGAGGCGCCAGCGGCCCAGTTGCGAGGCGACGAGAGGCGGAAGCGGCTCTAAGAGGCCCTGCCGCAATCGGCGATGAACCGATCCGAGGACGGCGACGGCCGCTTCACGATCGGCTCGCTCGTTGTAGTCGACCAACCCGAGTTCCTTCCGAAGATCGAACGGAGCGAACAGCCGCTTGGCGACGTCGTCAGGAACGTCGCGCGGGCGAAAAATCTGGATTGCGTGCGGGATCTTCTCGTCTAGGACGAGCCGCTTGAGCGTGTAACGCGAGACCCGCTCGAGCGCTTCCCCGCATTCGGTCTGCACGTCGGCGCGGAGGCGAACGAGATCGGTGTCGACCCAAGCCGGCCGCGTCCTGTCCGCATTACTTTCCCGCGGCTCTCCTTGGGCGACGATTGAGCCATGCTGAGTCACGGGGAGCACGTTAGGGAGGCGAGCGGACGACTCTTGTCCGTGAACGAGGCGGCGGAAATGCTCAGTGTCTCGCGGCCGACGATCTACCGGCTCGTCCGGCGGCGTGAGCTGCCGGCGTCCCGCGTCGGCGCACGGCTTCGGTTCCGGCCCGAGCACGTCGACGAGTACGTCGATAGCCGGCGGGTGGGCGCTAGGCCATGAGCCAGAACGACGAAGCGGCCCGCCAAGGCCGCCCCGACACCAACATGATCCCCGCCGAGCACCTTAGCAAGCGGGACGGACTGCAAGACGCCGGCCTCATCGATTATCGGGAACGTCTAGTGGCGGTCCTAGACCACCTCGAGGAAGGCGCCTTCGGCGTCGGCGCGGCAAGGATCGTGCTGCTCGGACTGCTCGAAGACCTCGACCTCCTCGGCAGGGAGGGCTCGTGTGAGCGCCTTCGGCATCATCGAGCACAACCGCAAGCGAACGCGTGAAGCCGAGCGCCGCGCCGACCACCTCGAGCGCGAACGCGCGAAGCTCGAGCGGCTGCTCGCGGTCGTGCTCGACGTCGCCGTCGGCGGAACCGGCGTCGACCGGCTCGAGCTACTCACGATGCTCGAGAAGATGCTCGAGCAGGTCGACCAGATCCGGCAACTACCGGAGCGGTCTATCGAAGATCTCGCGCAGCTGCTCCGCGAGACCAACCCAGACTTGTCATGGCGGAAAGAGTCATGACAGGGCTCGACATCCAAGCAGTCCCCTTCGGCGAGCCGGAGACACCCGAGGAGATCGACGTAGACGAGCTCCACGAGCTGCTCGCGCCGACGCACGTCGACATCGAGTTCGCGCCAGACATTCCGGCTCGACTGTCGCTGCGGCAGCTCGACAGCTACCGGATCCGCCGCGTCGAATGGCTGGACAAGCCGCACCTGCAGCGGGGCGCCTTCCACCTTCTCGCCGGCCGCAAAGGAGTCTGCAAAGGCACCTGGATCTGCCGCACCGCCGCGCGTGTCACGACCGGTGAACTGTACGGCGAACCGAAGCGCGTGCTCGTCATCACCTCCGAGGACTCAATCGAGCTCGACTTCCTCCCCCGCCTGATCGCAGCCGGCGGCGACCCCAGCAAGGTCGCGATCGTCAACGGCCCCTTCCAGCTACCCGGTGACATCGACTGGCTCAGAGCACAAGCGCAGAAGCTCGGGAACGTCGGCCTCATCGTCATCGACCCGCTCGGCAACCATGCGGGCGGCAAAGACACAAACGCCGAAGGCGACACCCGCGCCGCCATCCAAGACCTGAACCCGCTCGCCGACGAGCTCGACTGCATGGTCTTCGGGGTCCGCCACCTCTCCAAGGACGCAAGCCGCGGCGCCCTCTCATCCGTCCTCGGATCCACCGCCTGGGTCGACGTCCCCCGCGCCGTCATCCTCATGGCAGCCGACGACGAAGACGACATGCTCTTCCACGCCCAGGTCGTCGCCGGCAACCGCGGCCCCAAGAGCGCCACCGGCCGCGCCTACCGGCTCGAGCTCCACGACGTCGAACCCGCCCGGGACATCACCTGCCTCACCGCAGAAGGCGAATCGACCAAGGACGTCGAGCAGCTACTCAACGGCCGCAGCGCCGACGCAGCCCCAGAAAGCCGCAGCGCCCAGGCCCGCGAGCTGATCCTCGACATCCTCGAGAACGAAGGCGAGCAGGAATCCGACGCGTTCGACGCACGGATCTCCGCAGAGACAGGCATCAGCGCCAAGACCGTCCGCAACATCCGCGGCACGATCAAAAACGACGGCCTCATCCGTGCCACGCCAGCCAAGGACGAGCTCGGCACCGTCACGCACTGGACAGTCAGCCGCACCCTCGCACCGAGGACAGACGCATGACCAGTGCCCGACACGACCAGCGCCCGTCCATTCAACCGTGGTTGAACACGAACGGCTTATCCAAGCGGTCTGCCCTTCCACCGCCCTGGAGAGTGTGTGTACGGGCAGTTACCCCCAAGTGCCCGAGTGCCCGACGTCTACGCGCGTGCGAGGCACTGGCTTTTTTAAGCCAGTACACCACGCTCCACCCCCGCTCGCAAAAATTCTCTCTGCAATTAGATCGTGACGTTTGATGCTTGATCCGGCCGTTTCAGGAGGTGCCCATGTCGGAGCACGAACCCGAAGTCCCGGCCGTCGTGGTCGAGGACGAGGTGCCCGCGATCACTCCAACGCCGCGGGCGCCGAAGCAGCCGAGCACACCTAAGTGGGAGGCGGACGCGCGCGAGCGTGTCAGGGCGGGAATCCGGAAGTTCGCCAAGCCGTTAAGTGATCTCATCGCGCGCGACGCGAACGAAGGTGATACGCGGATGCTCGTAAACCGGATGCTCACGGACGTGCTCGGCTACGACGAGTTCAGCGACCTGACGACGGAGTACCAGGTTAGGGGCGAGTTCGCCGACTACGGGATTCGGATCGACCGGGACCTTGTGGCTTTCGTTGAGGTGAAGCGGGTCGCGACGAAGTTGGGGGCGAAGCACCTCCGGCAAGCGGAGATGTACGCCGTGAACGAGGGCGTGGAGTGGATCATCCTCACGAACGGAGCGGATTGGCGCGCGTACCACCTGACGGGTGGCCTGCCGGTTGAGATCGACCTCGCGCTCGACATCAACCTCGTCGGCGAGGAGACGGTCGGCCAGAAGGCGGACCAGCTCTTCTACCTCTCGCGAGAGTCGCTGAAGCGCCGGCAGATCGACGAGCTCTGGAAGGCCCGACGGGCGACCTCGCCGAAGTCGCTCGCGAACGTGCTCGGCTCCGATGCCGTGACGGACGCGATCCGCAAGGAGCTGAAGCGGACGACCGGGCAGAAGGTCGAGGGAGCCGACGTGAAGCGGCTGCTACGGGAGACGGTGCTCCGACCCGAGTGCCTCGATTAGCGTGTCGCTCGACAGGACCAGTGGCACCCTCGGGCCCGGACGCGATGAACCCGAAGCGGCTGCGCGTCACCTAGCGTTGGCGGTGCCTAACACGGTGGCAGTCGCGGCAGCGTCACCAAGTTGCCTTCGTCCGCGTCTACTCGAGGAGTGACGTTTGCGGACGGATTGCGGACGCCACAAAGAGCCGATGCATTGGCCAGTTCACGCAAAAAGCCCGGGTTACCGGGGCTTTTCGTAAGTCGGGGCGCCGAGATTCGAACTCGGGACCTCTAGTCCCCCAGACTAGCGCGCTAACCAGGCTGCGCCACGCCCCGCGACGGTGGGCACGGTAGCAGGCTGCGGGAGCGCGCAGCTCAGGCTGCGAGGTCGAACGGGGAGCCGTGGCGCTCGCGGAGGCGCTCGAAGTCCCGGCGGTAGAGCACCGCCACGACCACGCCCTGCTCACACAGCTTGCGCAGCTTCCGGTTCTTCCGCGTGGTCAGCTTCTGGCGCATCGTCGTGCACTCGACGTAAATGTCCTGCTCGGGCAGGTAGACGTCGGGCGTGAAGGCCTCGGCCGCGGAGCGTCGTCGTTCCGTTCGAGCACGAAGGTTGTCGGCTCGTACTCCCACGGAGCTCCGAGCTCGTCGAAGATCCTGGCCAGCTCACGTTCGACCGGGTGCGCGAAGGTGGGCGCAGGACTCATGTCTCCGGTGAAAACGCTCTCTTACACCGCGAGCTTCTTGTACAGCCGATCGACGAGGTCCGGCATCTGCTCGAGCCGGTCGGCGATCACCCGCAGCCGGTACTCGCGGAAGTGCTCCGGCTCGACGCCGAGCGCGGCTGCGAGACGCGCGACGACGTCCTTGGACGGCACGGGTCGGTTGCCGTGCACGAGGTGGTTGAGGTAGCCGGCCGAGAGGCCGGTCTTGGCCGCCAGGCCGCGATACGTGAGCTCGGTCTCCCCCATCAGGCGCTCGATCGTCCGGCCGAACGCGTCCTCGCTGTACTTCCGCCTGCGGGTCATCAACCAGCGACTACCCGTTTTGCGACCTCTAAACTCGCAATCCGGGACTCTTCGCCGCGCGTGCGGTCCTTGAGGTCGACGGCGCCGTCCTCGAGCGTCTTCTTGCCGACGGTGATGCGCCAGGGGCAGCCGATCAGGTCGGCGTCGGCGAACTTCTCGCCGGGGCGCAGCTCGCGGTCGTCGAGCAGCACGTCCAGGCCTTCGGCGGAAAGGGTCTCGGCGACCTGGTCGCCGATCGAGACGAGCTCGGGGTTGTCCCAGCCCAGCACGACCACGTGGACGTCGTAGGGGGCGATCTCGGCCGGCCAGACCATTCCCTCTTCGCTCCCATGTTGCTCGACGGCGGCGGCGAGAACCCGGCCGGGGCCGATTCCGTACGAGCCCATCACGATCAACTTCTCGACCCCGTCCTCGTCGAGGTACTTGGCGCCGAACGCCTCCGAGAAGCGCGTACCGAGCTTGAAGATGTGGCCGACCTCGATCGCCGTCTGGAAACGGAGCTTGCCGCCGCAGACCGGGCAGACGTCTCCCGCCCGGGGCTGCCGGATGTCCGCGAACCCGGGCTGGAAGTCCCGGCCCGCCTCGACACCGCGCAGGTGCCAGCCGGTGCGGTTCGCGCCGGCGACGAACTGGCCCTGCCGGAGCGCCTCGTCCGCGACGACGGGACCGGAGAAACCGACCGGTCCGAGCGACCCGCCCTCGGCACCGAAGCCGGCGACGATCTCGTCGTCCGTCGCGGGCCGGAAGTCCGAGCCGAGCGCGCTCCGCAGCTTCGCCTCCTCGAGCCGGTCGTCGCCTCGCAGGAGCGCGAGCACGAGCGTGCCGTCGACCTGCACGACCGGCATCGCCTTCGAGGTCGCGGCGAGGTCGAGCGAGAGCAGCTCGGCGAGCGCCTCGCAGGTGCGCGTGTCCGGCGTCTCGACCTCGGCGGGCGCAGCGAGCGGATCCGGGAGCTCGGGCGCGCGAGGAACCCCGCGGGCGATCTCGAGGTCGGCCGCGTAGTCGTCGTTCTCGCAGGTGACGAGCGTGTTCTCGCCGGAGTCCGAGGGCGCGAGGTAGTCGAGCGACTCCTTGCCGCCCATCATCCCGCTCTCCGCCTGGACGCCGTGGGTCTCGAGGCCGCAGCGCTCGAAGATCCGCTCATAGGCACCCTTGTGGGACTGGAAGCTGTTGTCGAGATCCGCCTCGTCGCGGTCGAACGAGTAGGAGTCCTTCATCACGAACTCGCGCACGCGGAGCAGGCCGCCCCGGGGACGCGGCTCGTCGCGGGCCTTGGTCTGAAAGTGGTACCAGGCCTGCGGCAGCTGGCGGTAGCTCTGCAGCTCGAGCGCGTGGAACGTGAACGTCTCCTCGTGCGTGAGCGGGAGGACGTAGTCGCGGCCGTTGCGGTCCTGCAGCTTGAAGAGCTCGGGGATGTCGTAGCGGCCCGACGTGATCCAGAGCTCGGCGGGCGTCAGCACAGGCGCGGACATCTCCTGCGCGCCGATGGCGTCGAGCTCCTCGCGGATCACCTGCTCGACCTTGCGGTGGACACGCCAGCCGAGCGGCAGCAGCGTCCACAGCCCCGCACTCACCTGGCGGATGAAGCCGCCGCGGACGAGCAGCTTGTGCGAGAGCGCCTCGGCGTCCGCGGGAGCGTCGCGCAGCGTCGGTAGGAAGAGCTTCGAGGCGCGGTGGATCATCGCGAGAGGTTAGTGAAACGGCGGCTGCCGGAGGCGGCCCTTCAGGGGTCTTTGCGCGGGCAGGCATCTGCTTCCGCGGATGCCTGCGGCCGATCCGCAGGATTGGCCCCGCTGCTAACAGATCAGTCCAGCGGGATCAGCGAGGCTTCCGCCATCGCGAGCGCGGCCGGCTTCGCCATCTTCAGGCGCTTCGGGCGGTGCATGCCGCCCTCGATCCAGCGGTCGATCTCGTGGAAGAGCTCGTCGATCAGGATGTCGGAGCTTACCTTCTTCAGCACCCGGCCGTGCGCGTAGAGGAAGCCGACGTCGCGGCCGCCGGCGATCCCGAAGTCGGCGTCGCCGGCCTCGCCCGGGCCGTTGACCGCGCAGCCCATCACCGCGACCTCGAACGCCTGCGGGTACGTCGACAGCCGCTCCTCCACGATGACCGCGAGCTTCTCGACGCCGACGTTGTCGCGGCCGCAGCTCGGGCAGGAGATCATCACAGGCCCGCGCTCGCGCAGGCCGAGCGCCTTCAGGATCTCCCAGCACGTCTCGACCTCCTTGACCGGGTCGGCGGTGAGGGAGACGCGAATCGTGTCGCCGATCCCGTCAGCGAGCAGCGCGCCCATGCCGACGGCGCTCTTGATCGAGCCGGAAAACTGCGTCCCCGCCTCGGTGACGCCGAGGTGGAGCGGATACGGCACCTTCGCCGCGAGCATCCGATAGGCGCGGATCATCGTCGGCACGTGCGTCGACTTGACCGAGATCTTGAAGTCACGGTAGTCGAGCTTCTCGAGCAGCTCCACCTCCTCGATCGCGGCGGCGACGAGCGCCTCCGCCTGGTCGGCCTGGGCGAGCTCCTCCAGGTGCTTGGGGAGCGAGCCGGAGTTGGCGCCGATCCGCATCGGAATCCCCGCCTTCTTCGCCGCCTTGACGACCAGCTCAACCTTGTCCGGGCCGCCGATGTTGCCGGGGTTGATCCGGACCGCTGCCACGCCCGCCTCGATCGCCCTGAGGGCGAGACTCGCGTTGAAGTGGATGTCCGCGATCACGGGAATCGGGCTGAGGCGGACGATCCGTGCGAGCGCCTTCGCGTCCTCGAGCTTCGGAACGGCGCAGCGGACGACCTCGCAGCCCGCCGACGCAAGCGCGGCGATCTGGGCCGTCGTCGCCTCCACGTCGCGGGTCGGCGTCAGCGTCATCGACTGGACGACGACGGGCGCGCCGCCGCCGATCGCGACGTTGCCGACCTTGATCTGAACGTCGGAGGGCACTCGCGCGAAGGGTAGCCATCAGCCGGGCCGCGAAGCGGCCTCTTCAGGGATTTGCGCGGCAGCAATCCGCTTCTGCGGATTCCT
>JBDSOJ010000040.1:0-11302 GCA_039914895.1 Gaiellaceae bacterium
TGCGGACGCCGGCCGCCTCGAGCGCGGCCTCGAGCTCCTCACCCTGCGGCGCCTCGCCGACCACGCGGAAACCGCGGTCGGTGCGATAGATCCGGTAGGCGCGGCGCGCCGGCGGCTGCGGCCGGTACTCCCGGAACTCTTCGAGTTCCGGTTCTTCCACTGCCTCCGGCAGCGGAGGAAGAGGAGGAATGAGAGTGAACAGGCGGCGCTTCAACTGCTCGATGCCTTCGCCCGTGAGCGCGGAGACGCGGAAGATCGCAACTATCCGCGGGTCGTCGAGCTGGAAGCTCGGCGACCCGGGGACAACATCGACCTTGTTGAGGACGATGGCCTGCGGCCGCTCGTCGAGACCGGCGCCGTAGAGCGCGAGCTCGCGGTCGATCGTCCGGAAGCGCTCCTCCACATCGTCCTCGGAGGCGTCGATCACGTGCAGGAGCACGCGCGCGCGCTCCAGGTGGGCCAGGAACTCGTGGCCGAGGCCGATTCCTTCGCTGGCTCCCTCGATGAGGCCCGGGACGTCCGCGACGGTAAGCTGCGCGCCGTCCGGCGACTCGACCGTGCCGAGCACCGGCGCGAGCGTCGTGAACGGATACTCGGCCACCTTCGGCTTCGCGTTCGAGATCCGGCGCAGGAGCGAGGACTTGCCCGCGTTCGGGAGCCCGGCGAGCGCGGCGTCGGCGAGCAGCTTCAGGTGGAGCTCTACCTCCGCCTCCTCGGGTGCGTCGCCCACCTCCGCAAAGCGCGGCGTCTGGCGCGTCGGGGTGGCGAAGCGCGCGTTGCCGCGCCCGCCGTTGCCGCCGCGTGCGAGCACGACGCGCGCATCGGGCGTCTTCAGGTCCGAGATCAGATTTCCCTCCGGCGTCGTCGCCTGCGTACCGACCGGGACCTCGAGCACGATCGTCGCACCGTCGGCTCCGTGCTTGCGGGATCCCCGGCCCGGCTCGCCGCGGCCGGCCTTGAACCTGAGCTTCTGGCGGAACGCCGAGAGGTCGCGGAGGTCCTTGTTCGCGACGAGGATCACGTCACCGCCGCGACCGCCGTCACCGCCGTCAGGCCCGCCCCGGGGCACGTGCTTCTCGCGCCGGAAGCTCAGGCCTCCGTCGCCGCCGCGGCCCGCCAGCACCTCGATGCGGGCACGATCGTGGAACAAGGGCGCCTAGCTCGGGTCGGTATCGGTCTCAGCGACCGAGATGAAGCGCTTCTCGCCGCTCGTGCGGAACTCGACGATGCCCTCGCGCTTGGCGAAGATCGTGTCGTCGCGGCCGATGCCGACGCCCGCGCCGGGGCGGAAGCGCGTGCCACGCTGGCGGACGATGATCATGCCGGCCTTCACCTTCTGGCCGGCGAAGATCTTGACGCCGAGACGCTGCGCGTTCGAGTCGCGGCCGTTCCGGGAGGAACCGAGGCCTTTCTTGTGCGCCATTAGCTCTGCTCCTTCTCTGCCAGGGCGGACTCGATCGCGGCGATCGCGCCCTTCCGCTTGCCGTGCGCCTGCTCGTACTCCAGCGCGCCCTCGAGCATGGGGCGGTTCCAGTCGGTCGACTGCGCCTTGATCTGCACGACGGTCAACTCCTCGTACCCCGCGGGCATGCCCTTGACGCGATCCTCGGCGGGAGTCTCGGTCGGCTCTGCCTTCGGCGCGACCTTTGCGGCCATCTCCGGCTTCGGCGCGGCGGTCTCCTTCGTCGCGGCGGCTTTCCTGGCACCGCCGATCGACTCGATCTCGATCTGCGAGAGGCTGGCGCGGAAGCCGGTGTGCTTCTTGTAGCCGTTCTTCGGCCGGTACTTGCCGATCCGGATCTTGTCGCCCTTGACGTCCGCGAGCACGCGCGCGGTCACGGTCGCGCTCGGCGAGAGGTCGGTGCTGCCGTTGCCGCCGATCAGCAGCACGGTCGGCTGGAACGTGTTGCCCTCGCCGTGCTTGAGCCGGTCGACGAGCAGCGTCTCGCCCTCGCGGACGCGGTACTGCTTGCCTCCGACGGAGATGATCGCGTAAGTGCTCATAGGCGCAGAAAAACGCGGGGCTGACCCGCGGGACGGGAAAGTGTAGCTACTTGGCGTCCAGATCGTCGAGCCATTCCGACATCGGCACGTACTCATCCGACGTCGGCTCGGCGCCGATCGTCGCGGGCTCGGCCGGCGACTCGTCGGCGGTCGGATCGGACCCGTTCTCGCTCGGGACGGCGCCGCCTGCAGCTCCGGCTACCGCCGGCTTCTTCCGGTTGCGGCCACCGCGCGAGCCGCGGCGCGTCTTCTTCTTCACCGGAGCCGCCTCGTCGCCATCGGTCTCGTCGGCGACCGCAGCCGCGACCTGCTCGGCGGCCTCGCCGTCACCCTCCTCGGCGCTCGGCGTCGGCTTCGGCGTCCGCTTGCGGGCCGGCTTCGGCTGCTCGTCGCCGAGCTCGAAGTCGGGGACGTGGATCCGCGGCGCAGCCGATGAGGACGCGTCACTCTCGAGGTCCTGCGCGGCTAGCTCGTCCGGCTCGCCGGGCTCGCCGCCGTCCGTCGTCGCCGCCGGCTTCCTCCGGTTGCGGCCGCCGCGGGAGCCGCGGCGCGTCTTCTTCTTGACCGGAGCCGCCTCGGCGCCGTCGGCGGCCGCCTCGACCTCCTCCGGCTCGTCCTCGCGCTCGTCGTCCGGCTGGAGGTCCTCGCTGTCGGCTTCACCGGCCTCGAGCTCCGCGTCGGCCTCGTCGACCTCGACCTCGTCGTCGACCGCCTTCCTGGCGCGGCTCGGCGCGCGCGTCGGCTTCTCGGCCTCGCTCTCGAACGTGATCGGCTCGGCGGGCGCCTGGACGCCGTTCAGCGCCGTCGCATAGGCGACGCCGTCGAGCACACGCTCGACACGCACCTTCACCTTCTTGCCGACGAGCTTCGCGGCGCCGCCGACGACCACGTCGACGCCGTCGAGCTTGCCGACCGCGGAGCCCGCGTCGTGCTTGTCCAGCTCGACCAGCTTCACCTCGACCTCGGTGGCCTCGGCGATCGGCGCCGGCGGCTGCAGGTCGACGAGCTTGCCTTCTGCGAGCACCGCGGCGTGGTCGGCGTGCACGCCCTCCTTCGGCGCGAGGAAGAAGCGCTTCTTCGCCGCCTCCTCGATCTCGGCGAGCCGCGCGCCGCCCTTGCCGAGCAGCAGCGACATCGTCTTCGGGTTCACCTCGACCTGGAACGCCTGAGCGCGCGACCCGGCGGCGAGCGTGCGCAGTCGCCGCTCCACCTCGAGCGCGGCCGACGCCTCTGAGAGGACGATGCCGTCACCGGCGCAGGTCGGGCACTTCTTGGTCAGGATCTCGCGTGGGCCGTCAGTGACGTTCTGGCGCGTCATCTCGACGAGGCCGAGCGGGGAGATCTCGACGACGTAGGTCTTCGTGCGGTCGCGCTCGAGCTCGTTGCGGAGCGCGTCCTCGACGGTGGCCCGATTCTTCGGGTTCGCCATGTCGATGAAGTCGATCACGATGATCCCGCCGATGTCGCGCAGCCGCAGCTGGCGAACGACCTCCTTCACCGCCTCGAGGTTGTTCTTCGTGATCGTGTCCTCGAGCCGGCCGGTCGAGTTCTTCGAGCGCGAGCCGACAAAGCGGCCCGTGTTGACGTCGACGACCGTGAACGCCTCGGCGTAGTCGAAGATCAGGTAGCCGCCGGACGGGAGGTCGACGCGCCGGTTCAGGGTCGAGCGGATCTCTGCGTCGACGCCCGTTCCCTCGAAGAGCGGCGTCTTCTCCTTGTAGCGGTGGACGCGCTCGAGCATGTGCGGCGAGGTCTTCTTCAGGTAGCCGACGATCCGCTTGTACGTGCGCTCGTGGTCGATCTGGGCGCTCTCGAAGTCGCCGGCGAAGAGATCGCGGACGATCCGAAGCGGCAGCTCGGCCTCCTGGTAGACGAGGGCCGGCGCCTTCGCGGTCTTCGCCTTCGCTTGGATCGTCTTCCAGAGCCGCTGCAGGAAGACGAGGTCGCGCTCGACGTCCTCGGCCGAGGCGCCCTCGGCGGCGGTGCGGACGATGATCCCGCCCTCCTTGACGTCCAGCTTCTTGATGATCTCCTTGAGGCGGGTGCGCTCGGCGTCGTCGAGCCGGCGCGAGACCCCGAGACCCTCGCCCTGCGGCACGAAGACGAGGAAACGGCCCGGGAGCGAGATCTCGGTCGTCAGCCGCGCGCCCTTCGTCTTCATCGGGTCCTTGACCGCCTGCACGAGGATCTGCTGGCCGCGCGCGATCAGGTCGGTGATCTTCTTGCCGTGATGCCGCTTGCCCTCGAGCTCGGGCACGACGATCTCGTCGACGTAGAGAAAGCCGTTCTTCTCGAGGCCGATCTCGACGAACGCGGCCTCCATGCCGGGGAGGACGTTGTCGACCGTCCCGAGGTAGATGTTGCCGGCGATCGAGCGGCGCTCCGGCCGCTCGAGGTAGACCTCAGCGACGCGATCGTCCTCGAGGATTGCGACGCGCTGCTCACCGACGTCGATCGAGATCAGCAGCTCGCGCTTCGCCTTCGGCAGCGGCGCCCGCTTCTGCGGCACGCGGCGGCGGCTGCTCTGTTGCTGGTTCGCGCGGCGCTCCTGCCGCTGGCTGCGCTCTGCGGGCTTACGCTCGCGCCGCTGCGACACGGGCTTCTGCTCGGGCTTTTCGGCCGTCTCGACCGTGGCCTCGGGGGTCGCGCCGGTGCCGGGCTTCTTGCGCCCGCGCCCGCCGCGGTTGCCGCGACGTCGCTTCCTGGGATCGATTGCCGCGTCGGCCGGAGCCGCCGCGGAGGTCTGCTCAGCCTGTGCGGGCTGTGGAGCGGGGGCCGGGGCTTCCGGCGCCTGCTGCTCGGTCGTGTCCTGCTGCTTCTTTCTGCGAAACCACGGTGACAAATGCTTCTCCTAGAGTGAGCGCGCGCAAAAACACGGCCGCGGAAGCGGCCGGTCGCGCGCTGCGTGTGGGTGTGAAAACCGTAGGCATAAGCCTGCCAGCAGGGTATCAGCAGGCTCGTGCCGGCTGCGGTGGTCGTGTTACGCGGCGGCAGGGCGGAGCCGCGCGCGGCGGGCGCGGACGGCGCGCAGCCGCTGTGAAAGACGAGCCCAGGCCCACGGCTCGAGCTCGGCGTAACGCGTCTCGTTCTGCGCCCGAGTCGACTCGAGGTACTCGAACCAGGCGTCCGCTTCCTCGATCTGAAGCAGCTCGACCGCGTGCTCGGAACCCACCATCTCGCCTCCCTCCCGTCGTTTCCGAAACCATAGGACCTGGACCGGACGGCATCCGTCGAGCGAGAGCGGCTCGGTCGGGCCTGTCCGGGTCGCTGACTAGTGTGGACCAGCGGTGGCGGGGAGAACTCAGGAGGCTCTGTATGCAGGGATCGACCTGGAGCTCTCCTGGTCCGAGGACGCCCTGCCGCAGGTCCAGCGGACGAAGCACGTACACGGCCTGCATCCCTATCTCGGGAAGTTCATCCCGCAGCTCGTGGAGGTCTTCCTGCAGCGGTACCTCGTTCCGGGAAGCTGCATCTACGACCCGTTCGCCGGGTCGGGCACGACGCTGGTCGAATCGAACGTGTTCGGAGCCGACTCGATCGGGTCGGACATCTCCGCCTTCAACTGCCTCCTCGCACGCGTCAAGACCTCCCGGTACTCCCTGGGCGAGCTCGAGCTACGTCTGCGAGGAGCGCTGGACGAAACGTGCCGGCTCGATACGGCCGCTGCAACCGGCGCGTCGCCTTGGTTGGTCGACTGGTTCGCGCCGAAAGCGCTGGCTGACCTGCTCGCGTTTCGCGCTGCCGTCTCGCAACTGCCCGAACCTGACGCGAGCGTGGGTCAGGTGATCCTGTCGCGCGCAGCGCGGTCCGCACGGCGGACAACGCACTTCGACCTCGACTTTCCGAGGACGCCGACGACCGAGCCCTACCACTGCTTCAAGCACAAGCGAACCTGCCGCCCGGTCGACGAGGCGATGAAGTTTCTCACTCGGTACACCGCCGACACGATTCGCCGCCTCCGCGAGTACAGCGCGATCAGGACAACAAGCTCGGTCACGGTCCTTCACGCCGACTCCCGCACGGTCGTCTTGCCGACGCGTCCCACCGGTGTGATCACCTCGCCGCCGTACCCTGGACTGATCGACTACCACGAGCAGCATCGCTACGCGTACGAGCTGCTCGGTCTCACGGATCGACGAGACGAGGAGATCGGCGCCGCCGCGTCAGGGCGCGCCCGATCCGCGCTCGACGAGTACGTGCGCTCGATGAGCGCTGCGTTCGAGAATGCGCGGGAGCAGTTGGCCGCCGACGCCTGGGTTCTGATCGTCGTCAGCGACTCGAAGGCGCTCTATCCGAGCATCCTCCGCAACGCCGGGCTCGTGCTCGAGAAGCGGATCACACGCCACGTGAACAGGCGAACCGGGCGACGCGCAGGCGAGTTCTTCGAGGATGTCTTGATCTGCCGGCCCGGGTGAGACACATGCTCACCGAGCGTGACCGAGCTCAGGAAGCTGTCGCAGCGAAATAGCGCTGCGCCGCCTCGCCGAGCGCGCGGGTACCGGCGTAGGCGACGCTGCCCTTGACGGCCCAGCCGGCGATCGGGATCGCGCCGAGCAGCTGCCGCGCGACCGCGCGGAGGCCGAACGCCGCTCCGACGGTCGCGAGCACCTCCGGCAGGCGCTGCTGATCGACCTCGATCCCGTACGCGGCGCCGATCCGGAGCACGAGCCGGATCTGGTTCAGCGTCAGGACGGGGAAGTCGGCACCGGGAACGAAGATCGCGACAGCGAGGACGCCGTTCTTGCGCGAGAACGACTCGATCAACTCACCGCAGAGCGGCTCGCGCAGCGCCGGCAGCCGAGCCGCCAGACCTGTTCCCGCCTCGCCCAGCCGGCCGGCGACCGCGCGCACGATCTCCTCGACCGGGAAACCCTCACCGGGACGGCACTTGACGACGTCCGTCGCGAGCACATAGGGGACGTCGAAGTCCTCCGTGCCCGTCTGCACGACGACGACCGGCACCTTGGCACGCTTCGCGGCCTTCAGCTCCTTCTCGTCCTCCTCGGTCGGCTCGCCGGCGAGAATGCGAACGAGCACGTCGGCGTCCTCGACGCGACCGCCCACGCGGACGGCGCCGGCCGCGGCGCCTCTGGCGAGCTCCTTCTCGAGCTGTGCGGCCAACGGACCGCTGACCAGGAGCGGCTTCGTGTCTGCGGCCGCGATCCGGAGCTCCTTGATCAGGCCCCAGACGGCGATCGGGTGCAGCGCCATGGCCATCAGCTCGCCCGCCGACGACCCGGGTGGCCGCGCGCGTGGATCGCCTGCAGGACGCCGACGGCGACGAGGTTCATCACCATCGACGAGCCGCCGACGGTCACGAACGGCAGCGGGATCCCGGTGACGGGCGCGATTCCCATCGTCATGCCGACGTTGACGAAGATCTGGAAGAGGAGGCCGATCACGATCCCGCCGGCGACGATCGCGCCGAACGCGTCGCGCGCGACGGTGATCACGCGCAGGCCGCGCCAGACGATCAGCAGGTAGAGGCCGAGCAGGAGCGCCGCGCCGAAAAAGCCGCGCTGCTCGGCGAGGGCGGCGAAGACGAAGTCGGTGTGGTGCTCGGGCAGGTAGTCGAGCCGCGTCTGCGTCGCACCCTGGACACCGCGCCCGTCGAGGCCGCCGGCGCCGACCGCGGTGATCGACTGCGTCTGGTTGTAGGCGGTGCCGGCGGGGTCCTCCTCCAGGTTGGTGAAGTTGAGGCGCGCGGCCTGGTAGGGCTCGAGCACCTCGACCCCGGCGGCGGGGAGGAACCAGACGACGCTGGAGGCGACCAGCACCACCGTCCCGATCAAGAGGGCGAGGTGGCTCCAGCGGATCCCGGCGACGAACAGGCACGCGACGAGCGCGGCCCCGTAGACGAGGGCGGTACCGAGGTCCGGCTGCTTGAAGACGAGCGCGATCGGAATCAGGGCGAGCCCGATCGCCTGCAGCACCACCCTCGGCTCGTGCAGCCGGCGCGCGCGGTCGGCGAGGAAGCCCGCCAGCGCGAGCACGAACAGGAGCTTCCCGAACTCGGACGGCTGGAACTGGAACGGCCCGATCTCGATCCACCGCTTGGAGCCGCGCGTCGTGTCGCCGAGCGGGAAGACGAGCAGCATCCCGACGAGCGTCAGCCCGAAGATCGCCTTCTGCGCTCGGCGATAGCGGTCGGGATCGATCGCGAGCGCGACGAGGAAGCCGGCAAAGCCGAGCCCGACTGCGATCCCCTGCCGGACGACGTAGTAGCTCTCGTCGCCCTCGACGTCGAAGCGCGTGATTCCGGCGACCGCCCAGAGCCCGTAGGCGACGATCGCCCCGACGGCGAGCAGCAGGACCCAGTCGAGCCGGCGGACGAAGCCGACGATGTCGACGCGTTCGCGGGGAAGCCGGCGCGAGCCGGAGGAGGCGTACTCAATCACTCGCGACCACGCTCAGTCACTGGCCACAACCCCCTGAACCCCGGCCTCCTCGCGGAACCAGTGCTCGAAGAGCTTCAGCGCCGCCGGAGCCGCAACGGAGCCGCCGTGACCGCCATTCTCGATCACGGCACAGACGACGATCGGCGTCCGCTTGGTGCCGGCGGCGGTGACGTAGTCGCGCCCGTCGAACGGACCCCAGCCGCACCACCACGCCTGATCCTCCAGATGCCCGACCGGGTAGCCGGGCAGGTTGACGACCTTCTCGGCGGTGCCGGTCTTGCCTGCGATCGGAACAGCGAAGCTGCCGAAGACGCCGGAGGAGGTGCCGTTTGCGTCGTGCGTCGCCTCGAAGAGGCCGTCGCGCACGACCTGCAGCGCCGCCGCGTCGACGCCGATCTCCTTCGGCGCCGCCTTGGGGAACGTCCTGATCGGCACAGCCGGCTCGCCCTCGGCCGCAGGCCGCTCCGCAGCCTCGACGAGGCGCGGCGTCACGAGCTTGCCGCCGTTCGCGAGCGCGGCGTAGAAGCGCGCCATCTGCAGCGGCGTCACGGTGATGTCCTTCTGGCCGATCGCCATCTGGATCAGGTCGCCTGGGTTCCAGGCGCGGTCGATGCCGGTGTAGGCCTCGCGGCGCCAGGCAGGCGTCGGCAGCAGGCCGGTCGCCTCGCCGCCGATGTCGAGCCCCGCCGCCTCGCCGAAGCCGAACTTCCTCGCCCAGGCCTGCATCTTCGTCCAGTAGGGACGCTCCCGCTCGCCGCGCTCGAAGTAGCGGTTACCGACGTCGTAGAAGTAGGTGTCGCAGGACTGCGAGAGCGCGGTTGTCAGCGTCATCGGCGCGTTCGTGTGCGCGTTCCAGTTCTTGAACTCGAAGTCGTCGAGCCCGAACTTCGCGGATGGGGTGCACTGGATGTACTCGTACGGCGAGAGCAGCTGGTCGGAGATCGCAGCCAGCGCGGTCACCGGCTTGAACGTCGAGCCCGGCGGATAGACGCCCGCGACCGCCCGGTTGATCCCGGGGAAGTTGTACTTCGGCGCGACCTTCTCGTTCGTGAGCGGCTCGAGCTTCTTCGGGTCGGCCCGGCCGACGTAGACGGACGGCTTGTAGGTCGGGTTCGACGCCATCGCGAGGACGGCGCCGTCGCGGGGGTCGAGCGCGACGATCGCGCCGCCGTTCGCGTTGAACCGATCCTGCTCGAAGGCGAGCTCGATACCGTCGCGGAGCGCCCGCTCGGCGGCCCGCTGGAGGCCGATGTCGAGCGTCAGCCGGACGTTGTAGCCCGCCTGGGCGGGGCGTCCGGGCTCGAACCGCGCCAGGGGCTGGCCGAGCGAGTCGACGCGGAGCTGCGACGTCCCCGGCGTCCCGCGCAGGTAGCCGTCGAACGCGGCCTCGACCCCGGTCTTGCCGATCTTCTCGCCGCCGCGGATGTCGCGATCCTTGGTCTGCTCGAGCCGCTCGAGCTCCTGCGGCGAGACCTCGCCGACGTAGCCGAGCACCTGCGCCGCGAGCGACTTGAACTCGTAGTCGCGGAGGTAGGTGCTCGAGATCTCGACGCCCGGGAACTCGGCGCGATGCTCCTCCAGGTACATGACCTGATCCTCGTGGACAGCGGTCTTGACGAGGATCGGCGTCAGCGGGTCGCCCCTGTTGTCCTCGAGCGCCTTCGTCAGTCGCGGCAGCGGCACGCGCAGGATCGTCGCGAGGCGCTTGAACATCGCGTAGCGCCCCTCGTCCGGCAGATCGGCGGTCCAGATCCGGACGGCGGTTCCGGGAACATTCGAGACGATCGTCCGGCCCGCGCGATCGACGATCGAGCCGCGCTGCGCCTCGACGCGGATCGTCCGCAGCTGGTTGTTCTGGGCGGCGTTCAGATACTGGTCGCCGGAGAGCACCTGCAGCGCCCAGAGGCGGAGGAAGAGGACCGCGAAGATGATCAGCACGAGCCCCGCGAGCACGCCGACGCGAAGCGCGAGCTGCGGCGTGAAGCGATACGGCTCGGCCGTGCGCGGGTCGGGCGGCAGAAAGCGGCCGGAGGGCGAGCGCCGCTCCGGGTGGGACCTAGCCAAAGAGCTTCACCTCGGTGACGCGGTCGGCGACGGACGAGCGGCCGAGCGCGGCCCGGCAGAGCGCGAACACCGGTCGGGCGACGACGAGGTTCAGCGCCAGCGTCGGCAGCAGCGTGTCGAAGAGGGCGCGGCGCGCCGAGAGCTCGTCGCCGAGCAGGAAGTGGAGGCCGTAGCCCGAGTAGGCGATCGCGACCGTGGCGACGAGTACGGTCAGGAGCGTTGCGTAGCCGCGCTCGCGGCCGGTCGTCTCTCCGTAGCGTCCCGCCCAGTAGCCCGCGAGCGCGTAGAGGAGCGCCGAGACGCCCAGCGTGTCGAGCGTGAGCACGTCGACGAGGAGGCCGCCGAAGAAGCCCGCGACGGCGCCGACGACCGCACCGCGCAGCAGCGCGATCGAGAGCAGCGCGAGCAGGAGGACGTCGGCGACGCCGCCCGCGACGTCGATCGACGCGAAGAGCGCCACCTGGAGCAGGGCGGCGGCAAAGACGGATGCCGCGACGAGCGCGCTCTCGCTGAGGTTCACGGAAGCTCCGGGGACGGGCGCCGCGGCACCAGCACGAGCACCGAGTCGAGCGCCGAGAAGTCGACGTCAGAGACGATCAGGACTTGCTGCCAGAGGTCAGTGCTGAGCCCGCCGACGAAGGAGACGCGGCCGATCGGGATCCCTTTCGGGTAGAGCGAGGCGAGGCCGTTCGTGCGCCAGCCGGCGGTGACGATCTCGTCGCCGACGTGGACGAACTCCTTCTTCGAGACGCGGTCGAGCACGAGCGAGTCGCCGGACTGGCCGTGGCCGACGACGCCGGAGGCGCGGGTGCGCAGGTCGACGGAGGAGACCGCGC
>JBDSOJ010000095.1:0-7870 GCA_039914895.1 Gaiellaceae bacterium
GCTCCTGGTCGTCGCGCTCATCGTGGGCCCGCTCGTGCCGCTCCTGTACGCCTCGCTCCGCGACCGCCCGCTCTACGAGGCCGGCGGCGTCCTCACCGTCCAGCCCTACCGCGAGCTCTTCGGCGACTCGGCCTTCTGGCACGCGTGGGGCAACACCCTAGTGTTCGCCTCGCTCACGACCCTGATGGCGGTGCTCGGCGGCGCGCTGGTGGCGATCCTCGTCACCCGCACGGACCTCGCGGGCCGGAAGACCTTCGGCCGCCTGATCCTGCTGCCGATCCTCCTGCCCTCGCTCGGGATGGTGCTCGGCTGGCTCGTGATCTGGGGGCCCGGCGGCTACTTGACGGCAATGTTCAACGACCGGCTGCACGTTCCCACGCTCCCGATCGACACGATCCCGGGCATGGCGCTCGTCGAGGCGACCCGCCTGCTGCCGATCGCCTACCTCACCTGCCAGGCGGCTCTGTCGCGAGCCGACTCGTCTCTCGAGGACGCGGCCCGCAGCGCCGGCGCCCGGCCCGTGCGGGTGCTCTCCAGCATCACGATCCCAATGCTGCGCCCGGCGCTCCTCAATGCGGCAACCCTCATCTTCACGCTCTCGATCGCCGCGCTCGGGATCCCGCTCCTGCTCGGCACGTCGAACAACATCGTCTTCGTCTCCAGCTATCTCTACAACACGTGGACCAATGCGTCGACGCCGGATCCGGGCTCCGTCAGCGCGGGAGCGGTGATGATGCTCGTCGTCGCGACGGCCCTCCTCGTCCTCCGCAACCGCCTGCTCGGCGCCGAGGCGCGGTTCGTGTCGGTGGGCGGGAAGACCGGACGCCAGGCGCTCCTGAGCTTGCGACGGTGGCGCTGGCCGCTGACGGGACTGCTCGCTTTCTACCTCGTCTTCACCACGCTCGTGCCGGTGATCGGCCTCGCCCTGATGTCGTTCGTCGTCGTCCTGACGCCGCTTGTCCCGCCCTGGGAGCTGCTGACGTCAGCGCACTGGCAGGTGCTGCTCGACGACGACACGTTCCGCCGCTCGATCCAGAACAGCGCGATCATCGCCGTCGTCGGCGCGGTGGCGACGACCGCGTTCGTCGCGCTCGCGACGCTCGTCGCGCACCGGTCCGGCTTCCGGTTCCGGCGCACACTGCCGTTCCTGATGCTCTACCCGCGCGCGACCCCGGGCATCATCATCGGGATCGGGTTCTTCTGGGCGTACCTGCTCACGGGCGCGTTCGGCGACTACATGCGCGGCAGCATCTGGGGGATCATGCTCGCGTTCTGCGTGCGCAACCTGCCGCTCGCGTACATCGTCATGTATCCGACGCTGGCCCGGATCGGCGAGGAGCTCGACCGCGCCGGGCGCGCTGCGGGCGCCGGCTGGTGGCGCACGAGCCGCAGCATCGTGCTGCCGCTGCTGAAGCCGGCGATCTTCGCCTCCTTCATCCTCATGTTCGTCGAGATCATCAACGACTACGACCCGGCGGTCTTCCTCGTGAAGCCCGGCACGGAGGTCATGGGGGCGACCATGCTCGCGCAGTTCATCCAAGGCACGGTCGGGCCGGTTTCGGCCCTCGCGATGGTGCAGGTCGTGATCACCGTGGTCGTGCTCTCGATTGGTGCGAAGCTGTTCAAGATCGGTGTCACGGGAGGAGAGCACGGTGCCTGAGATCCACGTTCAGAACCTTGTCAAGGAGTTCGGCGACCAGCGCGCGCTCGACGACGTCAGCTTCGAGGTCAAGGAGGGAGAGCTGTTCACGCTGCTCGGGCCGAGCGGGTGCGGCAAGTCGACGACGTTGATGTCGATCGCCGGTTTCCAGCATCCCGAGGCAGGGCGGATCGCCGTCGGCGACGAGACGTTCGTCGATGCGTCGCGCAAGCTTGCCGTCCCCGCCGAGCAGCGCAACCTCGGGATCGTCTTCCAGTCCTACGCTGTCTGGCCGCACATGACGGTGTTCGAGAACCTCGCCTTCCCGCTCAAGGTGCGGAAGCTGAAGCGAGACGCGATCCGCACGCGCGTGCGGGAGGTGCTGGAGCTCGTCGAGATGGCCCAGTACGAGCAGCGGTACCCCCACCAGCTCTCCGGCGGCCAGCAACAGCGGGTCGCGCTCGCGCGCGCCCTCGTCTACTCGCCGTCCGTCCTCCTCCTCGACGAGCCGTTCTCGAACCTCGACGCCAAGCTCCGCGAGCGGGCGCGGGCGTGGGTCAAGGAGCTGCAGAAGACGCTCGGGCTGACGACAATCTTCGTCACCCACGATCAGGATGAGGCGCTCTCGATGAGCGACCGGGTCGCGGTGATGAGCGCCGGCGAGGTGCAGCAGATCGGCACCCCCGAGGAGATCTACCGGCATCCGACGAACCGGTTCGTCGCGGAGTTCGTCGGCCGCGTCAACCTGATCGAAGGGCTCGTCTCGGCGAGCGAAGGCGCCGGTGTCGTCGTCGACGTCGCGGGCTCGTCGCACCGGCTGAGCGTCCACGACGGCGCCGGCGCCTCCGGCGGCGTCACGGTGGCCGTTCGGCCGGAGGCGGTCACGGTCATGCGGATCGACGACCGCTCGGTCAACGGGACGAACACCTGGGAGGCCGACGTCGAGACCGTCGCCTTCCTCGGCGACCACTACGAGTACGAGGTCAACGCCGGCTCGGTGGCGCTGACGGTGCAGAGCTCGCGCCTCGTCGAAGGCGATCGCATCCGGGTGCACATCCCGCCCGACGCCTGCGCCGTGGTCGTCGAGTGACGGCGGTCTGGCCGGCCGGTTTCGCGATCCACGAGCGAGCGGTCACACCGGACCCCGAGCTGGTCGAGGCCCTGCGCGGCGTCCCGACCACGATCGTCAGCGACTGCCTCGGCGGCCGCGTCGGAGCGGTCGGGCTCGAGCCTTTCCATGGCGACCGGTCGCTCGCGCTCTGCGGTGTCGCGCTCACCGTGCGTGTCGCTCCCGGCGACAACCTGATGATCCACAAGGCACTGACGATCGCCCGTCCGGGCGACGTACTCGTCGTGGACGGCTCGGGCGAGCTCTCGCACGCGCTCGTCGGCGGCCTGATGCGCCTCGCGGCGCTGGCGCGTGGCGCCGCAGGCCTGGTCGTCGACGGTGCGATCCGCGACGTCGAGGAGTGGGCAGAGGGCGAGCTGCCTGTCTTCGCCCGTGGCCACTCGCACCGCCGTCCCGGCAAGGACGGGCCGGGCGAGATCAACGTCCCGATCACCTGCGCCGGCCTCGCCGTCGCGCCGGGCGACCTCGTGCTCGGCGACGCCGACGGTGTCCTCGCGGTCTCCCCCGGCAGTCTTCCCGAGCTGCTCGCTCAGGTACGCGCGAAACAGGCCCAGGAGGAGGAGCAGCAGCGGCACCATCTCGCGTCGCGCACCGACCCCTCCCTGCTCGCGCGCGACGACGAGCGCGCCGACGCGATGCTCCGCGCGAAGGGTTGCCCCGTCTGATGACCCCGATCGGGCAGCCGCTCGCCGGGCTGCCGCAGCGCCGGTACGAGCCCGATGCGCAGGGCCCGCTCGCCGGCGTCCGCGTGCTCGACCTGACGCGACTCGTCTCCGGCGCCCAGCTCGGGCTGGTGCTCGGTGACCTGGGCGCGGACGTCGTCAAGGTCGAGCGGCCGGGAACCGGCGATCCGTTCCGACACACGACCATCGACGGGTACGACGCCTACTGGCGCGCCTACGCCCGCAACAAGCGCAGCATCACCCTCGACTACGCCCGTCCCGAGGGCCGCGAGCTCCTGTACCGGCTCGTGGAGACGGCAGACGTGCTCGCCGAGAACTTTTCCCCCGGCGTGCTCGAGCGCCTCACCGGCGGTCCCGAGGCGTTGCTCGAGCGGAACTCGAAGCTGGTGGTCGTGCGGATCTCCGGCTGGGGCCAGACGGGGCCGCGCGCGGCGCAGCCCGGCTTCGGCACGCTCGCAGAGGCGTTTTCCGGCTTCACGCACCTGAACGGAGAGCCCGGCGGGCCGCCGGTGCAGGCGCCGATGTCGCTCGCCGACACGGTGGCAGGCACCTACGCGGCGTCCGCCGCGCTGGCCGCGCTCTGGGAAGCGCGTGTGAACGGTGGCGGCGGCCAGGTCGTGGACGTCTCGCTCTTCGAGCCGCTCTTCTCGATCATGGGCGCCGACCCGACCGCCTTCGCGGCCCGCGGCCGGTTGCGCAGTCGCGGTGACGGCGCCGGCGTCTCGTCCGTGCGCGGTTCCTTCCAGACGAGCGACGACCACTGGGTCGCGCTCTCGGCCGCAACGGACGAGACCGCGTCGCGCTTCTTCGCCGCCGTCGACCGCGAGGACCTGCTCGACGACCCGCGCTTCGCGACGCACGAGGCTCGCGTCACGCATCGCGTCGAGCTGAACGAGGTGCTCGCCGGCGAGTTCCGCCGCTTCACCAGTGCCGAGATCCTCGCGCTCGCGCGCGAGCACCGGCTGACGATCGGCCCGGTCCTCGACATGGTCGACGCCCTGACCGACGAGCACTATCGCGAGCGCGCGACGATCGTCGAGATGGAGGATGGCGTCGTGCTGCAGAACGTGGTCCCGCGCCTTTCGGGCACGCCCGGCCCGATCCGCCTGCCGGCGCCGACCCTCGGCGAGCACAACGCGGCGGTCTACGGCGAGCTCGGGATCGACGCCGACGAGCTGGCCCGCCTGTCCGGGGACGGGATCGTATGACGGGCTACCGGCCGCGCTGGCGCTCGCTGCTCTACGTGCCGGTCGTCTCCGAGCGCTTTGTGGCCAAGGCGCACGAGCGCGGCGCCGATGCGATCATCCTGGAGCTCGAGGACGGCGTCGCACCCTCCGAGAAGGCCCGCGCCCGTGGACTCGTGGCCGCGGCGGCCCCGCGCGTCGGGCAGGCCGGCGCAGACGTCCTCGTCCGGGTCAACCGGCCGTGGCGCCTGGCCGTTCCCGACCTGGAGGCCGCGATCGGTCCCGACGTGCGTGGGCTCGTCCTCCCCAAAGTGGACTCGGCGGAGCACGTCCTCGCGCTCGCCGAGATCGCGTCGAGTGTCGAGGCCGAACGCGGCCTCGCGGATGGCCATACGGTCTTCTTCCCGCGCATCGAAGGGCCGAAGGGGCTGCTGAACGCGGCCGAGATCTGCGCAGCGCACCCTCGGGTCGTCGCCGTCGGCCTGGGCTCTAGCGACTACACGATCGCGACGGGCATGGTGGCCGGCGGAGCCGGCAACGTGACGGCGAGCTTCGTCGTGGTCAATGCGGCCGTGGCTGCGGGGATCGCCCCGATCGGGCTGACGGGCGCGATCGTCGGCTTCGGCGACCTCGACGCGTTCCGGCGCTCCGCGGAGGAGTCGCGGGCGCTCGGGCTGCGGGGTGCGCCGTGCGTGCACCCGAGCCAGGTGCCGATCCTGAACGAGGTCTTCGGTCCGACGCCCGAGGAGCTCCAGCGCGCCGGGCGCGTGGTCGAGGAGTACGAGCGGGCGCTCGCGGCCGGAGAGGGAGCGATTACCGTCGACGGCGAGTTCGTCGACGTGCCGTATTACGAGCAGGCCAAGCGCCTCCTCGCCGAGTAGAGCCATGAGCCGACGGCTCCTGTTTGCCCTGCTCGCGATGGGCATCGCGCAGGCCGCCGTCTACCTGATTCGGCCGACGACCTCCTACCGGCTGCTCGCCTACGGCGAAGGCGTGCAGGCCGTGGGGCTCGTGGCGGCGGCGTTCGCCCTCTTGCCGATCTTCCTGGCGATACCGCTGGGACGGATGTCGGACCGGCGCGGCGCACCGCTCCTCGCGATCGGCTGCGCCGTCCAAACCGTTGGGTGCCTGGCGCTCGCCTTCTCGGCGACGACGCTCACGATCGCGGCTGCGAGCGCGGTGATCGGCCTCGGCCACCTCGCGCTCGCCCTCGGCTCCCAGGACGTCGTCGCCCGCGAGTCGCACAGCGACCGGCACGACCACCACTTCGGCCTGCTGACGGCGGGCGTCTCGCTCGGGCAGTTGTTCGGCCCGCTCGTTGCGGGGCTGCTGCTCGGAGCGAGCGGGACGCCGTCGACCGAGGCGACGACCCGCGCGCTGCTCGTCGCTGCGGGGATCCTCGTCGTGGCCACGGTCTGCGGGGCGGTCGCGGACGCGAGTCGCGGCACGGCCTCGACCCGAACGGCGACCCGTCGCGGCAGCGTGCGGACGATCGTGCGGACGCGCGGCGTGCCGGCCGGGATCTTTGCGAGCATCGCGGTGCTCGCGGCCGCCGACGTCTTCACGGCGTACCTGCCGGTCATCGGCGCCGAGAACGGGATCGGGCCTCGCGCGATCGGCCTTCTGCTGGCGCTCCGGGCCGCGGCGTCGATCGCGGCGCGCGTGGGGATCGGCGCGACCGTCCGCAGAATCGGCAGGACGCGGCTAATCACGATCGGCGCAGCGGGAGCTGCCGCGGCCCTCGTGGGAATGACGGTCACGCAAGACGTTTGGGCGCTCGCCGCCCTCAGCGTCGTCGCGGGCTTCGGGATGGGCTTCGGACAGCCCCTCTCGATGACGCTCGTCGTCCAGCTCGTCCCAGAGCACGCGAAGTCGACCGCGCTCGCGGTGCGTTTGACCGGAAACCGAATCGGCCAGGTGGCGACGCCGGCCGCCGCAGGTGTCGTCGCGGGAAGCGCTGGCGCGAGCTCGGTCTTCTGGCTGCTCGGTGCGCTTCTGGCGGCGTCGGCGCTCGCAATCCAGCGACCTCCTCCCGATCGGCCGGCCGAGGTGGACGGTGTCGAGCCGCCCTGGGGTGACATCCTCTGAGCGCTACACGCTCAGGTGGTAGCTCGCAGGTCGCCGGCGCGCCGACTTTGCGAGCCGGCGCAGTCAGGCACTCCGGCCATTCGTCCTCGAGATCCTCGTCTCATGGGGCGGGTACAAAAAGCGGTACGTCAACTCGGGCACGAGCGGGCAGTCGCGTCCACTGGATGAGCTGAAGAACTTCTCGGTTTCCAGCGAGAACGTGCCCGCGCGTGCCCACGCGGGGACCCGCCTCCCTCACTCATCCTTCTCTCGTAGGGCCGGTGGTCTTGTGAGCTGCTACGTGGCGCATTACGATCGCGCCGGGTGACCGACTTTCCCGGAGTGGTGGTACCACCGGAGCGCACTCGCGCGCGGCGGGTCGCCGTTCGCGACGAGGTCTCCTCGATCGTCTGGTGGGTGCTGGTCGGCGTCGCGGCGGGCGCGATCGCCGGCTTTCTCGTCGGTGGGATCGGCGGCCGGCTCGCGATGCTGCTCCTGCGGCTGACCTCGAGCGACCTCCTGCACGACCACGTGCGCCTGGAGGAGCGCGACCTCTCCGATCACTCGCGAGAGCGAGTTCTCGTCGTGGTCGGTGAAGGCTGCGGCGCTTACCGAGGATGCGGTCGAACCTCTCGCGCGCGGCATGGAGGCGCGCGCGCGTCCTCGTTCTCGAGCTCTCCTCGACTACCACGTCTTTCGAGGCCAATGACGTCTAACCGTCCGCAGGCGCGGCTTCCCCTCAACCATCACACAGACGGCGTACTTGCCGGTTCGACTGCTGGTAGGTCCCACGCTCGACACGGACGTGCTCCCAACGCTTCGAACCCGCTTCATCGAGACCTCCCTCGCTAACCCTACGAAAACACTCGGCCCGAAGTGTCGAGTCGCGGCGGGGTGCAGGCCAGCGGTGAGGCGTGGCCGCGTTCGGGCTAGTACAGCCCGTCCGTTTTCGCCGCCGTGATGAGATCGTTGCGATGCAGGCCCTTGATCTTGTGCGTCCACCATGTGACCGTTGTCCTACCCCATTCGGTCAGTAGCGCGGGGTGATGCCCCTCTTCCTCTGCAAGCTCGCCTACCTTGTTCGTGAAGTGCAACGCCTGGGCAAAATCGTCGAATACAAAGACGCGTCGGAGGCGTTTGATTCCATCGAGCTCCACGATGTGCCAGT
>JBDSOJ010000175.1:0-8574 GCA_039914895.1 Gaiellaceae bacterium
CAGCACAACGAAGGCGACCCGAAAGACCAGAAGGAGCCCGGCGGGCACGGAAAACACGGCATGCTCGCGATGGCGGCCTGTTGCATTCCGATGGTTCTGATCTTCGTGCTGATCGGGCTGAAGGTGATCTGAGATGAGCGCGACAGCGACCGCCGAGGTGCGGCTGCCGGCGGCCACACCGGCGCCGGAGCTCGGCGAGGCCGAGCGCGATTACCGGCGGTTGATGCGCAAGTGGTGGTTCGGGGCCGCGGTCGGCGTCCCGACGATGTTCCTCTCGTACCCGTGGCTCTTTCCCCTGCTCGGCGACTGGCTGCCGCGTGACAGCGAACGGTTGCGGGTGCTCTGGGCGGTCATGGGCGTCGCGGCGCTCGCCGTCCTCGTCTATTCCGGCTCGCAGTTCTTCGCCGGCGCCTGGTTGGCGTTGCGGCATCGGCAGGCGAACATGCACACGCTGATCGCGATGGGCACGGGCGTCGCCTGGCTCTACTCGACCGTCGCCGTCGTCTACCCCGGGATCATCCCGGAGTCGGCCTCGCGCGAGGTCTACTATGACGTCACCGTCGTCGTCACGGCGCTCGTCGTCCTCGGGCTCGCGCTCGAGGTGAAGGCGCGCGGCCGTTCCTCGGAGGCGATCAAGAAGCTGATCGGGCTGCAGCCGAAGACGGCCCGTGTGATTCGCGACGGGCGCGAGCTGGACGTTCCGGTCGAGGACGTGCTGGCGGGCGACGAGTTGCAGGTCCGGCCGGGCGAGAAGGTGCCCGTCGACGGCGTCGTCGTCGCAGGAGCCTCCGCGCTCGACGAGTCGATGATCACCGGCGAGTCGATCCCCGTCGCCAAGACCGTCGGCGACGAGGTGATCGGGGCGACGATGAACACGACCGGTGCCTTCCGAATGCGGGCGACCAAGGTCGGGGCGGACACGGCGCTTGCGCAGATCGTGCGCCTCGTGGAGGACGCGCAATCCTCGAAGGTGCCCGTGCAGCGCCTCGTCGACCTCGTCTCGGGCTACTTCACGCCTGCTGTGCTGATCCTGGCGATCGTCGGCTTCGTGGTCTGGTTCGACTTCGGCCCGGCCCCGGCGCTGACCTACGCGATCATCGTCGCGGTGACGACGCTGATCATCGCTTGCCCGTGCGCCCTCGGCATGGCGACGCCGATGTCGCTCACGACCGGCGTCGGCAAGGGCGCCGAGAACGGGATCCTGATCCGTTCCGGCGACGCGCTCCAGGTCGCCTCGAAGCTCGACGCGGTCGTGCTCGACAAGACCGGCACGATCACCTGGGGGAAGCCGTTGCTGACCGATGCACTCGTCTCCGACGAGGTGCTGCGGCTGGCGGCGGCCGTCGAGCGCGCCTCCGAGCACCCGCTGGCGGCGGCGATCGTCGCCGGTGCCGAGGAACGCGGCCTCGAGCTCCCGGAGGTCGAGAACTTCGAGGCGATCCCCGGCCACGGCGTCCGCGCCACCGTCGAGGGGCACGCGCTCTTGCTCGGCAACCTGCGCCTGCTCGAGCGCGAGGGCATCGACGCCTCCGCGCTCACCGCTGACTGGGAGCGCCTGGCCGACGAGGGCAAGACCCCGATGTACGCCGCGCTCGACGGCAGCGCCGCCGGCCTGATCGCGGTCGCCGACACCGTCAAGGACGACTCGGTTGACGCGATTCGCCGCCTCAAGGCGCTCGGGCTCGAGGTGGCGATGATCACCGGCGACAACCGCCGCACGGCCGACGCGATCGCCCGCCTCGTCGGCGTAGATCGCGTGCTCGCCGAGGTGTTGCCGGAGGAGAAGGCGAACGAGGTCAAGAAGCTCCAGCTCGAGGGCAAGCGCGTCGGCATGGTCGGCGACGGCATCAACGACGCGCCGGCGCTGACCCAGGCCGACGTTGGCTTCGCGATCGGCACGGGCACCGACGTGGCGATCGAGGCCGCCGACGTGACGCTGATCTCGGGCAGCCTGCGCGGCGTCGTGACGGCGATCGAGATCTCGCAGGCGACGATGCGCAACGTCTGGCAGAACCTCGCCGGCGCGTTCGCCTACAACGGGCTCGGCCTGCCGATCGCGCTCGGCGTCCTCTACCCGCTCGTCGGCCTGCTGCTCAGCCCGCTGATGGCGGCGGCGGCGATGAGCTTCAGCTCGCTCACCGTGATCTCGAACGCCAACCGCCTCAGGCGCTGGCGCCCAGAGGAGGTCTAGGAGATGGATCCTTCCCAATTACTCGTCACGCTCGCGGGGGCCGTCGCGATCGCCGTCGTCGTCTGGTTCTTCTGGCTGAAGCAGGCGGCCGGCGTCCGCGCCGTCCTCGGCTCGAGCGGCTTTCAGGAGGCGACGATTCTCGTCAAAGGCGCCTACAGTCCGGACACGATCGTCGCCGAGCGGGGCAAGCCGATCCGGCTCACCTTCCTGCGCGACGAATCCACACCCTGCTCGGAGACGGTCAGCTTCGATGCCCTGGGGCGGACGGCGCGCCTGCCTGAGGGGAAGCGCGTGGCCGTAGAGCTGGCGCCGACCGAGCCCGGCACGTACGGCTTCGCCTGCCAGATGGGCATGTACCACGGGAAGCTCGTCGTCGAATGACGGGAGGCGAGCCGATCCGGGTGCTGATCGCGGGCGGTGGCGTCGCAGCGCTCGAGGCCACGCTCGCGTTGCGCGCGCTCGCCGGGAAGCTCGTCGCAGTTGAGCTGCTCGCCCCGGAGCCGCACTTCTGGTACCGGCCGCTCGCCGTCGTCGAGCCGTTCGGCGGCGGCCACGTCCAGGGAGTCGAGCTCGTCGAGCTGGCGCGCGCGTGCGATGCGCAGCTCACCCTCGGAGCCCTAGCCGCCGTCGACGCCGACCGGCACGTCGCGCGCACGGCGTCCGGGGCCGAGATCGAGTACGACGCACTCCTCGTGGCGACCGGCGCCCGCCCCGTGACCGCAGTCACCGGCGCGCTCACCTTCCGCGGCCTCGCCGACAGCGACCTGCTCCTCGCCCTCCTCGAGGAGCTCGAGGAGGGCGGCGCACGTCGTCTGACCTTTGCCGTACCGGGCGGCGTCAGCTGGCCGTTACCGCTCTACGAGCTGGCGCTCCAGACCGCGGTGCGGCTCCGAGCGAGACCGGACGTCGAGCTGGCGCTTGTCACGCCCGAGGTGACGCCGCTCGGCGTCTTCGGCGACTGGGCGAGCCAGGCGGTCGCGGCCCTGCTGCGCGAGCGTGGGATCAGGGTGTACACGGCTCGCCACCCTGTCTCGTTCGAGGACGGGTGGCTCGCTCTGGCTCCCACCGGAGCCTTCGCGGCCGACCGCGTCGTCGCGTTGCCGCGCCTGGAAGGCGTGTCGATCCCGGGGTTGCCGCACGACGCCGACGGGTTCATCCCCGTTGACTCGAGCGGCCGGGTGCGCGGACGCGACGACGTCTACGCTGCGGGCGACGCGACCGCGTTCCCCGTCAAGCAGGGTGGTCTCGCGGCGCAGCAGGCAGTTGCCGCCGCGGAGACGATCGCTGGCGTGGCCGGAGCGGCGATCCGGCCGCAGCCGTTCCGGCCCGTGCTACGCGGGTTGCTCCTCACCGGCGGCAGGCCCTTCTACCTGCGGGCCGAGGTTGGGGAGCGCGCGGACGAGACGTCGACCGCCACAGCGGAGCCGCTCTGGTGGCCACCGGGCAAGGTCGCCGGCCGCCACCTGGCGCCGTTCCTCGCGGAGCGGGCAGGAATCGTGCTCGCGCCCCGAGCCGAAGCGAGCGCCGCACCGTCGCCGTCTTTGTCGAGCCCACGAGAAGAGGACGTGGTGAAACGCTCTTGACGGCCCTGAGCACAGCAGATCGCGGTCAATCCAGGCTAGAGTCAGAATGGGGTCGGATGAGTACCGATGCCGGTGGGAGGGTCCCACCACGACCGGGACGCCCTCGGAGCGCTCGAGCCCACAAGCCGGCGAGCTCCGCGGAGATCGAGGTCCGCGTCAGGTGCCGCAGCTCGGCGAGGGTGCCGGTCTCCACGGTCTTCCCCTCCCGGATGATCGTGACCCGGTCGCACAACGCCTCGACCTCGGCCAGGATGTGGCTCGAGAGCAGCACGGTGCGACCATCGCGCTCCTTCGCCTCCACGATCACCTCGCGGAAGACCTCCTCCTTCAGCGGATCGAGGCCCGAGGTCGGCTCGTCGAGTAGCAGCAACTCCACGTCGGAGACCAGCGCCGCAACGAGCGCCACCTTCTGTTACAGCCCGGCTGCTCGGCGGCGATCCGTGGAAGGACGCCACCAAGCTGCACCGCCGGCTTGCCTACGTGCCCGGTGACGTTGCGCTGTGGCCCAACCTCTCCGGTGGAGAAGCGATCGATCTGCTCGGCCGGCTGCGCGGCGGGGGGCCGGCGTACGGCTCGAGTGTCGGCTCGCTCGGCATCTGGGCGGCGGGTGACGCCCTGTGGATCGTCGGGCTGGCGAGCCTGCTCACCGTCATCCGGCACACCCGGGCCGAGGAGGAGGCCGGTCGGAGCGAGTTGCTGGGCGCGACGGTCGTCGGCCGGCAGGCGAGTCTGGCGGCGGCCCTGACCGTCGTTTTCAGCGCCAACGTGGCGCTGGCCCTGGTCGCGACGCTGACGCTGATCGGCAAGGGCCTGCCCGCGGCGGGGTCGATCGCGCTCGGGCTGAGCCTCGCCGCCGTCGGTTGGACGTTCGCGGCGCTCGCTGCAGTCGCCGCACAGCTGACCGAGAGTGCCTCCGCCGCCAGGGGGATCGCGGTGGCCGGTCTAGGCGCGGCGTGGCTGCTGCGCGCCGCCGGCGATGCTCGCGGCCCAAGTGGTGCCGCGTCCTGGCTCGCGTGGCTGTCCCCGATCGGCTGGGCCCGCCGGATCCGCTCCTTTGCCGGCGAGCGCTGGTGGATCCTCGCCCTGGTCGTAGCTCTCGTACTCGTCCTGAGCGCGGCGGCTGCCGCGCTCGCGGCCCGGCGCGATCTCGGCGCCGGCGTCCTGCGACCCCGGCTGGGCGCGGCAGGGGCCTCTCCGGGGCTCCGCAGCCCCGTCGCGCTGTCCTGGCGGCTGCACCGGAGCCGGATGCTCGCCTGGAGCGGAGGGCTCGCGCTGCTCAGTGGCGTCCTCAGCGCCTCGGCAGCGAGCGCCGACGAGCTGTTCAGGACGAACCCCGAGGTTGGGCGCATGTTCGAGCTGGTGGGCGGCGGCACGAGCGCCAGCGACGTCTTTCTCTCCGCGATCATGGGCATGTTCGGCCTGCTGGTGGCGGCGTACGCCGTGCAGGCCACGCTGCGCCTGCGGTCCGAGGAGACGGAATCGCGTGTGGAGCTCGTGCTGGCCACGTCTGTCGGCCGGCTGCGCTGGGCGGCGAGCCACCTGATCTTCTCGCTCCTCGGCCCCGCGGTCGCGCTCGCGGCGGCCGGCCTTGCCGGCGGGCTCGTCTACGGACTGAGCGTCGGTGATGTGTGCGGCGAGCTGCCGCGTGTGCTGGCCGGCGCGCTGGTGCAGCTCCCTGCGATCTGGATCCTCGTCGGGGTCACGGTCGCCCTGTTCGGCCTGCGGCCTCGCCTCGCGTGGGCCGGGTGGGTCCCGCTCGCAGCATTCGTGTTGCTCTGGGCGGTTGCGATGTCGGTGCAGCTGAGCGAGTCGCTGCTCGATCTCTCGCCGTTCAATCTCGTCCCACAGCTCCCAGGCGGAGAGATGACTCTGACACCGATGCTCTCGCTCGTCGCCCTCTCCGCAGCGCTTCTCGCCGCCGGCGCTGTCGGGTTCCGCCGCCGCGACATCGTCGGCGCCTGAGCGTCAACCAGCCTCCGTAGTGGCTACTGAGTGGGCCTGCGCCATTCCGCCGATGCCCGCCGGGCGGCGCAGGCCTAGCGTTGGAGTCACAGAGTGGTCTATTCACAGAGGAGGACTGAGATGTTCGGACGTAGCCTGAAGAACGTGGCCGCCGGCGGGAACGGGACGCAGGAGGTGGACGTACGAGTTCGCGGCGGCTACAGCCCCGACTCGATCGTCGTCGAGCGCGGCCGGCCGGTGCGGCTGACCTTCCTCCGCGACGAGTCCTCGCCCTGCTCGGAAACCGTCGTCTTCGACGACTTCGATGTCCGGGCAACGCTCCCCGAGGGCGTGCCGGTCATCGTCGAGATCACCCCCGACGAGCCCGGCAGCTACGCGTTCGGCTGCGAGATGGACATGTACCGAGGAACGCTCGTCGTCCGCTGAACACCAATGATCTGAGAGGAACCGACATGAGCACCAGCACGATTCTGTATCTCGTCCTTGCCGGCGGCGCCGTCTTCCTGATGATGAGGATGCACGGCGGGCACGGCGGCGGCGGCGGCCACGGCGGCGGCAGTGGTGGCGGCCACGGAGGTGGCGGCGGCTGCGGCAGCCACGGGTCCTCAGACAAGGACCCGGCGCAGCCGACGCCCGAGTCGAAGCCGGTAGCCGCCGACGAAGACGGGAAAGCCAAGTCCCAGCGTGGCCACGCCGGCCACTGAGGCGCCGGAGAACGTTCCCACCGCTGCACCGACCCTCCCGTCGGCGCGGCGGTGGTGGACGCTCGCCGGCCTCTCGACGGCCTCGTTCCTGCTGGCGCTCGGCGACACGGCGCTCGCGGTCGCCCTACCCTCGCTCGGCCGCGACCTCGACCTCGGCCTGTCGGGGCTCGAGTGGGTCGTGAACGCCTACACGCTCTCGCTCTCGGTCTTCCTGCTCGCCGGCGGCAGGCTGGTGGACCTGTTCGGGGCGCGGCGCGTCTTCCTCGTCGGGCTGGCGCTCTTCAGCGTCGCCTCGCTCGTCTCGGGCCTCGTGGAGTCGAGCTCGGTGCTGCTCGCCGGGCGCGCCCTCCAGGGCGTTGGCGGCGCGCTCGTGCTGCCGGCGACGCTCGCGCTCGTATCGGCGAGCTTCCGGGCGCGGGAGCGCGGCCTCGCGTTCGGGATCTGGGCGGGCGCCGGCGCTGCTGCGCTCGGTGTCGGGCCACTCTTCGGCGCCCTCGTGACCGAGCAGCTCGGCTGGGCGTGGATCTTCCTGCTCAACGTGCCGCTCGGGGTCCTGGGTCTGCTCGCCGGCCGCATCGCGCTGCCTGCCTCGCGCGGGCGGGCGGGGGGAGGCTTCGACCTGGCCGGCTTCGCCGCCTCCGCCATCGCCCTCTTCGCGCTCGTGTTCGGGCTGACGGAGGTCGGCCGCTACGGCTGGACCTCGCCCATCGTGCTCGGCGCCTTCGCCGGCGCGGCCGTGGCGTTCGCGGCCTTCGTCCGGATCGAGCTGGCGCAGCCGGAGCCGCTCCTCGACCTGCGGCGATTCGCGGCGCGGCCGATCTCCGGTGCGAACGCCGTGATGCTGCTCTCTACCGCGGTGATGTGCAGCGTGCTCTTCTTCGTCTCGCTCTATCTGCAGACCGCTCTCGGCTACTCCCCGCTCGGGACAGGCGCCGTGTTCCTGCCGATGACCGGGTTGATCCTGGTCGTCGCGCCGCTCGCGGGGAAGCTCACCGACCGCATCGGCAGCCGCGCGCCGGCGACGGGCGGCATGTTGCTCATCGCGCTCGGGCTGCTCCTGCTCTCGGAGTTCGGGCTCCGCGGCGGCCTGGGCGGTCTCGTGTCCTCGCTCGCGGTGGTCGGACTCGGGGTCGGGTTGGTGACGACGCCCGTCACGGTCGGCGCCCTCGCCGGCGCCGCCGAGCACGAGGACGGCGTCGCCGCCGGGCTGCTGAACACCTCGCGCATGGTCGGTCTCTCGCTCGGAATCGCTCTCATGGGTGCGATCGTCGCCGCCCGCTGGCCAGGCGGGTTCGTGGCCGATCCGGCGGAGGCGAGCGCGTTCGCCGACGGCCTCGCCGTCGCCTACCGCGTCAACGCGGGGATCGCGCTCGCGACCGCAGCTCTCGCCGCCGCGACGCTCGCCGGATCGAAGCCCCGCCGCCCCGCGCGGCTCCCTGAGCACGCCGCCGTCGCCGCAGCTCTCGATCGATGAGCGGCACCGTCAGCCGCCGGGCGCAACTCGCCCGGGCTTCAGAGATCGCGACGGTGCTCTTCGCGAGCGGCTTCGACTGGATCGTCGAGGCGGCCGGGCTCTCGGCCTGCGTCTCGCCGCGCTGCCGCTTCGTCTGCTCGATCCGGCCGAAGGCGCAGTGCCCGCACCACGTTGCGATGGACCTGCCGCTACCGGAGCGGCTTAGAGTCGTGCTGGAGCGGCTGGGGACGACGTTCGTGAAGGCGGGGCAGATGCTGGCGCTGCGGACCGACTACGTGCCGCTCGAGTACGCCGAGGCGCTCCGCTCGCTCCACGACGCCGTTTTACCCTTCCCGAGCGCCCAGTCCGGACGGATCGTGGAGGCCGAGCTCGGCGCACCGCTCGCGCAGCTCTAAGCCGAGTTCGAGCGGGAGCCGTTCGCGGCCGCCTTGTTCTCGCAGGTGCATCGCGCCGTCCTGCTCGACGGTCGCCGGGTCGCCGTCAAGGTGCAGCGCCCCGGCATCGCCGAGGAGGTCGAGCGTGACCTCGCGCTGCTCGCCTTCCTCGCGCGACGGCTCGAGCGACGCCGCCCGGAGGCGCTCGCCTTCCACCCACCGACGCCGTCGCGGAGTACACGCGTCGCGAACTCGACTTCCGGCTCAAGGCGCGGACCGCCGAGCG
>JBDSOJ010000254.1:0-18006 GCA_039914895.1 Gaiellaceae bacterium
GCAATCTCGGCTGACGCCGAGATTGCGATAGACGATCTCTTCAGGCTGGTGCGAGGGGCGTATCCATTTGCGGATCTCTCGCGGCTCCAGCTCGAGAACGTGCTCGACATGCTCGCCGGCCGGTATCCGTCGGACGAGTTCGCCGAGCTGCGGCCGCGGATCGTCTGGGATCGCACCGCAGGCGTGATCCGGGGGCGCACGGGCGCGCGCCGGCTCGCGGTCACGAACGCGGGCACGATCCCGGACCGAGGCCTCTTCGGCGTCCATCTGATCGCGGATTCGTCGGGAAAGGGGGGCGGCCGCGTCGGCGAGCTCGACGAGGAGATGGTCTACGAGGCCCGGCAGGGACAGACGTTCATGCTCGGCGCCTCGACGTGGCGGATCGAGGAGATCACCCGCGACCGCGTGCTCGTCTCGCCCGCGCCGGGAGCCCCGGGTGCCGTCCCGTTCTGGAAGGGCGAGGGCGTCGGGCGGCCCTTCGAGCTGGGAGCCAGGATTGGGAAAGCGTCGCGTGAGCTGGTCGCTTTGCCCGACGGCAAAGCGATAGACGTGCTCCGGAACGACTATTCGCTCGACGAACGCGCCGCGTCCAACCTCCTATCGTTCCTGCGAGAGCAGGAACGAGCCACCGGCACGGTCCCGTCCGACAGAACCATTGTCGTCGAACGTTTTCGTGACGAGATCGGCGACTGGCGCGTCTGCATCCTCACCCCCTTCGGCGGTCGCGTGCACGCGCCGTGGGGGATGGCGCTGACCGCCCGCCTGCGCGACGCGTTCGGGCTCGATGCGCAGTCGATCTGGTCGGATGACGGAATCGCCCTGCACCTGCCGGAGACGGACACGCCGCCAAGCCTCGCCGACCTCCTGATCGGCCCGGACGAGATCGAGGAGCTCGTCGTCGGCGAGGTCGGCCAGACGGCGCTCTTCGGAGCGCGGTTCAGGGAGAACGCCGCCCGCGCGCTGCTGATCCCGCGCCGCCGCCCCGGCCAGCGGACACCGCTCTGGCAGCAGCGTTTGAAGGCGCAGAACCTGCTCCAGGTGGCGCGCAGGTACGGCTCGTTCCCGATCGTGCTCGAGACCTACCGCGAGTGCCTCCAGGACGTCTTCGACCTGCCGGGGCTGAAGGACATCCTGCGTAGCCTCCAGACCCGGGAGCTCGATCTCGTCGAGGTCGAGACGGCGTCCGCGTCGCCCTTCGCGTCCTCGCTCCTCTTCGACTACGTGGCCACCTATATGTACGAGGACGACACGCCGCCGGCCGAACGGCGCGCGCAGGCGCTGTCGCTCGACCGCGACCTGCTGCGCGAGCTGCTCGGACAGGAGGAGCTGCGCGAGCTGATCGACTCGGACGCGCTCGCCGAGGTGGAGCGCCAGCTGCGCGGCGACCCGCGCGACTCCGACGAGCTGCACGACGTCCTTCGCCGCCGAGGCGATCTGCGCGCGGGAGAGTACGACGAGGTTCAGGCCGCGATCCTGCTCGCCGAGCGGCGCGCGCTGACGGCGCGGATCGCTGGTGAAGAGCGCCTGATCGCGGCCGAGGACGCCGGCCGCTACCGCGACGCGCTCGGCGTGATGCCGCCCGGCGGCCTGCCAGAAGCCTTCCTCGAGGGAGGTCCGGACTCGCTCCGCCAACTCGTGCTCCGCTTTGCGAAGAGCCGCGGCCCGTTCACGACCGGCGAGGCCGACGAACGCTTCGGACTCGAGCTCGAGTCGCTGCTGCACGAGCTCGAGCGCGCCGACCTGCTCGTCCGCGGCGAGCTGCGGCCCGGCGGCAGCGAGCGCGAGTGGTGCGACCCCGACGTCCTCCGGCGTCTGCGCCGAGCGTCGCTGGCGGCGCTGCGGCGCGAGGTCGAGCCGGCCGAGCAGGCCGCGCTCGGACGCTTCCTGCCCGCATGGCACGGGATCGGCCGCCGCGCGAGCCTGCGCGAGGCGCTCGTGCCGTTGCAGGGGCTCGCGCTCCCGGTCTCGCTCTGGGAGTCCGAGGTGCTGCCGCGCCGCGTTCCCGGCTACCAGCCGGCCTGGCTCGACGCGCTCTGCGCAGCCGGCGAGCTCGTCTGGGCCGGAGCCGGGCTCGATCGAGTTGCCGTCTACTTCCGCGAGGACGCGCCCGTGCTCGGACGGCCCGCCGCCGCGCCCGCGCCCGAGAGCGCCGAGGCAGACGCGATCCGGGCCGCGCTCGGTCGCGGCGCGATGTTCTGGGGCGACCTCTTGCTCGAGACCGGGCTCGAGGCCGGGGCCGCGCTGCCCGCGCTCTGGGAGCTCGTCTGGGCGGGCGAGGCGACGAACGACGCCTGGACGCCCCTGCGCGCCTCGCGGCGGTACGAGGCGGCGAAGACGCAACGCCGCCCGCGGCGCTTCTCGCGCACCCGCGGCGCCGGGGTCACGTCGACCCAGGGGCGCTGGTCGCCGACCGAGCAGCTGTTCGCGGGCCGGCCCGACCGGCGTGCGCTCGCCGAGCTCCTGCTCGAGCGCCAGGGGATCGTCACGCGGGACGGCGTCCGCGGCGAGGGGATCCCGGGCGGCTACAGCGCGGTCTACTCCGAGCTCAAGGATCTGGAGACGATCGGCGCGTGCCGCCGCGGCTACTTCGTCGAGGGTCTTGGCGGCGCCCAGTTCGCGCTCCCTGGCGCCGTCGAGCGCCTGCGCGAGCTGCGGGCGGAGCGGGAACCGGAGCCGCTCGTGCTCGCGGCCGCCGATCCCGCGCAGCCGTACGGCGCCGCGTTGCCGTGGCCGAAGCGGGCCGGGGCCCGTGCCGCGCGCGTCGCCGGAGCGCAGGTCGTCCTGCTCGGCGGCGAGGCGGCGCTCTTCGTCGAGCGCGGCGGCCGTACGCTCGTGCCGCTGCGCGAACCGAGCGAGGACTGGCTGCGCCCTGCGATCGCCGCACTCGTCGAGCACGTCAGGGCCGTCGGAGGGAGACGCCTCGCGGTAGAGCGCTTCGACGGCCGGCCGGTGATCGAGACCGAGATCATGCCGCTGCTCGTCGACGCCGGCTTTCTCGCGGGGCCGCGACGCGCCGTGCTACGAGCCTAAACATCGGGGCAGTTCCGGCCGATGACCCGGTAGTGGCACCCTCGCTCCGGCAGCGTCTCGGCCTCGCCCCCGTCCGTCTCGGCCGCGCGGAGGAGCGCGCGCTGCTGGCGGCACGCTCCGCCTCGTTCCTCTACGTCGTCCAGTCCGCGCTCGCGCTCGCGGCGGCGGCGATCGGCGGAACCGTCGGTGTTGGCGTCGTCGCCGCGGCGTCGGCCACGCTCTCGTTCGCGCTGCTGATCTTCTGCGCTTACGAGCGTCTGCCGTGGGCCGCCAGTCAGCTCCTCGCCGTCGGAGGCGTGGGCGCGGCCTCGCTCCTCGTCCTCACCCAGCAGCACGGCGAGCGCTATGCGCTTCTTTTCGTCGCGCCTGTGATCTACGTGTCCTTCTTCTTCCGAGCACGCAACGCGCTCGTGATCGTCGGCCTGGTCAGCATCGTCGGCGGCGCTGCGCTGACGTTGACGCTCCCGGCGGTCGGAGCCGCGGAGACCTGGGTGCTCCTCGTCGGGGCGCTCGCACAGGCCGCCGGTACCTCGATTGCGCTACGCCGCCGCCTGCTTCGTGCCGCCGAGCGATCACGCGCGCACCGGGCCGTCCTCGACGCGTTCTTTCTCAACGCGCCCGGCGGGTTCGCCTTCTTGGACGGCGAGCTTCGCTACGTGCGCGTCAACCCGATGCTGGCGGCGCTGTTCGGCGCCGACGCCGACTCGATCGTGGGCCGGTCCGTCCGCGAGCTTTCGCCCCAGCATGCGGATGTGATCGAGCCGCTGCTGCGAAGGGTGATCACCAAGCGTGTGCCGATCAACGGGATCGAGCTGTCGAGCGTCGACGGGAACCGCCACTTCCTCGTCAGCTACTACCCCGTTCCAGGAGCGGACGGCGCCGCCGGGGTCGGTGTCGCGGTCACGGATGTCACCCATCTGAAGGATGTCGAGAAGCGGCTCGAGGAGACGAACGAGCGGCTGTTGGTGCTTGCGACGACGGACGAGCTGACCGGGCTGCCGAATCGGCGCATGCTTGCGGAGCAGCTCGAGCTGGCGCTCGCCCGGGCGCGCCGTGGCGGCCTGGGAGTGGCCGTACTCTGCCTCGACCTCGATCGCTTCAAGGACATCAACGACGCGCTCGGTCATGCGGTCGGCGACGACCTGCTGATCGAGTTCGCCGCGCGGCTGCGCGCCGGCGCGCGCGAAATGGACGTCGTCGCCCGTTACGGTGGCGACGAGTTCGTGATCCTCCTCGCCGACCTCGACGTGCAGACGGCCCATGAGCAGGCCGCGACCGTCATCGAACGCCTCCGCTCGCTGCTCTCGGAACCGTTCCCGATCGGGCCGGTGGAGTTGCAAGCGGAGGCCTCGATCGGCGTCGCGCTCTATCCGGTCGACTCCCGCGACGCCAAGGGGTTGCTCGCGGCCGCCGACGCCGAGATGTATTCCGGTAAGACCGTTGTCAGCCGCGTGGCCTAGCGCCGGAGCTCACGGCGCGTAGCTCGGCCACCGCTGCGCCGAGCCGACGACCCTCCGCACCGCCGCCGGTGATGACCACGAGACGGTCGGGAAGCTCCGCTGCTGCGAGATCGGACTCCAGTCCTTCGCGTGTCGACGCGTCGTTCGCGCTCAGACAGAGCAGGTCGGCGTTTGTGCGGATCGCGGCCGTGACCGAAGCCTCGAGCGGCGTGTCGGGGCCGAGATAGATGCCGAGCCAGCCGTCCGCCTGGAGCAGGACGGCCAGCGCCAGCAGCCCCAGCTCGTGCCGCTCGCCCGGGGCACAGGCGAGCACGGCCGTCCCGCGCACAGCGGATCTCGGGTCGTCCAGGAGCGACCGCAGCCGGGCGAGCACGACGTGGCTCAGCAGATGCTCCTCGGCGATGCACTCCGCGCCGCGCTTCCAGCGGTCGCCGACGAGCCGCAGTGCGGGCGCGACGATCTCCTCGACCGCCGTCTCGACGTCGTGCAGCGTGAACGACCGCTCGACGAGCCCGGCCAGCCGTCGGGTGTCGGTGCCGGCGACCGCGGCCACGATCGCGTCCCGCAGGCCCGTCATCGAGGACTCGGCGTCGCCATAATCGGTCTCGAGCAGCGCCGCCGCCTCGCCGATCCGGAATCCTTCCCCGAGCCGGTCGCGCAGCCATTCCACCCGGGCGACCTCACGCTTGTCGTAGCGCCGCTGGCCGCCCGGAGTGCGGCTGGGGCGAAGGACGCCGTAGCGGCGCTCCCACTTGCGCAGCGTGTCGGAGCCGATCCCCGTGCGCTGCGCGACGGCGGCGATGTTGAGCCCGCCCCCGAGCTGCGGCGGCGGCGCCGGCCGGGCCTCGAGGTAGGCCATCACCGTCGCGGCGAGATCCTCGACGGCGGAGACGTCTTCCTCTGTCCAGGCGCGGGGCTCGAAATCGATCGCACAGAGGATCCCGATCGGGTTGCCACTCGCCGTGAGCAACGGAACGCCGAGGTACGCAATCACATCGAGCGCGGTCGTCGGCGGCAGATCGCAGACGAGCGGGTGTGCCCGCGCGTCCTCGACCACGAACGGCTCTCGCGCGTCGATCGCGAACTGGCAGTAGGCGTCGTGCAACGGGAACTCCGTCATTGTGCTCCAGGGATCGTCCGGCCCGACGACGCTCGCGAAGAGAAGCCGGTCACCGTCCGCGATCTGCAGCAGCGAGACGGGCACGTCGAGCAATGAGGAGACGAGCCGGGTCAATCGGTCGAAGACGCGTCTGTCCTTCGCATCCTGCAGCCGGACGCGTTCCGCGACTGCCAGCTGGACGGGCTCGGTGGGACTGGAGCCGGGACCGAAGTCTTCAGTGCTCCTCATTACCTCACACTACTGCCGATACGCTTTCCAAGTGCCTGAAGGCGACTCGCTGCACCGCGCGGCTCTCCGCCTGCAGCCCCTCGTCGGCCAGAGGCTCGAGGTGGAGGCGCCGAACCCACGCGCGCAGGCGACGGGAGTCGCCGCCCGCGTCGACGGCCGGGTGCTCGAGTCGGTCGAGGCGGTCGGAAAGAATCTGCTGCTGCGTTTCGACGGCGGACTCGTCGTCCGCAGCCACCTGCGGATGAGCGGCCGCTGGCGGATCGAGCCACGTGGGCAGCAACGGGCCGGCCGGCCCTGGCTCGTTCTCCGCGGGACGTCCCTGGAGGGCGTGCTCTGGAACGGGCCCGTGCTCACGCTCGAGACGCGTAACGTCCGCCGGCTCGGCCAGGACGTGCTCGCGGAGGACTTCGACGTCGACGCCGCCGTGGCGCGGTTGCGTGGATCGGGAGACCGCCGGCTCGGCGAGGCGCTTCAGGATCAGCGGCTCGTGGCGGGGATCGGGAACATGTGGATGGCCGAGGCGCTCTGGTCGATCCGTGTCTCGCCGTGGATCCAGGTCAGCGACGCGGAGGAGGGCGTGCTCCACGATGCGGTGGCGGCCGCGCGGCGCCTGATGCGCGAGGCCCTCGCGACGGGCCGGCCGGGTCGCCAGGTTTATCGCCGCGCCGGCCGTCCCTGTCTGCGCTGCGGCGTCATCGTCCGCTCCCGCGGCCAGGGTGATGCGAATCGCACCGCCTACTGGTGTCCGGGCTGCCAGGCAGGAGGCGGACCGCCGGGGGAGTAAGCAGGACGGATGGTCATCCGCGCTCCGCAACTGCACCTCGCCCTGCGCTCGTACTGTCTCGGCGCCTTCGTCTTCCTCGGCCGGGCGCTCGAGGAGGGTGACGACCTGCCCTTCGCGTTCGAGGAGCACGTCCAGCGCGGCGGGCCTGCCTTCTACGAGTACCGGCCGCTCGTCCGCACGTTCGTCGACGCGCGGGCGAGCGCGCTCGCGAAGCGCGAGGACGCACGGATCGCGCTCGACGAGCTGTTGCGCGAGCCGGCCGCTGCGATCTTCGCCCGGGCACACGCCGGCCCGAAGCCGACCGAGGAGCAGGCCCTGTTCCGCACCGTGCTGCTCTCACTTCTGATCTCGACCGCCGAGGCCTGCGGCGGCTTCGACTGGGACGACCGCGCCTTCGAGCGCGCCTACAGCGAGCTCGAGCGCTCGCTGTTCGGCAGCGGTCACGCCTACGCGGCCGTTGCGCCGATCGTCGGCATATCGGTCATCACGCAGGTCGAGCTCGGTGGTGGAATCCGGCTCCGCGCCTCTGCGACCGGAGAGCTCGCCCACCACTGGCCGGAGGCGCAGGGGCTGTTGCCAGCAGGCTTCGGCCGCGAGGTCGATCGCTACTGCGTGCTCGAGCTGGAGCGTGGGCTCGAAGCCGGCGAGGAGCCGCCTGACGCTCCGGCCGAACTGGCCGACGCGGTCTCGGCGATCCGCCTTGCGACGGCGGCTCCGGTCGCCGCCGGACCCGTGCTCTTCGAGCGTCTCGACTGGCGCCCGTTCGGAATCCGGCCGGTGCTGCCGATCGCGGCGACCCAGCCGCCGGGCGAGGCGACCCGGCTCGACTCGTTCCGCGCCGAGTTGACGCGGGACGTGCTCGCGCGCCTGTCGCTTGCCGACGCGGACACCCCGCTCGCCGAGGCGCTCGACCGCTGGGAGCTGTCCCTGTTCCAGAACGAGCCGTTCCGCTCCGAGCAGCTGCGGGGGTCGCTCGCCGGGCTGCTCGGCGATACCTGGGAGCTGCGCGCGGCGGTGCTGCTCGGCGACGAGAGTGACGAGCGGCGTGCGATCCATGGCGCTCTGCGTTCGCTCGCCGAAGGTGAGCAGGCGTCCCCGCGCGCGGAGGATGCCGTCCGCCGCTCGCTCGTCGAGGCGCTTCGCCACGGCGATCGGCCGGCGCTCGTGCGCTCGCTCGACGACGCGCTGCTCGGGCTGCGCGCCGCCGCCGGCGCGTAGCGGTCGAGATTTCACACATCCGTGACGAAGGCGCAGCGCTTCCGTTGCGGGTTCCGCGCTAGCGTCGAAGGCATGGACGAAGAACGCGTCCTCGCCCGGCTCGACCGAATCGACGCGCTCGACCGGAACGGCGCGGCGCCCGGCGAGTTGCTGGCGGAGTTGCGCGGCCTGCTCCACGAGGCCGAGGACTCGGCGCGGGCGCAGGAGCGGAACGTGCGGGAGGGGGTGGTCGAGCGCCTACACACGGCGCCGCACGGGACATAATCGGCATGTGATCGCTCACTGGGACGACGTCGAGAGCGGCCGCGCGGAAGCCGGCCACATCGCCGGCCTCTGGACCGATCTCGGCTCGGCCGCCGGGGCGAAGACGGTCGGCGTCAACCGGATCCGGATCGATCCGGGCATGTGGTCGACGCCCTTCCATCGCCAGACCGGAGAGGAGGAGATCTTCTACGTGCTCGGCGGGTCGGGCATCTGCCTGCTCGATGGCGGCGCGTTCGAGGTGCGAGCGGGCGACTGCATCGTCCACCGCGTCTTCGAGGCGCACTCCCTTCGCGCTGGCGAGGACGGACTCGACGTGCTGGCGTTCGGCGAGCGGGGTCGGACCGAGGCCGCACACCTGCCACGGGCGGGGGTCTCCTGGCTGGGCGGCTCGTGGGTCGAAGCCGGCGTCGGCGCGCATCCCTGGGAGCGGGAAGCGGCCGCGGGTGAACCGGAAGTGCCGGAGGTGGGCGGACGCCCGGACTCCGTCGTCCACGTCGACGACGGAGTGGGCGATCACGGCGGCGGTTGGCGACGGCTGGCCCGGCGGGCGGGCGCGGAGCGAACGGGCCTCAATTGGCGTCGCCTGCCCGCGGGCGGCGAGGGTGCGCCGCCCCACTGTCACTCCGCCGACGAGGAGATCTTCGTCGTGCTCGCAGGCGAAGGCGCGCTCGGGCTGTACCCGGGCCCGCAGCTCGTCCGCGACGGCGGCGGCGACGAGGAGCACTCGATCCGTGCCGGGAATGTGATCTCGCGTCCCGCCGGGACGGGGATCGCGCACGGCCTCAGAGCCGGAGCGTCCGGCCTCACCTTCCTGGCCTACGGGACGAGCCGGCCGGACGACATCTGCTACTACCCGCGCTCGAACAAGCTCAACTTCCGGGGGCTCGGTCTGATCGCCCGGCTGGAGGACCTCGACTACGACGACGGCGAACCCGGCTGAACGGCGGTGCAGGAAAACCGAAGCTAGGCTTGAAAGGCGCTTGCAGATGGGACTCATGCGCCTGCTACCGCGTCCGAACACCAGGGCGCAACACGCCACCGAGGAGCCGACGTTGCAGAGGGTGATCGTCTTCGCGAACCAGAAGGGCGGCGTCGCGAAGACGACGACGACGCTGAACCTCGGAGTCGCCTTCAAGGAGAAGGGCTTCCGCGTGCTCGTGGTCGATCTCGACCCGCAGGGCAACCTGACGATGAGCCAGGGGATGAACCCGGACGCGATCGAGCGCTCGATGTTCGACGTGCTCGTCCACCGGCTGCCGATCACCGAGATCATCCACCAGGCCGAGGTCGACGTCGCGGTCTCCTCGATCGACCTCGCCGGCGCCGAGCTCGCGCTCAGCTCGATGATCGGCCGCGAGCGCGCGCTCGAGAAATCGCTGCTCGAGGTGCGCGACTCCTACGACTTCATCATGATCGACACGCCGCCGTCACTCGGCCTGCTGACGATCAACGCCTTCGTCGCGGCCACCGGCGTGATCGTTCCGGTGCAGTGCGAGTACCTCTCGCTGCGCGGCCTCGTCCAGCTCGAGAACACGCTCGCGATGGTGCGCGAGAACCTCAACCCGGACGTGAGGATCGAGGGGATCCTGCCGACGATGTTCGACCGGCGCACGCTGCACTCGCGCGAGGCCGTCGAGATCCTGGAGGAGAGCTTCGGCGACCTCGTCTTCAAGACTCGTATCCGCAAGACGGTCAGGTACGCCGAGGCTCCCGTGAAGGGCTCGTCCGTGCTCAAATACGATCCGACTGGGACGGCCGCCGAGGCCTACCGCGAGCTGGCGAAGGAGGTGCTCGATGGCGCGAAACCGCGCGAGCATGCGTGAGGGCCCTCTCGCGGAGCTATTCCGCGCGACGGAGGCCGCGCAGCGGCAGGCCGAGCAGGCGCCTGCGGCTGCGCCGCACGCTGCACCCGAGGAACCGCAGGAGCTGACGGTCGAGCACGTCCCCGACTTCGCGAAGGAGGAGCCACGCGCGGCCGCACCAGCGCCCGCGCCCTCCGAGCCGGCGGCGTCGGCGGTGAGCGCCGCGCGCAAGCAGCCCAAAGCGGATCAGCCGAAAGCCGCCGAGTCGAGGGCCGCCGCGTCCGCTCCGCCCGCAGCGCCGCCCGCGAGAGAGCAGCCCGTCTACGAGCCGCCGCTCACCCGCTACGAGGTGATGCCGGAGCCCGCCCCGCGCCTCGAGTACGCGACCCCGCGCGACAGCTCCAGCTATCTCGCCGTGATCCGGGTGATCGGCGTCGGCGGCGCCGGCCTGAATGCGGTCAACCGGATGATGGACGCCGGCATCTCCGCGGTCGAGTTCGTCGCCGTCAACACCGACATGCAGCAGCTCCAGATCTCGGACGCGCCGGTCAAGATCCACATCGGCCGCGAGCTGACGCAGGGCCTCGGCTCCGGTGCCGAGCCGGACATCGGTCGCCGCGCCGCCGAGGAGAGCTACGACCAGATCAAGAACGCGCTCCGCGGCTCCGACATGGTCTTCGTCACCGCCGGCGAGGGCGGCGGCACCGGCACCGGCGCGGCGCCCGTCGTCGCCCGCATCGCACGGGAGCTCGGCGCGCTCACCGTCGGCATCGTCACGACCCCGTTCCGCTTCGAGGGCTCCCGCCGCCAGGCGTCCTCCAACCAGGGGGTCGAGGAGCTGCGCGCCGCCTGCGACACCGTGATCGTGATCCCGAACGACCGCCTGCTCGAGGTGCTCGACCGCTCGACCTCGATGCTCGACGCCTTCAAGATCGCCGACGACGTGCTCCGGCAGGGCGTCCAGGGGATCACCGACCTGATCACGATGCCCGGCCTCATCAACCTCGACTTCGCCGACGTCCGCACGGTCATGCGCGACGCCGGCTCGGCCCTGATGGGGATCGGCTTCGCGACGGGAGAGGACCGGGCGAAGCAGGCAGCCGAGCGGGCGCTCAAGAGCCCGCTGATCGACACCGAGATCGTCGGCGCCCGCGGGATCCTGCTCTCGATCGCGGGCGGCGAGGACCTGACGCTGCTCGAGGTGAACGACGCCGCCGAGACGGTCCGCCAGGCCGCCACCGACGACACGAACATCATCTTCGGCGCCACCGTCGACGAGCGCCTCGCCGGCCAGATCTGGGTCACGGTGATCGCCACCGGCCTCGGCGGCACCAGCCGCCGCACGACGCCGACGTTCACCGGCAACACGAGCTCCACGCGCTCGGACGACCCGCTCGAGCCGCCCAGCTTCCTGCGGAACTAGACGAGCGGGACGAGCACGGTCGCGCCGAAGGCGGCGCCGAGCGCGAAGCACCCCGTCATCGCGGCCGCGGCGGTGTGCCAGCGGCGCGCGTCGGTGCGGCGGCCGAGGAAGTAGAGGAGGCTGCCGGAGCCGAGCGCGAGCGTTGTCAGCGTCTCGACGGCGCCGAGCGCGATCCCGGCCGACACCGCCACGTCCGAGCCGACACCGTGCGCGGTCAGCGCGAACGCGACGGCCGCGCTCGCGACGCCGACGTTCCCAGGCGTCAGTGGCAGGATCCCCGCCAGGTCGAGCGCCGGAATGATCAGCACCGCCGCGGCGAGCGGCCGCTCGACGCCGAAGGCGGCGGCGATCCCGGCCACGGCGGCGACGCGCAGAGCCATCGCGAGCCCCACCCAGCCGGCGATCTGCGCCGCGGCGCGCGGGCAGCGGCCGAGGACGCGGAAGACGTCGAGCGCGTGCCCGAACTTCGTGCCCGGCCGCGAGTCGCGCGCACGCCAGGCGATTGCGGCAGCGACGGCCGCTCCGAGCAACAGCACCGCGATCGGCCAGCGCGGGAGCACGCCGCTCGCCGAGGCGAGCGCGAGCACGACGGCCAGCCACAACGCCCGCACGGCGCTCAGCGAGCCGGCGATCCCACCGACCGTCCAGATCCGGCCCTCGTTGTGGAGCGCGCGGGAGAAGAGCGCGAACCGGACCGCGGTCCCGATGCGGGCCGGGGCGAGCGCGTTCACGATCGAGCCGGTGCAGTAGCGCGCGGTGGCATCGGGGCGCGACGTCGTCCCGCCACAGCGGGTGATAGCCGACTGCCAGCCGCAGGCGGAGGTCACGAGCGACCCGGCGAACGCGGCCGCCGCCAGCCACAGCCAGCCGGCCGACGCGTCCGAGAGCCCGGCGACGCCGTCGGCGACGAGGTCGCCGAGCAGTTGCGGAGTCAGCGCCAGAGCGATGAGAGCCGCGACCGATCCCAGGAAGACGGCAAGGTGCCGTTTCCCCAACTCGAGGTCGAGGTGCATCTTCTGACAACGTAGCCGGGTTCTCATGAGGTTCTCCCCACTTATCGGCATCCGTACAGCATCTTTACCCTGAGTTGATGCACGGAGCCATTGCCGCCGGAAGCCGCCCCACCGCCGAAGCGGGCGCCCGCGTGCTCGAGGAGGGCGGCAACGCCGTCGACGCGTGCATCGCCGCGGCCTTCGCGGCCGCTGTCGCCGAGGGTCCGCTGACCGGCCCCAACGGCGGCGGCTTCCTGCTCGCGTGGCTCGAGGGCGAGGCGACCGTGCTCGACTGCTTCTTCGCCGCCCCGACTCGACCGCTGGGCGGGATCGAGGATCTCACGATCGACTTCGGCGACTCGACCCAGAGCTACCACATCGGCGAGGGATCGGTCGCCGTGCCCGGGCTCGTCGCGGGGCTGGAGGAGGCGCACCGGCGATTCGGGAGCGTGCCGTGGCCGCAACTCGTCGAGCCTGCGATCGAGCTCGCCGAGCGAGGTCTCGACGCCACCGACGCGCAGGTCTTCCTCCACCTGATCCTCGCCGCGATCCTGCAGCGCGACGAAGGCGGCCGGCGGATCTACGGCGTGCCGGCACGGATCGAGACGGCCGACTTCGTGCCGACGCTGAAACGGCTTCGCGACGCCGGCTCGGCGGCAGTCACCGAGCTGACTCCCGAGCTCGCCGACGACATCGCGGACTATCGCGTGGCCGCGCCCGAACCTCTGCGCGCACGCGTCGGCGAGCTCGAGATCCTGACGACCCCGGCCCCTTCCCGCGGTGGTGCCATCGTGGCCGCCGCGCTGGAGCAGCTCGCGAAGGCGGGAACGCTCGCCGAGCGCGCCGTGGCTCTGCGCCACGGCTACGAGTCGGCACCGCCGCTCGCCGTCGCCGGGACGACGCACATCTCCGTCATCGACGCGGCGAGCAACGCCGCCTCGCTCTCCTCGACGCTCGGCGCCGGCTCCGGGATCTTTCGCGGCGGCACGCAGCTGAACAACATGCTCGGCGAGCTCGATGTCGTCGGCCACGCCCCGACACGATCCGGCGAGCGGCTGCCGAGCATGATGACGCCGACGCTCGTGCTCGAGGACGGCCGCCCGCGACTGGCTCTCGGCAGCGCCGGCTCCGTGCGTCTGGCCGGCGCGATCGCGCAGGTCGCAGACGCCGTTCTCCGCGGCACGCCCGTCGCCGAGGCGATCGACCGGGCGCGCCTGCACGTCGAGGGCGACGTCCTCCACCTCGAAGGCGGGCTGATGGACATCGCTCCCGAGGGCTGGAAGACGGTGCGCTGGGCCGGCCGTAACCTCTACTTCGGCGGCGTCTCGGCGGTCGAGCGGCGTCCCGACGGGTCGCTCGCCGCCGCCGGCGACCCGCGTCGCGGCGGTCACGGAATCGTCGTCGGATGACGATCCAGATCCGGCCGGCGCGTCCCGAGGATGCCGCGATGCTCGTTGCGCTCGGCGCCGCGATCGGCCGTGAGCCCGAGGCCTGGCTGCTGAACACCGACGCCTGGCGCAGCGTCGCCGATGAGCGCCGCTACGTGCGCGCGCTCCGGCGCCATCCCGACGCCGCCGTCTTCGTCGCCGAGGACGAAGGTGCGATCGTCGGCCGCCTCTCTCTCGCCCGCGATCCGCACAGCGCCAGCCGCCATGTCGCCGACCTCGGTCTGATGGTCGCCGCGAGCCACCGTCGCCTCGGCATCGGCAGGGCGCTGCTCGAGCAGGCTGTCGCCTGGGCGCGCGACGCCGGCGTCCTCAAGGTGGAGCTGCACGTCTTCCCCTGGAACGAGCCTGCGATCGGCCTCTACGAGCAGTTCGGGTTCGAGCGCGAGGGACTGCGCAAGGCGCACTACCACCGCGGCGGCGAGCTCGTCGACGCGATCCTGATGGCCTACCGGCTCGACCGCACGAGCTAGAGCTCGCGTCGTAGCACGGAGGCGACGGCGCGGAGGGCAACGCGCGTGTCCGCGAGCTCGGGCTCCCGGGTCGTCAGCCGCTGCAGCGCCAGACCGGGCAGCAGCATCCCCCGGAGCAGGCCGGACGGATGCTGCACCGCCTTCCAGAGCTCCATCGTGACCCCGACCGAGACGACTGCGACCAGGACGCCGGTGAGCGTGGGGGCGAGCACGCTCGGTGCCACGTGGTCGAAGATCGCGCTGACGGGGATCGCGAGCGCGGCGAAGTTCGTGCCGCAACGAGCCGAGAACCGGGTCGGCTGCGCGTCGCCGCTCCACGTCGTCGCCAGCGACCCGGTCTCGGCCGCCGCGATCGCGCGGTGCTCGGCGCCGTGCAGGCGTAGCGTGCGACCTCGGAAGAGCCAGAGGATGATCAGCGCCGTCGTCACGATCCCGGCCGCGAGCTCGAGCCGGCTCGGAAGTGCGACGAACGCGATCGGCAACAGCAGTGCGGCGAGGAGGAGGACGCGCTCTCGCGGGCGCGTCACGCCGCGTCCGCGGACGAGCGGTGCCAGCGACGACGCCAGCTGCAGGAGCCCGCGCACGAGCGGGATCTGCGCGGCCACGGAACGTCGAGCCGGCATTTCGCCCTCGTGCAGCTCACCCGCGGTGGTCGCAAAGGCCCAGTAGCGCTCGCTCACGATCACGACGCCGTTCGGCCGGGCCATGCCGCCGAGCTTCGGCAAGACGGTCGAGCGGTCGGCGCGGGCGAGCAGGTCGGTGACGGCGGCGTCCACCTACCTAGAGTCGCAAAAGTAAGGCCGCCCGGCGAGTGCCGGACGGCCCATTCCTTCGCGCGGCGCGTCCTACTAGAAGCGGCCGCGGCCGAAAAAGCCGAGCAGCGCAAGCACCAGCACGACGATCAGGATGATCCAGAGCAAGCTCATTCGGTGCTCCTTTCGTAACCTGTCGGTGAGACGCAGTCGTCGATCCACTATTCCCGCACCGCGAAACATCACACATCGGGAGGTGACGTCGAGGACAACGGTGGCGTATAACAGGAGTGATGGATCTCGGTAGACGCGTCGCGCTCCTCGCGGCGCTGGCGATCGTCGGCGCCGCCGCTCTGGGGGGAACAACGGCCCGCTCGGCCCCCGAAGCCGTGGCCAAGCCGCGGTTGACCGCGTTCGGCTCCTGCGGCCAACTGCTCGGCTACGCGAAGGCGCAGGCGACGCGCTTCGTCGGCCCGTACGGTCTCGGTGCCCCCGGCAGGGTCGACATCGCCGAGACGACCCGCGCCGCCGCGCCGCAGCAGGGCGTCGACTACTCGGGCACGAACGTGCAGGAGGAGGGCGTCGACGAGCCGGACCTGGTCAAGACGGACGGGAGGACGCTCTTCGCCGTCGCGGGCGGGAAGCTGCGCGCGGTCGACGTCACCGGTCTGAAGCCGCGGCTGCTCGACTCGCTCGCGCTCGACCCGGCGCTGACGCACGAGCTGCTGCTCCACGGCGACCGCCTGCTCGTGCTCTCCCGCGGCGGCTTCTGGATCGAGCCCTTGCCGGCGATTGCGGCGCGGATGGCGCCTTATACGCCGGCCTCGTCCGTCCTGGCGGAGATCGACGTGTCCGTTCCGGCGAGGCTCCGGCTCGTCCGCACGCTTACACTCGACGGTTCGTACGTCGCGGCGCGGCTGGTCGGCTCCAGCGCCCGGATCGTCGCCGCCTCCCAGGTTCCCGCAGCGCTCCCGTTCACGCAGCCGGCCGACGGCTCGAAGGCGGCGATCGCGGCGGCTTCGAAGCGGAACCGGGCCGTCGTCGCGGGCTCGAGGATCGCGCGCTGGCTTCCGTCCTACCGGATCAAGCGCGCGGGCGCGAAGCCGAGCAAGGCGCGCCCGCTCGTCCAGTGCCGGCACGTGCGCCGCGCGAGCGCGTTCTCCGGTCTCGGCATGCTCACCGTCCTTACCGTCGACCTGAGCAAGGGGCTTCAGCCGGTCGACTCGGCCGCCGTGATGACGGACGGCCGCATTGTCTACGCCTCGCCGGAGAGCCTCTACGTCGCGACCGAACGCTGGGCCGACCGGCCCAATCCGGACACGCCGACGCAGGACAAGAACGGCGTCCAGACCGAGATCCACAAGTTCGACATCTCGAGCCCGGTCAAGACGCACTATCGCGGTAGCGGCAAGGTCTCCGGCTATCTGCTCAGCCAGTGGTCGCTCTCGGAGCATCGGGGTGTGCTCCGCGTCGTCAGCACCGAAAGCCCGGCCTGGTGGGGTGGAGGCGGCGAGACCGAGTCGTTCCTGACGACGCTGCGCCCGTCAGGGGGCGCCCTCGTCCAGGCCGGCCGGATCGGCGGGCTCGGCAAGGGCGAGCGCGTCTACGCCGTGCGCTTCGTCGGCGACACCGGGTACGTCGTCACCTTCCGCCAGATCGACCCGCTCTACACCGTCGATCTCTCGCTCCCCGAGCGCCCGCGCGTGCTCGGCGAGCTGAAGATCCCGGGCTACTCGGCCTACCTGCACCCGATCGGCGAGGACCTGCTGCTCGGCGTCGGCCAGGACGCGGACGACAACGGCCGCCCGCTCGGGACGCAGCTCTCGATCTTCGACGTCTCCGACCTGCGCCGGCCGACGCGCCTGCACACCCGCCACCTCGGCCAGGGCTGGTCGGAGGCCGAGCACGACCATCACGCCTTCCTCTTCTGGCCGCGGACGGGGCTCGTGATGATCCCGTTCGAGCAGCGTGCCGCCGGCTTCCGCGTCGGCCGCTCGCGCGGGATCGACCCGGCCGGCCGCGTCGAGCACGACCGGGCGAGCCCGATCCGCCGCTCGCTCGTCGTCCGCGACGGCGTGCTCACCGTCTCCGAGAACGGCGTCATGGCGAGCAGCCTGGCGACGCTCGCCGAGCGCGGCTTCGTCGCGTTCCCCTAGCGGGTCTCGTCGGCGAGCGTGCGGTACTCGCTGGCCATCAGCTTGTCCTTCGTTCGGCCTGCGGCCTCCTTCATCGCGATCAGGTGATCGAGCGAGGCGACGTGGATGAGTACGCCTTCGAGCGGCTGCGGCTCGCCGGCGGCCCGCTTCAGCTCGTTGTAGTGCGGCGCACCGTCGGGGTCGGTGAGGATGTCGAGACTGCCGTGCGGTGTCTCGAAGGTGAAGCGAGCTCCGTTCTCTAGGGTCTTCGTGTCGAGGATGAACGGGACGTCAGCCGGGGCTCCACGAAGTCGGGCGCCGAGCTCTACGAGTGCCGCGGCCAGGCGCTCGAGATTCTCCCGTTCTCGGCCGTACGCGATGTCGACGTCGTAGGTCGGATAGGAGGAGCCGCGCATGACGCCCGCGAGGCCGCCGATGAGCACGAAGTCCACCTCGTGCGCCAGCAGCGCGTCGAGGATCGGCCGTGGCCGGAACTCAGGTGGCCGCACCACGGTTTCGCAGCACGAAGTTCGCCACGTCCGTCATGTGCTCGATCCGGCCGGCGGGTGTCCGCAGCAGGTTCTGCTGCAGCAGCGTCACGTCATGTCCCCAGTCGATCGCGGCTGCGTCGAGCACGAGCTCCTCGTTCACCATCGCGAGCAGTTTCTCGAGCGTCTCGACCGTCGGCGAGACGAGCCCGCGCTCGATCCGCGAGATCGCGGCCTGCGAGGTACGCGCACGGATCGCGAGCTGCTTCTGCGTCAACCCGTGCCGCGCCCGCGCCGCCCTGAGCAGTTGCCCGGCGCTCATGCATGGACGATATCAGATCAGACGTTTCACGACCGCCGCCCGAGCTCTAGCGCGGTTGCAGCGCCTGCCT
>JBDSOJ010000220.1:0-6513 GCA_039914895.1 Gaiellaceae bacterium
GCCGGTGCCGGAGACGCCGACCGTTACCTGGACGCCGGATTGCTCGCCCTGGAACCGTTCCGCGGCTGCGGTCGTGAAGGGCCCGACCGTGCTCGAGCCGTCCACCTCGATCCGGCCGGAGAGGTCGTCGCCGCCGCCGGTCGTCTCAGTGGTCGTGCCCGACGCGTCGTCGTCGTCGCCCCGCCCGCCACCGCAGCCGACGAGCAGGACGAGGAGGCCGAGCAACAGCGCCATTGCCAATGTGTTCTCTCGTCGCGTGTGCATGCGTCGAGTCTTCCGATGTCCCCCCGCGCCGTGGGGCGCCGACTGGTGAAGATCCGGTGAAAGGGTGGTGAACGGCCTAGGCGGCGCGAAGAGGGAAGGAACAGCGAATCTCGAGCCCGCGGCCCCTACCGCCGCGGGCCTCGACGGTGCCGCCGGCGGAGGCAACCACATGCTTCACGATCGCGAGCCCGAGGCCGGTTCCGCGCGATGCCCGCGAGCGGTCGGCGCGATAGAAGCGCTCGAACAACCGCGGCAGGTCGGACTGGTCGACGCCCGCGCCGTCGTCGACGACCGAGAGCACGACGCCGCCGAGCTCCCGCCGCACCGACAGGGTCGCGTTCGTGCCGGGTCCCGCGTAGCGGATCGCGTTCTCCGCGAGATTGCTCGCGACGACGCGCATCATCCGCGGTCGCACTTCGGCGGTGGCGTCCTCGTCGCCGACGACGTGCAGCGTCACGCCCGCCCGCGCGGCCTGCTCCTCGAGCCCCGATGCGACCTCAAGGAGCACGGGCAGCACGGGTTCGGCCCCGAGTGAGACCACCCGCGTGCCGGATTCGAGCTCCGCGAGAAAGAGCACCTCGTCGATCAGCTCCTTGATCTGGTCGATCTCGCGACGCGCCTGCTCGATCAGCTCGTCCACGTCCTCGCCCGGAAGCGCGGCGAGCTCGAGCAGCGCGAGCAGCCGGGCAAGCGGGGTGCGCAGCTCGTGGGAGACGGCTGCCGTGAAACCCGAGCGCAACTCTTCGTACGCCGCCAGGTCACCCGCCTCGGAGAGGTAGACGAGGCGCTCGCGGCCGCCGTTCACCGCGTAGGGCACGACGAGCGCGCGCTCGCTGTCGAGCAGATCCGCACTGAGCTCGTCGCCCTCGCGCACGCCGAGCGCCTGCCGTGCCCGCCGGCTCGCGGTGAGGATGTTGCCCGCCTCGTCGAGGACGACGACGGCCTCGCGGCTCTCCTCCAGGAGAACCTGTCCTCGGATCGCATCGGGATTCACCACTCCGTTACCACTCCTTCACCCCGCGTGAGCACGTCTCGGCTGCATGATGCACGCATGCCCAAGGTTCTGATCATCGAGGACGACGACGTGATCGCCCAGGGGATGGCGAGGCACCTCACAGCGGCCGGGTTCGACGCCGTCGGGGTCGCCAACGGGGAGACCGGCCTGGCGCGGCTCCGCTTCGAGCAGCCGGACGTCTGCGTGCTCGACCTGATGTTGCCGGGCGTCGACGGCTGGCGCGTGATCGAGCAGGCGCGCAGCGAGGGGATCGGGACACCGATCGTCGTCGTCAGCGCGCGCGGCACCGAGCACGACCGGATCAACGCGCTCGAGCTCGGCGCCGACGACTACCTCGTCAAGCCCTTCTCGATGAAAGAGCTCGTGGCGCGCGTCGCGGCGGCGGCCCGCCGCGGCACGCGCGCGCAGGAACCGCGGCGTGGCGACGAGATCCTGGTCGAGGAGCTTCGGCTCGACCCGCGCAACGTCCAGGCGTACGTCGACGGTGAGAGCGCCGAGCTGACGCCGACCGAGTTCCGGCTCCTCTACGCGCTCGCGCTCGACCAGGGCCGGGTCCTCACGCGCGACGAGCTGCTCCAGCGTGTCTGGGGTCGCCGCGCCTCACACCGCGATCGCACGGTCGACGTCTTCGTCCGCAAGCTGCGGGAGAAGGTCGACACCCGCGCGCCCCGTCACACCTTCATCCAGACGCGCTACGGCGTCGGCTACAAGCTCGATCCAAGTCCGAAGTAGCGCGCGACGACCTCTAAGAGCGGCGGCCCGGCCCGCTTCGGGCTCAGCTGCCGACGTAGAGGAGCACGAGCGAGCCGCTCGGGATGCTCGCGCCGCCCGCGGGCGTCTGCGAGTCGATCGGGGTCGCGTTGCGCACCTCGCCCGCGTTCAGGTCGATCGCGAGCACCTCGAAGCCGGCCTGCTCGAGCGCGCGCCGGCCCTCACTTAACCGGCGCCCGACGACGTTCGGCACGGCCGCGGCGGCAGCCGGCTCCGCGCCGGTCGAGACGTTGAGCTGGACCGTGTCGCCCCGGGTACGCTCGGTTCCGGCCGGCTGAGCCTGAGCGACCACCCTCCCCTGCGGCTCGTCCGATGGAACGTACTTCACCGCGGCCTTGAGTCCCTCGTCCGCAAAGGCCCTCGCCGCTTGCGCCAACTCCTGCCCGACCACGTCCGGCACGGTCGCCGGCTGCGGCGGTGCCGTTGTCGCGGGCGGAGCGGTCGTGGCGGGAGGCGGGGTCGTCGCCGCCGGCGGCTGGGTGGTGGTCTCACCTGGCGCCTGCGCGACGTTGAGGCGGACGGTGTCGCCGGACTTCGCCTGCTTGCCGGCGCCCGGGTTCTGTGCGACGACGGTGCCACTCGGCTGATCGGACGGGACCCCGACGACGTTGACCTCAAGGCCCGCGCTGCGAAGCGTCGCCGTCGCCTGCGACGAGGTGGTGCCGACGACGTCCGGCACGGTCACGGGCTTGCTCCCCTGGGACACCGTCAACTCGACCGCCGAGCCCTCCTTCAGGTTCGCGCCGCCCGCGGGCTCCTGCGCGACGACGATCCCCGCCTGCTTGTCCGAGAAAGCTTTCGTCACGTCGGCCTCGAAGCCCGCCGCAGTCAGAGCCGCGGTTGCCTGCGCCTCCGTCTCGCCGACGACGTCCGGGACGGTCTCGCGCGGCGGCCCGGCGGAGACGACGAGCCTCACATCGGCGCCCTCGTCGACTTTCGTGCCCGGATCGGGATCCTGCGTGAGCACGATGCCGCGCGGCTTCGCGCTCTCCTGCCGCGTCGTCCTGGGATCGAGCCCGGCGTCGCGCACCTCCGCCTCGGCACGCTCCTGGCGCAGGCCGGTGACCGCCGGCACAGTCGACTCGTCCTGCTGCGTGAAGTAGTAGTAGGCGCCGAGCCCGCCGAGCACGGCCACGAGAAAAGCCAGCAGCCAGGGCCAGATCACCGGCATCCGGCGAGGCGGCACGACGGTCTCGGTCTCCTCGACCACCACCCCGTCCTCGGTCTCGACGAACACGTCGCTCTCCGGCCCCCAGCCGTCCGAGACGACCGTCTCCTCGACGGTGTCGTCGGGCGGGACGATGATCGTCTCGTCGTCGGCGGGATCGCGAGGATCGCGGGGCGGGGGCTCGACCATCCGACGCACTCTTCCCCGGACTCACAGTTCTCACGCCTCGTACACTCAGCCGGTGGGGCAGGCCGTTCTCTTCGGTGCCGTCGCGTCCGCCGCACTCGTCGCCGGCGCGGCGCTCGGCTCGTTCTGGAAGCCGCCCGCGCACCTCACTGCGGCGGTGATCGCATTCGCCGGTGGAGCGCTCGTCGCAGCTCTCGCGTTCGAGCTCTTCGCCGAGGCGGATCGGCTGGGCGGCGTGTGGTACAGCGCCGCCGGCATGATCGGCGGAGCGGCGACGTTCATCGTCGTCGACGCGCGGCTCGTCTCCGGCATGCGCGGCGGCGCGGTCGCCGGGGCGCTCCTCGCCGCGGCCATCTTTGACGGGGTGCCGGAGAACCTCGCGCTCGGCGTGACGCTGATCGACGGCGCAAGCTTTGCCCTGCTGGCGGCGATCGTCGCCAACAACCTGCCGGAGGCGCTCGGGAGCGCGGTGCGGATGCGCGAGGACGGGCACTCGCGCGCGCACATCATCGGCCTCTGGTCCGGCGCCGGTGTGCTGCTCGCAGCGTCCGTCGTGATCGGCCGATTCGCGCTCGCCGGAGCGTCGGGCACCGCGCTCGCGGTCCTCCTCGGTTTCGCCGCGGGCGCGATCCTGGCCGCGCTCGCCACCACGTTCTTCCCCGAGGCGTACAAAGAGGGCGGCCCGTACGTCGCCTTCGCGACCGTCGCCGGCTTCCTCTTCTCCTACATCATCTCCGGAACGGCCTGAGCGTGGACGCCTACCGCACACCCGACGACTGCTTCGAGGGCCTTCCCGGCTACGAGTTCGAGCCGCACTATCTCCCCGGCTGGGTCGCGCAGGACGGGCTGCGCATGCACTACCTCGACGAGGGTGCCGGGCCGGCCGTCCTGCTTCTGCACGGCGAGCCGACGTGGTCGTACCTCTACCGGAAGCTGATCCCGGAGCTGACGCCGACGGCACGCGCGATCGCGCCCGACTACTTCGGCTTCGGCCGCTCCGACAAGCCGCTCCGAGTCGAGGACTACTCCTACGACTTCCACGTCCGTTCGATCGCGCGGCTCGTCGAGGAGCTCGACCTGCGCGATGCGACCGTCGTCGTTCAGGACTGGGGCGGACCGATCGGGCTCCGCGTGGCGGTCGAGAATCCGGACCGGATCGGAAAGCTCGTGATCATGAACACGGGCATCGGCGGCGGCCGGCCACCTTCCGACGAGTGGCTGCGCTTCCGCGACTGGGTGCGGCGGCTCGGCACCGAGCTGATCCCGGGCCGGCTCGTGCAGCTTTCGGCCGTACAGCCGATCAGCGATGAGGTCGTAGAGGCATACAGCGCGCCCTGGCCGGTACCGGAGTCGAAAGCCGGCATCCTCGCCTTCCCCGAGCTCGTCCCGATCTCGCCCGAGCATCCGGACGTGGCGGCGCACCTGGCGGTGCGGGAGCGGCTCGCCCACTGGGAGCGGCCGGCGCTCGTCCTCTTCTCGGACAGCGACCCGATCTTCGCGCCGAGCGTCGCGGAGCGGATCGCGGCACACATCCCAGGTGCACTCGAGCCGGAGATCGTCGCCGGCGCAGGTCACTTCCTCCAGGAGGACCAGGGCGAGCTGATCGGCCGCCGCATCGCTCAGTTCGTCGTCAGCTGACGGCCACTGAAGGCGGCCGCTTCAGGGATCTTGCGGGACGAGCATCCGCTCCTGCGGCTCGTCTTCCGCCTCGATGGAATAGCGCGGGAGCCACGAGAGCCAGCGCGGTAGGTACCAGTTGCGCTCGCCGAGCAACTCCATCGCTGCCGGTACGAGCACCGACCGGATCACGGTCGCGTCGAGCAGCAGCGCGACCGCGACCCCGAAGCCCATCTGCTGGAACATCACGAGCTCCCCGGTCGCGAAGCCGACGAAGACGACGATGATGATCAGCGCGGCGCCGGTGATCAGCCGCGCGGTCGTCCGGACGCCGAACGAGACCGCCTCGCTCGAGTCGCCGGTCTCGGTGTACCGCTCGCGAATCCGGCTGAGCAGGAAGACGTGGTAGTCCATCGAGAGCCCGAAGAGGACGGAGAAGAGGAAGAGCGGCAGCCACGCCTCGATCGCGTCGACCTGAGGGAAGCCGAAGAGCTCGTTGCCGACGCCCTGCTGGAAGACGAGCACGATCAGGCCGTAGGCGGCGCCGACGGAGAGCAGGTTGAGGACGATCGCCTTCGCTGGCACCACGATCGAGCGGAACGCGATCGTCAGGAGAACGAAGCTGAAGCCGAGCACGAACGCGAACACGATCGGCAGCCAGCTCTCCATCAGGTTGCGGTAGTCGACGATCTCGGCCGTCTCGCCGGTGACGAACACCTCGGCGTCGGTCGAGCCGAGTGCCTGCGGCACCATCTCCGTTCGCAACCGCTCGACGGCTTGCACCGACCGCTCGTCGCGACTGTCGCCCGCGACGAGCGCCTCGACCACGGCGAGGGAGCCGTCCGGCGATGTCTCGATCTCGGGGTTGCGAAAGGCCGGGTCGGTCGCGAGCTCCGTCCGGAGCTGCTCGATCCCCTGCCTGATCGCCGACGAACCCACGTCCCCCTCGACCACGATCTGCGCCGAGTCCACGGTCCCGACCCCGAGCTCGCGCTCCAGCGCGTTGAACCCGTCCTTCGACGCGTAACCGTCGGGAATCGTCCGCACGCCTGCCGAGCCGGTGCGCAGGTCGAGCGCGGGCAGCGCGAGCGCGAGCAGGAGCACTGTCGAGACCACGAGGCTGAGTAGCGGCCGGCGCTGAACGCGGGAGATAACTCCGCCCCAGAAGCGGCCCTCGCCGGAACCGCGCCAGACGAACGGGAGCCGCAGCGCCTCGATCCGGTCTCCGAGCAGCGACAGGATCGCGGGCAGCAGGGTCGTCGCGGCCGCAACCGCGGTGATTCCCACGAGGACGGCGCCCGCGGCGAGGCTGCGCAGGATCGTGTCGGGAACGAGCAGCATCCCCGTCAGTGCGATCACGAACGCAGTCCCGCTGAAGAGAACCGCACGGCTGGCGCTGCGGCCGGTCGCCGCGATCGCCTCGATCTTCTCCACGCCGCGCGCCCGCTCCTCGCGGAAGCGGGAGACGATGAAGAGGGCGTAGTCGACGCCG
>JBDSOJ010000236.1:0-8302 GCA_039914895.1 Gaiellaceae bacterium
CCAGACCGGCACCCCATTCATAAACAGTGAGGTAGAGCCCTGGATCGACGTCAACCCGGCGAATCCGCTCAACATGGTTGGCGTCTGGCAGCAGGACCGCTGGTCGAACGGCGGATCGCGCGGGCTCGTCGCCGGCGTTACTGTGAACGGCGGTACGAGCTGGACGATCGTGAACGGCCTCAAGACGTCGTTGTGCACCGGCGGAACGGCCGCGAACGGAGGCGGGTATCAGCGGGCGACCGACCCGTGGGTGACGTTCGGCCCGACCGGAATCGCGTACCAGCTCAGCCTTTCGTTCAACGACCTCAAGCCTCCTTACTCGACCTTCGACTTCGACCACTCTCTGCTCGCCTCGAGATCGACCGACGGCGGTCTCACGTGGAGCGACCCGGTAGTGGTGATCAGAGACACCGCTCCGACGGTGTTCAACGACAAGCAGTCGATCACTGCCGACCCGACCAACGCGAACTACGTCTACGCGGTCTGGGACCGGCTGGTCTTCCCGGGCAGCGAGCGTGCGAGTGTGGTCGCGTCGTTCCGCACGAGCTCGTTCAGCGGCCCCGCCTGGTTCGCGCGGTCGTCGAATGCCGGACAGACGTGGGAGCCTGCACGGGAGATCTACGACCCCGGCCAGCGCGACCAGACGATCGGCAACCAGATCGTCGTCCAGCCCGACGGCGCACTGGTGGACATCTTCACGGAGTTCAACGACGAGAACGCCAAGAAGCGTCGCGGCGGGTTCATTCGTGTGCTTCGCTCGACCGACAGGGGATCCGCGTGGTCTGGGCCGTACGACGTCGGTAGGCTCGGGACGATCGGAAATTTCGACCCCGAGACCGGTGACCCGGTGCGGACAGGGGATATCATCCCCGACATCGCGGTCGACTCGACCACTGGGAACCCGAGGAGCGGCAGGCTGTACGCCGTCTGGCAGGACGCCAGCTTCAACAGCGGACAGGCGGACGCGATTGCATTCTCCCAGTCACTCGACGGCGGCGTCTCCTGGTCGTCCCCGATCAAGGTCAACAAGACGCCGACGGGCATCTCGGCTGGAAATCAGCAGGCGTTTACGACGTCCGTCGACGTGTCAGCCGACGGAACGGTCGCCGTCACGTACTACGACTTCCGAAACAACACGTCGACTGCACCGCTCCTGACCGACTACTTCATCGTCCACTGTCATCCGACGTCGCCGACGTCGTGCCTCAGCGAGACGAACTGGAGGGACGACCAACCAGGAAGCGACAGGCGACTCACGGAAGCGTCCTTCGACATGCGGCAGGCTCCGTTTGCCCGTGGGTTCTTCACGGGCGACTACGAGGGGCTGGCGAGTGTGGGGAACGCCTTCACCCCCTTCTTCTCGCAGCCGCACGCGAGTGATCCTTCGAGCGTGTTCTTCCGGCGCGCGGGTTAGGCGACGTCCAGACCCGAGCGGGGGGGCATGATGCCCCCCCCGCTCGGGTTTCAGCTACGGATCAGGTGGAGCACATCCTCGCGCTTCGGAGTCAGCGGGCCGCTCTAAGGATCACCGGAGGTTCGGGCTCAAATCGGGCCGGAAGCCCTAGAGCATCCGACGCCTAGACCGGCTGGGCTAACCCGGCGCGAAGCGCTTTGCACTCAAATCGCATTGCGGGACACGTCGGGGACATATTTCACTCCCCATCGTTCCATCACAAACGAGAACACCCCTTTTCCGGGGGATTTTATAAGCGGGCGATGGGACTCGAACCCACGACCCTCAGCTTGGGAAGCTGATGCTCTACCAACTGAGCTACGCCCGCGTGGTGAGCGCAGTCTAGCGAGCCGCCGCCCTACGTTTCGAGCGCCTCGCGGACGCGGCGCGCGAGCGCGTCGACCGCGAAAGGCTTCTCGATCAGCGGACGGTCGGAGACGGCGGTGAGGCCGACGAGGGCCTCCTCCGCGTAGCCGGACATGAAGAGGATCCGGATCTCGGGACGCGAGGCGGAGACGAGCCGCGCCACCTCGTAGCCGCGCATGCCGGGCATGACGACGTCCGTGAGCAACAGGTCGATCGTGCGCTCCTCGGCCGCCGCGAGCGCGACGGCGGCCGGCCCGTCCGCGCAGGCCAGCACCGTGTAGCCCTGCCGCTCGAGCACGCGGCGCGTGAGGTCGCGAACGACGTCCTCGTCCTCGACGAGCAGGATCGTCTCCGAGCCGACGCGTGCGGCCGGGGGAGGCAACGGCGCGATCCTGCCGGGCTGCTCGAAGACGCGCGGCAGCGTGATCGTGAACACCGACCCAACCCCTGGCGAGCTCTCGACCGAGACCTCGCCGCTGCTCTGGTGGACGATCCCGTAGACGGAGGCGAGGCCGAGCCCGACGCCCTGCTCACGGGTCGTAAAGCAAGGCTCGAAGATCTGCGCCAGCGTCGCCTCGTCCATCCCGGCGCCCGTGTCGCTGCAGACGAGCTCGACCAGGCCCTCGCCGCGGTTGCGCGTTCTGGGCGAGCGCCTTGACGTAGTCGATCACGGCACCGGGGCCGTGGCCGGTCATTCTCGGCTTCGGCAGGCGGGCGCCGATCGGGATCTGCGGCTTCGGCTCGACGAGCAGCAGCCCGAACGTCGGCCACTCGGGGGCGTCGCCGTCGTCGCAGTCGAAGAGCCAGACGGGGAAGTTGGAGAGCATGCCGCCGTCGACGATCACGTGCAGCCGGCCGGTCTTCGGGTTCTCGAAGCGCACCGGCTCGAAGAAGACGTGGATGCTCATGCTCATTCGCACCGCGAGCGCCAAATCGAGCGAATCCGGCTCGATGCCGAGCTTGGTCGCTTCGCGCGGGAGCACGAGCAGCTCATGCGTCGTCACGTCCGAGGCGATCACCTGCAGGCGCGAGCGGTCGCGCGGATCCTCTGCGAACTCGTCGTGGACGAGGTCGGCGAAGGTACGCACGCCCTTCGCCTCGAGCCGCTCCGGGATCCAGGCGAGGAAGCGGTCGCCCTCGTAGAGCCCGAGGTCGAGCAGCATGCTCAGCGAGCGCTCGATCAGCGGCACCTTGTCCTCCCAGGACCGGCCTGGAACTGGCGGTAGTCGAGCGAGATGATGATCTCGCGCAGCTCGGCGGCGGTGTAGCCCGCAGCGAGCAGCGCAGCGGAGATGGCTCCGGCCGAAGTGCCGGCGATGTTCTGCGCACGGTACTCGCGCTCCTCGAGCGTCGCGAGCGCACCCGCGAGCCCGATCCCCTTGACGCCACCTCCCTCGAAGACGAGATCGGCGTGGCTGGTGCTGCCGTCCATGCGGCCTCCCCTCACGTCGAGGCGGGCCGCACCGCCGAGTCGAGCCTGCCCAGATCGAGGTTGCATTGTGTCCCGGTCGGCGGAATCATGCAACCGACGAACAAACCTGCTGCGGCTTCACCGAGGGGAGGGACCCGTGGCATATCCGTTCGTCGAGAGCCCGCACGTGACCAGGACCGACGGGCGCCAGATCGACCTGATCGTCATCCACACGATGGAGCTGGACGAGAAGGGCGAGACGGCGGAGAACTGCGCCCAGTGGTTCCGCAACCCGGCCGCGAACGTCTCGGCGCACTACTGCGTCGATGCCGACTCGATCGTCCAGTGCGTGCGCGACCAGGACGTCGGCTGGCACGCGCCGGGTGCGAACCACGACGGGATCGGGATCGAGCACGCCGGCCGGGCGAAGCAGACGGGTCGGGACTGGAGCGACGCCTACTCGGCGGCGATGCTCGAGCGCTCCGCCGCGCTCGTTGCCGAGCTGTCCCGGAAGTACGCGATTCCGGTGACGTGGCTCTACGCGGCCGACCTGAGGGCCGGCAAGCGCGGGATCACGACGCACGACGCGGTCAGCAAGGCGTTCAAGCGCGGCTCGCACTGGGACCCGGGCTCGGGTTTCCCGATCGAGCGCTACCTCGGGCTCGTGCGGGCGCACCTCGGCGCGGCGCCGGTGGCCGCTGCCGAGTTGAAGGGGAGCCCGCCGCTGCTACGCATCGGCTCCGAGGGCTGGCAGGTAACGCGGCTGCAGACGCTATTGCGCCGGCATGACCTGCTTCTGGAGCCGGCGCAGATCGACGGCGACTTTGGCGAGATCACCGAGGCCGCAGTGCTGGAGTTTCAAATGCTGAGCGACCTGGAACCGGACGGGATCGTCGGCCCGCTGACCTGGCGGGCGCTGCTTGCGGCGGACACGGAGCTCCCGGTCGCGGTGCCGGTCAGGCTGCAGTCCGTTTGATCGGGCGGGTCTAGCCGGAGCCCGTCTCGACCTGACGCTCGGGTCGGATGCGGGCTCGCGGGCACGCTCCCCAGAGCCCGCGCCGGCCCACTCTGGCCGCGTGCGCGGCGGCCGCCAACAGCCGCGCGTACCTGCCTTGCTCGCCGCGGTAGAAGTAGGGCGCGGCGGCGCCGATCGTGACGAGCTCGAGATTCAGATTGGTCGCATCGACGTGCGCGTAGCGAAGCAGGCGTCGGTGACGGTCGAGGTCGTCGAGCGCCGGATCGCGCTCGAGCCGCAACGTCGTCCCCGGCGGCGCGAGCCGGGAGAGCGCGGCCGCGGCCTCGTCGCCGTAACACTCGCGGCCGAGCTCTGGCGCGTCCACCTGCACGAGCCGCACGCGCCGGCCGTCCTCGAGCAGGATCGTGTCGCCGTCCCGGACCGATTCGACCGTGACGCCCACGGGCGGAGGCGCCGCGCCGCCACAGCCGGCGCAGACGACGACCGCGATCAGCGCGGCGCGTCTCAGGCGGTCGGGACCCACACGAGCGTCGTCTCGACGACGCGGACGTCGCCGGCCTCGAGCCGGATCGGCACCGTCTCGATCGCGTCCGCCTTCTGCGCCCAGCGCTCGTCGATCTCCGCCACCTCGTCGAGGATCTCTTGCTCCAGCTCCTCGAGATCGGTCTCGGCGAGCTCGACCTTCTCCTCGGCGGTCTGCTTCCGCTCGGCTGCGCGCGTGGTCATCCCGCGACGGCTCGCAGCGCCTCCGAGCGCCCGCCCGGCGCGGGCGATCGTCCGCGTGTCGGCCTTGCCGCCGAGGAGGACGCCGACGACGCTGCCGAGGCCGGAGAGGAGCTCGGTGCTGCGGCGGGAGCTCTGCTCGGTCGACAGCTCCTCGACTCGCTGGCGGGCTGTCGCGAGCGCCCGCTCGAGCCGATCCTGCTTCGTCTCGAGGCGGTCGCGGATCTTTGCCGTCTCGGTGTCGGCGGCCGTCCTCGCGGCCTCGTCGGCGCGGACCGCGAACTGCTCCGGCGTCTCGCCCGGGCGAGAATAGAGGTCGAGCTCGGCGATGCGGAGCAGCTCGAGCGTCTGCGTATCGATGAGGCGCCGCTGGATCTCGCGGGCGGCGTCGCGGAAGAACGACGGCTCGTCGAGTGGCACGCTCGGGAGCACGTAGGCGGCACCCGCCGGGGCCTCGGAGCGCAGGTCGCGGTGGTCGTAGTCGACCGACGTCTCGCGATCGAGCTCGAGGCCGCCGTCGAGGGGCCCGTAGACGGCTTCCCACTCCTGTGTCGTGTCGAGCCCGGCCTTCGCGTCGTCGAAGCGAAGGTTGACGCGCGCCGCGAGGAAGGCCTGCAGGCGCCTCCCGGCCGGATTGGCACCGATCTCTGCGGCCCAGGGAGCGGCGGGGTCGAGCCAGCGCACCGGGACGCCGTCGGCGACCGGCGGCGCGACCGCGCTCTCGTCGTCCCCAAGCTGACTTTGTGTTGAAACAACACTTGCTTCCTCGCCCGCCGGCGCGTCCGGCGTCAGCGTTGCGATCTGCTCCTTCGTCAGCGGTCCGCGCAGGAACGACATCGCCCAGCGGGTCGAGAAGAGGTCGGGCTTGTCGCGGTGGGCGCTCTGAAGCAGGAACTGTCGTTGCTCGAGGCCGCCGATCGCCCGGTCGAGTGCGGCGACGTCGACCCCGCCCGCGGCCGAGCGCAGGCCTTCGAGCACGCGCTCCTTGTCCCGCTCGGTCTGGAGCCGTCCCACGAACCAGCTGCCCGCGTTCGCCATCGCCTTGTAATCGAGGTCGACCGGGTTCTGGGTCGCGACGACCATGCCGATCCCGAACGCGCGCGCCTGCTTCATCAGTGTCAGGATCGGCTTCTTCGACGGCGGCATCGCCGTCGGCGGCGCGAAGCCCATCACCTCGTCGAGGTAGACGAGGCCGCGCAGCTCGCTCGTCCCCGACTGGCCGCGCATCCACGTGATCAGCCGGGAGAGGACGAGCGTGACGACGAGCTGTCGCTCCTGGTCGGAGAGATGCGCGAGATAGATCACCGCGGCGCGCGGCCGCCCGTCCTCGGTGCGCAGCAGGACGGCCGGGTCGAGCGCGGGGCCGCGGCCCCAGGCGGCGAACGAGGGCGAGGCGACGAGCGCGTTCAGGCGGACGGCGAGCTCGTTCCGGTCGGCCGGGGGCAGGAAAGCGTCGACCTCGAAGACGCCGAGCTTGCGCAGCGGCGGCTGCTGGATCTGGCCGATCAGCGCGCCGAGGTCGAGGTCCCGGCCGGCGCGCCAGTTGTGCTCGAGCAGGTTCGAGAGCAGGACGTGCTCGCGGCTGCCGAGCGGGTCTGCCTCGATCCCGACGAGCCCGAGCAGGCTCGTCACCGTGCCCTCGATCTCATCGCGGATCGTCTCTTCCTCGGTTTCCCACGCGAGCGTCGGCGCCTTCAGCGAGCCGATCACGTTCAGCGGCACGCCGGCCTCGGAGCCGGGCGTGTAGAGCGTCACCTCGGCGGCTGCACGGAGCGCCGTGATCCGCTCCGGCCCGATCCCGTGCTCGGCGAGTCCGCGCTGCCAGAGCTCGGCCGTACTCTGCGCGTACTCGTCCGGCGTCTTGCCGGCGGCGCGCGCGGCCGACTCGTCGATCCAGGGCCGGAAGCTCGCGGCGGAGAGGTCGGGGAAGGTGAGGGCGAGGTTGCCCATGTCGCCCTTGGGGTCGAGGATCAGCGCCGGGATCCCCTTCCCGAGCGCCTCCTCGAGCAGCACGATCCCGAGCCCCGTCTTGCCGGAGCCCGTCATCCCGACGATCACGGCGTGCGTGGTCAGGTCGTCCGGGTCGAGGACGAGCTCGCCGCTGCCGTCGAGCAGCTTGCCGAGCTGGAAGCCGTCTGCCACTGGCGCGAGAGCCTACCCGCCCGCTCCCTCCTTCGGGTGACGCGCTCGGCCTCGCTGGCTCGGACACTGTGACCGTGCCTGCGGCGCACATGAACCGAGTGTTCGTCTCGACTGCTGCGGCCATCTATGTGGCCGTCTTCGTCGCGTTCCTGTTCCTGGAGCGGGCCGGGCTCGGGATCGCTCACTTCTACTACCTCGCGATCGCGCTCGTCGCGCTCGTGCTCGGCCCGGCGTGGGGCGCGGGCGGCGGCGTGCTTGCGACCACTCTCTACGCGTTGGGCGTCTTCCTCAACCACACGGTGCCCTCGAGCGAGGTCTTCACGATCTCGACGCCGATCCGGCTTGTCAACTACGTCGCGATCGGGGCGATGCTCGGCTGGTTCGCAGCGCACTATCGCGAGGCGAACGCGGAGCGTGTCCTCGCGCAGCGCGACATGGTCACCGGCCTGCCGAATACCCGGGCGTTCGAGATCGCGATCGACCGGCGCCTTGCTGTCGGCGAGCCGTTCGGCCTGCTCGTCGGCGACCTCGACTCGCTCCGCTTCGACCAGGATCGGGACGAGGCGCTGCGACGCGTCGCCGAGACTCTTGCCGGTGCCCTGGAACCGGAGTCCGACCTGGCCCGCGTCGGTGCTGAGGAGTTCGCGGTGCTGACGCCGTGCGAGTCGGTCGAGCAGGCAGGCGGCTCGCGGCCTGGCTCGAGCGCCATCTCTGCGAGAGCGGCTCGCTGGCCACGTTCGGCTGGTCGGCCTTCCCGCGTGAGGGTGAGAACGCGCTGACGCTGTACCGCGCCGCCGACGAGCGTCTCTACGCGCGCCGCGTGCTGCGGGAGCCGCATGTGCGCGCGACGCAGACCGTCTAGGTCAGAGCCAGCGCTTCCAACGGAAGAAGCCGAGCAGCCCGGCGCCTGCGACGACCATCGCCGCGACGATCAGCCAGAAGGCCAGCGCGGACCCGAAGCCGGGGAAGTCGACGTTCATCCCGAAGACGCTCGCGATCAGGGTCAGCGGCAGCAGGATTGCGCTGAAGGTCGTGAGCACGCGCAGAACATCGTTCTGGCGATGCGAGATCACGGACTCGTTCGTCGACTCGAGCCCCTCGACAACCTCCTTGTAATTGTCCAGGAGGTCCCAGATCCGCTCGGCGGCGTCGACGATGTCGTCGAAGTAGAGGTCGAGCTCTTCGGGCAGGAACCGCTCGACGCGGCGCTCGAGCACGCGCAGCGTCGTCC
>JBDSOJ010000249.1:0-3267 GCA_039914895.1 Gaiellaceae bacterium
GCGGCACGCCTGCAGGCGCTTCTGCCTGACGCGGTGCTCGTCGGCGGCTCCGCAGCGGCGACTCACGCCGGCCATCGCGTCTCGTTCGACGACGATCACGTCCTCGCCGACCTGCGGGAGCGCTTCGACGATGTTCTCCTCCACCTCGAGGAGCAGGAGGGATGGATCACTGCGCGCGTCAACCGGCCGGTGCTCATCCTCGGGAGCCTCGACGGGATCGAGACCGGCATCCGGCAGCTGATCCGGCGGCGCCCGCTCGAGGTCGAGGAGCTCGCCAGCCCTGCGGGGCCGATCCGCGTGCCGACGCTCGCCGAGATGCTGAGGATCAAGGCCTGGCTCGTGCTACGTCGCAACGCGACGCGTGACTATCTCGACGTCGTCGCGCTTGCCGAGCGGCTCGGCGTGGAGCGCGCGGCGCAGCTCGTCCTCGATCTCGACGCGTACTATGAGGATCAGGTCGGCGCGGGCGGACGACGGGCGGCCACGCAGCTCGCGAAGCAGCTGGCCGAGCCGGCTCCCTACGACCTCTCGGCCGTCGATCTCCGCTCCTACCGGCGCCTCGACCCCCGGTGGCAGGAATGGGACGCGATCGTCGGCGCGTGCGGTGCGCTCGCGTCGGCCATGTTGACCTCTCTGTCCGAGGAGGGGACGTGATGCGGCATCGCCATCTCGACGTCGATGAGGCCACGCCCGTAACCGCCCTCGGCGCAGCGGCCCTGGACGATCTGCTCGATCGCGGCGACCTCGACGACTGGGCGCCGATCCTGCGGGAGATCGGCCGCGCTCCCTCGGGCGAGCTCGCCGAGCGCGTCCTGAAGCTCGCTGAGCATCATCCGGTGTACGGAACGTCGTCTCTCTGGCGGGGCTGGATCGCGGAGCAGCGTGCCTTACGATCGCCCGCTCACGCGGGTACGGCGCTCCGTCGCCTGCGGTTGCACCGGGGTCTGACGCAACAGCAGGTCGCGGAGCGACTCGCGATGACGCAGCCGGAGGTCTCGAAGCTCGAGCGTCGCGCAGATGTTCGGCTTTCGACGATCCGAGCGTATGTCGCCGCCCTCGGCGGCCGTCTGCGTCTCGTCGCCCGTTTCGGCGGCGACGAGCGAGACCTCGAGTAGGCACGAACTCTTCCGGCGCGGAGCGCTACGCTTTCCGCCATGTGCCGGAATATCAGAACGCTCCACAATTTCGAGCCCGCCGCGACGCCCGAGGAGGTCGAGGCTGCCGCGCTTCAGTACGTCCGCAAGATCAGCGGTGCGGCGAAGCCGTCGCAGGCGAACGAGGCCGCGTTCGAGCTGGCGGTCGAGGAGATCACGGCGGCCTCGAGACGGCTGCTCGACTCGCTCGTCACGCACGCGCCGCCGCGCGACCGTGAGGTGGAGGCCGCCAAGGCCAGAGCGCGCGCGGCAGCACGCTTCGCGTAGAACCGGCCCGTAACCTTTCTAAGCCGCGGTCAGCGCTCCCAGCTTGTCCTTCAGGTAGCGCATGTACGGCGCGGCGTCGATCGTCGGCGTCCCGACCACGCGCTCGAGCGTCTCCTGCGGCGTGAACTTGCGCCCGAGCGAATAGAGGTTCGTTCGTACCCAGTCGTGCAGCTGGCCGAACTCGCCCTGCTCGAACTGCTCGGGGAGATCCGGAATCTCGGACAGCACCTTCTCCCAGATCTGCACCGAGACGATGTTGCCGAGCGAGTACGTGGGGAAGTAGCCGAAGCCGCCGCCCGACCAGTGCACGTCCTGGAGCACGCCGAGCGTGTCGCTCGGCACCGGAATGCCCAGGTACTCCTCGAAGCGCGCGTTCCAGACCTCGGGCAGCTCCTTCAGGTCGATGCTGCCGGCGAAGATCTCCTGCTCCAGCTCGAAGCGGAGGATGATGTGCAGGTTGTAGGTCGCCTCGTCGGCGTCGACGCGGATGTAGGAGGGCTTGACCCGGTTGATCGCCCGGTAGAAGCGCTCCTGGTCGACGTCTCCGACCGCCCCCGGGAACGCCTCCTGGAAGGACGGGTAGAAGTGGTTCCAGAACTCGCGGCTGCGGCCGACGATGTTCTCCCACATCCGGCTCTGCGACTCGTGCAGCGCCGAGGAGACGCCGTGGCAGAGCGGCGTGCGCTCGAGCGAGGACGAGACGCCGTGCTCGTAGAGACCGTGACCGCATTCGTGCATCGCGGTGAAGATCGAGGTGATGTCGTCCTTCCCGTAGCGCGTCGTCAGGCGGATGTCCTCCGTGCCCGAGCTGGCCGCGAACGGGTGCACCGTCAGGTCGAGCCGGGCGAACGACTCGTCGAAACCGAAGCGCTTGATGATCTCGAGCGAGTAGGCGTGCTGCGCCTCGATCGGCCAGGGGCCGGCCATGAACGCGTCGTCACCCTCGACCGAGCTGAGCTCGGCGATCAGCGGCACGAGCTCGGCTTTCAGATCGTCGAAGACCGCTCGTACCTCGGCCGTCTTCATCCCGGGCTCGAAGTCGTCGAGGAGCACGTCGTACGGTTCGTCGTAGCCGTCGAAGCACTCGATGTAGCGGCGCTTCAGCTCGACTGCGCGCTCGAGGTGGGGGAGGAAGAGCTCGTAGTCGTTCTCCTCGCGCGCCTTCGCCCAGACATCGTGTGCGTCGGCGGCCGCGCCGGTCATCTCGGCGGCGAGCTCGGCCGGGACGCGGCGGGCCTTCTCGTAGTCGCGGCGGGTGGTGCGGATCAGAGAAGCATCGTCAGAGTCGTAGTCGAGCTGCTGTTCGTGGTCGGCGAGGTCGTCCAGCAGCGTCCCGATCTCGTCGGAGACGAACTTCTCGTGCGCGATCCGGTCGAGCGTCGTCAGCTGCTGCCCGCGGACGGCGCCGCCGCCGGGCGGCATCATCACGGTCTGATCCCAGAAGAGCAGCTCCAGGGAGCGGCGGAGATCGTGGATCTCGGCCAGGCGGGTCTTCAGCTCGGTGAAGCGCTCACTCATCGTCGTCTCCTCGCTCGCAGTCGCCTGACTCTAGCCCATTGTCCGCTTGCGTTTACGCGCAGTCTCGCGTGGGGATTCCCTCCGACGAAAGCTCGTACTCGACTCTGGAGGTTCGATGGGAATCATCGCGTTCATCATCCTTGGCGCCATTGCGGGGGCGATCGCCAAAGCGCTACTGCCGGGTGACGACCCCGGCGGGTTCATCATCACGACGATCGTCGGGATTGTCGGCGCGATTCTCGGCGGTTTCCTCGCAGCTGCGCTCTTCAACGCCGACCCGATGGACGAGTTCTGGGACCTGAGCAGCTGGCTGACGGCGATCGTCGGC
>JBDSOJ010000005.1:0-3597 GCA_039914895.1 Gaiellaceae bacterium
GGGCGCCCGATGGCAGCACGATCCTCTTCTCCCGCGGCGCGTGGACGTATCGGATCCGTCCTGACGGTCGTGGGCTCGCGCGAACCGTCCGCGCAATCGGAAATCGCGCGATCTCGCCGGACGGTCGGTGGCTGGCGATGGCGCGTTTCCTCGACGATCAGCAGGAGCTCTGGGTGATGCGGCGCGACGGCAGCGGCGCGCGGCGGATCACAGCGACGGTCGGGCTCTCCGAGTACGCGCCCGACTGGCAGCCGCTCCGCTGAGTCAGCCCCTCCGCTGAGTCAGCCGGGTGCGAGCCGCTCGGCCGCGAGGCGCTCCGCGGCCGCGTCGGTCGTGATCCCGTCCGCCTCGGCCTGCCGGTAGATGCCGGTGAGCGTGTCGCCGATGCCTGCCACCTCGCGTTCGAGCCGGGCGGCGTCCCAGCCGAGGCTCTCGAGCCCGATCCCGTGCAGAGCGCCGCCGCCGTTGATCACGTAGTCGGGCGCGTAGAGGATCCCGGCTGCGCGCAGCCGCTCGCCGTCCTTCGGCTCCGCGAGCTGGTTGTTCGCCGCGCCCGCGACGATTCGGCAGCGCAGCCGCGGAATCGACTCGGCGTTCAGGGTGGCGCCGAGCGCGCACGGCGCGTAGACGTCGCACTCGAGCTCGAGCGCTCCGTCGGCGGGAATCGGATCGCCGCCGGTGGCCCGCGCGCGCTCCTCGTCAACGTCGCTCACGAGCACGATCGCGCCCGCGTCGAGCAGCAGCCGAGCGAGCTTCGCGCCGACCGATCCGGTGCCCTGGACGAGCACCGTCCGCCCGGCCGGATCTTCCGACCCGAAGGCGTGCGCGAGCGTCGCGCGGATCCCGTGGAAGACGCCGAGTGCCGTGTGGATGCTGGGGTCGCCCGAGCCACCGTTGCCGACGCTCCGGCAGAACACGTGTCGCGTCCGTTCGCCGATCGCGTCCATGTCCGCCTCGCCCGTGTTGACGTCCGGGCCGGTCACGTAGCTGCCGCCGAGCGACTCGATCAGGTCGCCGTAGCGCTCGAGCAGGCGCCGGCGTTCGTCCCGGGCCGGCACCTCGGGCACCGCGAGCACCGCCTTGCCGCCACCGCACGGGAGCCCGAGCACGGCGAGCTTCCGCGTCATCCCGGCCGCGAGCCTGAGCCCGTCCTCGAGCGCCTGCGCCGGCGCGTCATACGTCTTCATCCTCGTGCCGCCCATCGCCGGGCCGAGGCGGGTGGAGTGGATGCAGACGATCATCCAGGCGCCGGTCGCCGCGTCGTGGCGAACGACCGCGTGCTCACCATCCCATCCCCGCAGCAGGTCCTCGAACACGGCTCGACTCTACCCCTGGACGAACGCCTGCCGAAGCCGGTGGAGGGCCTTGTCGAGCGTTTCGTCCGAGACGGAAAGCGAGAGGCGGGCGAAGCCGCGGCCGCGCTCGCCGAAGCCCTCGCCGGGGGCGACCGCGACGCGGTGCTCCGTGAGCAGGCGCTCGAAGGTGACGCCGTCCGGGAGCGGGAACCAGACGAAGAACGTGCCCTCGCAGCGCCCGCCCGGGATCGCGGCCAGCACACGGTCGCGGCGCCGCTCGTACAGCGCCCGGCGCTCCTCCACCGTCTCTTGCGAACCCGTCAACGCTGCGATCGCGGCGCGCTGCAGCGGCACGAAGATCCCGGAGCGGACATGTTCCTGGACGAGATTCAGACGAGCCACGATCTCGGCGTTCCCGACGACGAAGCCGAGCCGCCAGCCCGCCATCCCGTAGCTCTTCGAGAGCGAGAACATCTCGACGCCGACCTCGCGTGCGCCCTCCTCGGCGAGGAAGCTCGCGGGCCGGCGGCCGTCGAAGACGATGTCGCCGTACGCGAAGTCGTGGACGATCGCGGCGCCGGTCTCGCGCGCGAAGTCGACCGCCTCGGCGAAGACGCCGGGTGGCGCCGCGACCGCGGCCGGGTTCGCCGGATAGTTGAGGTAGACGGCGGCGACCCGATCGCGCGGCGCGCCCGCCCAGTCGGGGCGACCGTCGACGGCGAGCGGCAGCGCCACCCGTTCGGCGCCGGCGAGGGCGACCGCGGAGTTGTAGTCCGGGTAGCCGGGATCGGGCAGCAGGATCCGTTCGCCGCGCTCTGCGAGCACGAGCGCGAGCTCGACCAGCGCCGTCGTCGTCCCCGGCAGGAATGCCACCTCTCGCTCCGGGTCGAGCTCGACGCCGTACACGCTCGAGTAGCGCTCCGCGATCGCTCGCTTCGTCGCTGCCAGCCCGGCGAACGGCGGGTAGCCGTGGACGGCCGGCGTCGTCTCGCGCGCCGAGGCGACGAGCGCCTCGACGACGTGCGCGGGCGGCGGCACGTCGGGATTGCCGCGGCCGACGTCGACGATGTCCCGCCCGGCTGCGCCGACACGCGCGAGCAGCGAGGTGAAGTACTGCTGCGGCAGGCGCTCGATCCGGTCGGGGCGTGGCCGCACGGCCGGGATGCTACGGCTTCAGCTTCGTCCCGTCGACGACCTCGAAGGCCGAGCCCGGGACGCGGTGAAGGGTGTGCAGCTCCGCGTTCGACCACTTCGGATGGGGGGCGCCGCTGAGGTACCAGTTGGAGCCGTTGTCGGCCACGATCAGCCCGTACTCCTTCAGCGCCTGGAGCACGATCCGGGCCTGGCGGGGGAAGCCCGCGATCGGGTAGCTCCGCTTCAGCCGGAAGCGCATCCCCATCGGTGGCAGCGACCGGTCGGTCCTGTCGCTCGCGAAGTGGCGGGCGGGCCAGACGTACGCGTCTCGTGTTCTGAACCGTGAAGCGGAGCGCGTGGTCGATCCGGCCGCGCGCGACGTCCTCGTAGCGTGCGAGGCCCGGCAGGATCGGCAGCCCGGCCGCGTCCGCCGACGTCCAGCCGGCGGGTCGGAGCTTGTTCGAGCGAAGGTCGAAGATCGCGCCCGAGCCCGCGCGCCAGCCGCGCGCGGTCGGGTAGAGCGCAAAAAGCTCGTAGAGCCTGCAGCTGTCGCGGTCGACGATCAGCGCGTGCCGGTCGCCGTCGGACCGGCGGCCGCCCTCGATCGCGACGTTCATCGGGATCGGGTACGGCCCCTTGTCCGACTCGTCCGCGTATTCGAAGGAGACGCGGGATCTCGGCTGCGTTCTCCCAACGACCGTGACCGGGATCCCGATCGGCTTGCCCTCCCAGAGTCCGGAGCCGAAGTCGGCGTGCACGTTGTCGTCGAGCCCGATCGCGGCGACGACCCGATCCGAGCCCGGCGCCGCCGGCAGCCTGTCGACGCGCTGGCTCCACGGGCTCGACGCGGGGAAGACGGGGCACGCGGGCTCGGCCGGCGACCTTGCCGGCCGAGGCGGCCGCGACGCCGAGCACGAGCGTGGCCGAGAGAACCGCTGCGATTCGCTTCACAGAAGCGGAGATGCCGCTGCGACCTCGGTCTTGTCCTCCGGCAGCGTCACGGGCGGGTAGAGCGCGCGGATCTCGTCGACGAACGCGGCCAGCCGGTCGGCGATCGCGGCATCCTTGAGCTCCAGCACGTTCTCCGCGTTCAGCTCGCCCGAGTGCGAGAGGTTGAAGCTGCCGAGGAAGGCGACGTCGTCGGCGACCGTGATCTTCGCGTGCATGA
>JBDSOJ010000008.1:0-22369 GCA_039914895.1 Gaiellaceae bacterium
ACGACGATCCTCGAGGTCTCGACCCCGCACCTCGACGACATCGTCCGGCTCGAGGACCTGTATGGCCGGGAAGGCACCTCCGAAGCGTAACATTGCCACGAGTGTGGTAAGGTTGGGCGGTGCATGCATTCACCGTCGGCGAGGCCGCCGCCCAGACCGGCTGGTCGGCCCGCATGCTGCGCTACCTCGAGGCCGCGTCGCTCGTCGTCCCGAAGCGGACGAGGGCTGGCTACCGGCTCTACGGCCTGCGCGAGCTGAATCAGCTGCGCTCGCTCCGCGACCTGCGCGAGCGGCACGGCGTCGAGCTCGACGAGCTCGCCTTCGCCGCACGACTGCGCCGCGAGCCCGCGCTGCGAGCGGCGGTCGAGACCTGGCTGCACGGAAGCTCGCAATCCACCGACTGGGTCGACTGGGAGCAGCGCAAGCATGAGCGTCTCCTTGTCGCCTGACTCCACCTACACTGCCCCGCTGACCTGACGAAAGGGATTGATGGCAACGACGAAGCGATACGACGTGAAAGACCTAGGCCTCGCCGAGGAGGGTGTGCGCCGGATCGAATGGGCCGACCGGCAGATGCCGGTGCTGACTGCGATCCGCGAGCGGTTCGAGTCCGAGCAGCCGCTCTCCGGCTACCGGATCTCCGCCTGCCTGCACGTGACCACCGAGACCGCGAACCTGATGCGCACGCTCCAGGCGGGCGGCGCCGACGTCGTCATCTGCGCGTCCAACCCGCTCTCGACGCAGGACGACGTCGCCGCGGCGCTCGTCGACGAGTACGGGATCTCGACCTTTGCGATCAAGGGCGAGGACAACGACTCCTACTACCAGCACATCGAGGCTGCAGTCGACCACAAGCCGCACATCACAATGGACGACGGCGCCGACGTCATCGGCGTCCTCCACACCGCTCGCCGCGAGCAGCTCGGCGACGTGATCGCGGGCACCGAGGAGACCACGACCGGCGTGATCCGGCTGAAGGCGCTCGAGCGTGACGGCAAGCTCGCGTTCCCGGTCGTCGCGGTGAACGAGGCGAAGACCAAGCACCTCTTCGACAACCGCTACGGCACCGGTCAGTCGACGCTGGATGGGATCATTCGCGCCACGAACGTCCTCCTCGCCGGCAAGGTGCTCGTCGTCGCCGGTTACGGCTGGTGCGGACGCGGCGTCGCGATGCGCGCCAAGGGCATGGGCTCGAACGTCGTCGTCACCGAGGTCGACCCGATGAAGGCGATCGAGGCCGTGATGGACGGCTTCATGGTCATGACGATGGAGGAGGCCGCCAAGATCGGCGACATCTTCATCACGGCCACCGGCGACAAGTCCGTCGTCGCGAAGTCGCACTTGGAGCTGATGAAGGACGGGGCGATCCTCGCCAACACTGGTCACTTCAACGTCGAGATCGAGTTGCCCGCACTGCGCGCGCTCGCCACCGAGACGCGTCTGGCCCGTGAGCTCGTCGAGGAGTTCACGATGGGCGACGGCCGGCGGATCTACCTGATCGCGGACGGCCGCCTCGTCAACCTGGCCGCCGCCGAGGGCCATCCGGCCCAGGTGATGGACATGTCCTTCGCCAACCAGGCTCTCTCGGCCGAGTACGTCGTCCAGAACGCCGCCTCGCTCGAGAAGAAGGTCTACGTCGTGCCGGAGGAGATCGACAACGAGATCGCGCGGCTGAAGCTCGCGACGATGGGCGTCACGATCGACCAGCTGACGGAGGAGCAGGCGAAGTACCTTGCGTCCTGGGATGAAGGGACGTAGCCGTTGCGGGTCGCTCCGGCCGCTGACGCGGCCGGAGCGATAGGCGCGGCGAAGTGCCGCCGCTCGAGCCCGAGCGCATCCTTCGTCTAGAGGATCACGCAGTGATCCTCCTCGATCAGCGCCGGCTTCCGGACGAGGAAGTCGAGCTCCGGTGCGGGTCGGCGGCCGAGGTCGCCGAGGCGATCCGGACGCTTGCGGTTCGCGGCGCTCCGGCGATCGGTCTCGCCGCGGCGTACGGGTATGCGCTCGCCGCTTTGGCGGGTGAGGATCTCGACGCGGCGTGGCGCGTGCTCGCGGAGTCGCGGCCGACCGCGGTCAATCTCGTCTGGGCGCTCGAGCAGATGCGCGACGACCCGACGCCGGAACGGGCGCGCGGCTTGCACATAGCGGAAGTTGATCGGTGCAAGCGCATGGCCACCCATGTATCAGCCCTGTTACGACCTGGCACGAAAGCGCTGACGCACTGCAATGCCGGTGGGCTCGCAACGGGCGGCTACGGCTCCGCGGTCGGCGCTCTCCGCGCAGCCTGGGAAGAGGGCATCCTCGCGCACGTCTGGGTCGACGAGACACGGCCGCTGCTGCAGGGCGCCCGGCTGACCGCGTGGGAGCTCGAGGGGCTCGGTATCCCGCACGCCGTGATCGCCGACGCCGCCGCCGCCCACCTGATGAGCCGCGGCGAGGTCGACTGCGTGGTCACCGGAGCCGATCGGATCGCCGCGAACGGCGACTCTGCGAACAAGATCGGCACGTATGGTCTCGCCGTGGCCGCCGCCCATCACGGGATCCCGCTGTACGTCGTCGCCCCGACCTCCACGATCGACCAGGCCACGCCGACGGGAGCCGGAATCCCGATCGAGGAGCGGGACGGAGCGGAGATCACCTCGCGTTTTCCGGCCCACAACCCCGCCTTCGACGTCACGCCGGCAGCGCTGATCGCCGCGATCGTGACCGAGGAAGGCGTCCATCGCGCGCCCTACGAGGAGACGCTGCCCCGATGACCGTGCTGGACGAGCTCGTCGGCGAGATCGTCGCCGATCCGGACTCCGTCGGGCTGATCCTGCACGGCTCCCGTGCCGCGGGTGTGCACGGCCCGGACTCGGACTACGACCTCGTCCGCGTCGTCACGGACGAGACCCACGCGGCACGCAGCCGGCAGGGAATGCTGCGCGACAAGCGTCCCGGGCCTCCCAGGGCGGACGTCGTCCTCGCGTCGCCCGAGCGGCTCCGGCTGCGGGCGGAGTCGACGGACGGCTACACACCGATGTTCGTGACCGCACAGGTCGTGGCCGACACTGACGGCGAGGTCGCCGCCCTCGTCGAGGCGATCGTCGCCAACGCGGGCGCTCGCGCGCACGCCGATCTTGACGAACTCTACGACGGCTATCTGAACAGCTTCGTTCGGTCGCTGAAGGCGTGGCGCCGCGGCAACGAGCTCGGCGGTCGCATGCAGGCCGCTCATTCGTGTCTCTGTCTCGTCCGGCTGCTCTTCGCGGCCGAGCGGCAGCTGGCCCCCTACCACGATCAGCTCAGCGCGCCGCTCCAAGAGCTCGAGCGCACGCAGGGATGGGAGCCAGGTTTCCTCGAACGGGCGCTGATCCGCGTCCTCGCGACCGGCGACCCGACGTTCCAGCAGGTTCTGGAGCTCCGCGTCGAGGCGCTGCTCGAGTCGCGCGGTATCGCGCATCAGTGGGGGCCGGACGACGATCTCCAGCCGCTGAAGGAGCATCGGTTCCAATGAAGGCGATCATCCTCGCCGGCGGATACGCGACCCGACTGCGGCCGCTGACGGACGAGCTCTCGAAGTGCCTGCTCCCCGTCGGCGGCAAGCCGATGGTCGACTGGATCCTCGAGCGGATCCGCGAGGTGGAGGAGATCGACGCGGTGCACCTCGTCACGAACAGCCGTTTCGCCGGCGACTTCGAGCGCTGGGCGAAGTCCATGGACGGCGTCACCGTGCAGGACGATGGAACCAGCTCGAACGACGACCGGCTGGGAGCGATCGGCGATGTGGCCTTCACCCTCGACCGCGCCGCGATCGTGGACGACGACGTGATCGTGATCGCGGGCGACAACCTCTTCGACTACGACCTGCAGGACTACGTCGACTTCTGGCGCGGCAAGGGGGTGGCGAGCGCGGTGGCGGTGCGCGACGTCGGCGACCTGCGGCTTGCCAGCCAGTACGGGATCGTCGCGCTCGACGGAGACGATCGCATTGTCGAGTTCGTCGAGAAGCCGCCCGAGCCGAAGAGCACCCTCGCCGCGACCGCGACCTACATCTATCACCGCGAGCATGTGCCTCTTGTCGCGCGGTACCTCGCCGAGGGCAACCCGCCCGACCAGTCCGGCAGCTTCATCGAGTGGTTGCGGGCTCGGGAGCCTGTGTACGGGTACCGGTTCACCGGCGCCTGGCTCGACATCGGCGACCACGAGCAACTGCTCGCCGCCGACAACATGCTCCGCCGGACACAACTTCTGTCCGAACGGGCCGAGTACCAGCTCGAGAATTAGCGAAATCGGCACACGTTCGTGACACACCTGTGACGGGTGTGTCCGTACCGTCGCAGCAGTGCTCCTCGACCTCCTGCTGCCGAACCGCTGCGCCGCCTGCGGGGTACCCGGGCCGGCGTTCTGCGCCGGCTGTCGCGACGCGCTGATCCGGCTCGCACCGCCGCTCTGTGACCGTTGCGGCTCGCCGGGCGCGTGGCCGGTGAGGCGGTGCGCCGAGTGCAGCGGCCGCCGGCTCGCGTTCGCGAGCGCCCGGGCGGCGATCGTCTACGAGGGCTCTGCCAGGCAGTTCGTGCAGGCGTGGAAGGAGCGCGGCCAGCGCAAGCTCGCACGGGAGGCGGCGGCGATCGTCGCCGAGACGCTGTCGAGACCGGACGTTGCCGCGCTCGCGTTCGTGCCTGCGGACGCGGAACGGACGTTGAAACGGGGACACCGGCCCGCCGAGGCGTTCGCGCGCGAGCTCGGGCGCGTCTGGGAGCTTCCCGTGGTCCCTCTCGTCCGGCGGACGCGCTCGGTCGAGCGGCAGCGGGGGCTCGGGCTCCAGGAACGACGGCGCAACGTGCGCGGCGCCTTCGCGTCGGCCCGCGCGTCCCCGCCGCTCGTCTGCCTCGTCGACGACGTCTACACGAGCGGCGCCACCGCCGGCGCGGCGGCAACGGCGCTACGGCAGGGTGGAGCTCGCAGAGTGGAGGTGGTGACCCTCGCACGTGCGGTGCGTTGACGTAGGTGACAATCGAGACCGATGTCGACCGGCTGCCTCCGGCACCGTCCGTTAACCTGAGTTCAACCACCGGACGGAGGAGACGCGATGCGACTCGAGGTCAAAGGCCGAAACGTCGAGGTCAACGATTCGATCCGGAGGTACGCGGCGGACAAGCTCGACAAGATCGAGAAGCAGCTGCCCGAGCCGACCCAGATCGAGGTCGAGCTGACGCTCGAGACCAACCCGTCGATCGCGGACGATCACATCGCCGAAGTGACCGTCTGGACCAAAGGGTCGACGCTCCGCGTACGCGAGCGCTCGCCCGGCTTCGAGACCTCGATCGATCAGCTCGCCGACAAGCTCGAGCGCCAGGTGAAGCGCTACCGCGAGAAGCGGAGCCGTCGCGAGACCGGCCGGCGGGCGAACGGCAGCGGGTCCGACGAGCCGACGTTCTCCGGTCCGCAGCTCGAGCGGATGATCGTCAAGTCGAAGCAGTTCGACCTCCAGCCGCTCATGCCCGAGGAGGCGACCGTCGAGCTGGAGCTGGTCGGGCACGATTTCTTCGTCTTCATCAACATCCAGACGGGCAAGCAGAACGTCGTCTACCGCCGGCGCGGCGGCGGCTACGGCCTGATCGAGCCGCAGCAGTAGCGTGGGCTTCTTCCGCCGCGACAGGCCTCTGCACGAACAGCTCGCGGAGGAGGCGGGCCTGAACATCGGCGGCGAGCGTGGGGGGAACGAGCCCGGGGAGCGCGCGCCCTCGCGGGTGGCCGGTCTGCTGCACGGCCTCGCGGACGGCTTCCTCTCGGCCCCACCCGACGCGTTCGGCCGGCCATCACCGTTCGGCGAGGTCGCGCTGCACGGCGTGCCGCGGAGCCGCGAGTGGGACACGGTCACGAGCGCCGACGCCGAGCTCCCCGGCTCCGAGGTTCATTTCACGGCGCTTCAGGACGGCACGCTCGTCGTCGACGAGGAGGTGTCTGACGGCGCCTTGAATCCGCTGGCGGAGGCGATCGAGGCCGCGATCAACCCGCCGTACTACGCCGAGGGCGTCCGCCGCGGCGAGACGGTGTGGGCGGTCGGAGCGAAGCGGATTCAGGTGCGAGCCTTCCCGGAGCACGAGGACGACGAGCTCGAGCTCGTCGAGGACGGCCAGATCGTGATCGGCCGCCGCATCGACGGCGACCTCTTCGAGATCCAGGTCACGCCGCTCTAGGCTCTCGCTTCTAGCCCGCGCGGCTGACGCTTGCCCAGCCGGTGAACCCGAGCGTCCGCCCCGACGCGTAGACGAGCCCGCCGCGGCCGAGCTGCGCCTGAAAGCGCGGCGCGAGCGTCCGGAAGAGCGTGTCGCGGCCACCCGTGAGCCGGAGCAGCCTCAGGTCGCGGCCCGCTTCGTAGGCGACGATGCCGTCGGAGAGCCCCAGAAAACGGGCGCCCCGCCGCAGGGGGATCGTTCTCACCTCGCGGTCGCGGTGGATCTCGAGCCCCGCGGCCGTCTTGACAACGAGCCCTGGAGCGGCCAGCACCGCATCCTCGACAGTCCCGGGCGCGAACGCGCGCTCCGCGATCAGCGTCCCGGCGGGAGAGATCGTCACGACGCGGCCGTCTGCGAGCACGGCCGCGTACCCGCGCGAGTGCGCGCTCAGCGAGACCACGCGCTCGGGCGCGCTCAGCGAGAACCGCCGCGACCCGTTCGGCGCCAGGACGACGATCGAGCGCCCGGTCGCGTACGGCAGCGAGCCGTCCCAGACGCGCCCGAGCACGACCGGCGGCGGCCCTTCCACGTCGGCGGTCAGCAGGGCCAGCCGCCGCGGCTTCGCCCGCCCGCCCCTGATCCACAACGACCATTCGCGGATGTTGCCGCCCGTGTAGGTGAGCCAGAGCGCGCGGCCCGCCGACGCGATCACGCCGGCGACCCCGCTGCCGGTGCTCGTGCTGACGAAGCAGTGGCTCGCAAGGCGCCGATCGGCACGAGTCGAGACGTCCCAAAGCCGGATCTCGTGGCAGCCCCGCCGGTACTCGTCCGTGTAGCCGACGTCCGTGCCGGCGAGCGACACCGCAGACACGGGGCCGGCGATCTGCCGTTCGCGCGCGGTCGCCGCACCGGCCACCGCCGCCGAGAGCGCGAGCACGAACGTCACGCAGAGCATCCGGAGCATCCCCGCAGACGCTACAGCGAGGCTGTTAGACCTCCGTGAAGCCGGGGTGAAGAAATTCCTCAGCGGCTACCCTGTGGCGATGGCGACCGCCAACTTCGGCAAGTTCGAGAAGGTCCTGCGCGTCGGCGAAGGCCGGCGGCTGAAGCGGCTCGCGCAGCAGGCCGACTACATCGCTTCGCTCGAGCCCGACTTCCAGGGGCTCTCCGATGAGGAGCTGCGTGGCACGACCACGAGCCTGCGCGAGCGGCTGGCCAACGGCGAGCAACTCGACGAGCTCCTCTTCGAGGCATACGCGGCCGTGCGTGAGGCGCGCTGGCGCGAGTCGCAGCAACGGATGTTCGACGTCCAGATGATGGGCGCGATCGTCCTCCACGAGGGCGACATCGCCGAGATGAAGACCGGTGAGGGCAAGACGTTCGTCGCCTCGGCCGCGCTGTTCCTGAACGGCCTCCCCGGCAACGGCGTCCACCTCGTCACCACGAACGACTATCTCGCGACGCGCGACGCCGAGTGGAACCGGCCGGTCTACGAGCGGCTCGGCATGAAGGTCGGCGCGATCCAGAACATGATGCCGTTCGCGCAGCGCCGCGAGGCGTACGCGGCCGACATCACCTACGGCACCAACTCGGAGTTCGGCTTCGACTACCTGCGCGACAACATGGCGGTCTCGAAGGACGGGCTCGTGCAGCGCAGCCACTCCTACGCGATCGTGGACGAGGTTGACTCGATCCTGATCGACGAGGCACGGACGCCGTTGATCATCTCCGGCGAGCCCGAGACTGCGGCGACGACGTACTACGACTTCGCCCGCATCGTCAAGGAGCTCCAGGGCGCGCCCGCGACCCGCAAGGGCGACAAGGGTGAGGACGAGACCGAGCTCTCGGGCGCCGACTACCTCTACGACGAGAAGCACAAGACGGTTTCGCCGGCGCAGACCACGATCGACGCCGTCGAGCGCGCGCTCGGGATCGAGAACCTCTACGACCCGCGCCACGTCCAGCTCGTCAATCACCTGATCCAGTCGCTCAAGGCCGAGTCGCTCTACCAGCGCGACGTCGACTACGTCGTCCAGGAGGGCGAGGTCAAGATCGTCGACGAGTTCACCGGCCGCCTGATGGAAGGTCGCCGCTGGAGTGAGGGCCTGCACCAGGCCGTCGAGGCAAAGGAGGGCGTCCAGATCCAGGAGGAGAACCAGACGCTCGCAACGATCACGCTGCAGAACTACTTCCGCCTCTACGAGAAGCTCGCCGGCATGACCGGTACCGCGAAGACCGAGGAGAAGGAGTTCGTCGAGATCTACAACCTCCACGTCGTCGAGATCCCGACCAACGTCCAGGTCGTGCGCCTGGACGAGAACGACTTCATCTTCAAGACGAAGGAAGCCAAGTTCAAGGCCGTCCTGGACGACATCGTCGAGCGCCACGAGGACGGACAGCCCGTCCTCGTCGGCACGATCGCCGTCGAGACCTCTGAGTACCTCGCAGAGCTGCTGACGCGGCGCGGGATCGCGCACAACGTCCTCAACGCGAAGGAGCACGAGCGCGAGTCGGAGATCATCAAAGACGCCGGCCAGCCGGGCCAGGTCACGATCGCCACGAACATGGCCGGACGCGGCGTCGACATCAAGCTCGGCGAGGGAGTCGTCGAGGTGGGCGGTCTCTACGTGCTCGCGACCGAGCGGCACGAGTCGCGCCGGATCGACAACCAGCTGCGCGGCCGCTCGGGCCGGCAGGGCGACCCCGGCGAGACCCGTTTCTATCTCTCGGGCGAGGACGATCTCGTTCGCCTCTTCGCCGGTGACCGGATCAAGAACATCATGGAGCGCTTCAAGCTCCCGGACGACCAGCCGATGGAGGCGAAGATCCTTTCGAATCAGATCGAGAACGCCCAGAAGAAGGTCGAGGAGCAGAACTTCGTCGCGCGGAAGAACGTGCTCAAGTACGACGACGTGATGAACACGCAGCGGACGGTGATCTACGAGCAGCGCCGCCGCGTGCTCGAGGGCGACGACCTTTCCGAGGACGTGCGCGACTGGATCCGCGAGGTCGTCGAGACGAACGTCCAGAACGCAACCGAGGCCGAATACAACGAGGACTGGGACCTCGGGGCGCTCGTCCAGCAGCTGCAGGCGCTCTCTGGCACCGACATCACAGTCGAGGAATTGAAGGAGGAGGTCGAGCTCGAGCGCGAGGCGCTGATCGAGGAGTTCGTGGACGACGCGCTCGAGACGTACGACGAGAAGGAGCAGCAGTACGGCCCGGAGCTGATGCGCGAGATCGAGCGCTACGTGATCCTCCAGGTCGTCGACTCGCGCTGGCGCAGCCATCTCGACTCGATGGACTACCTCCGCGACGGCATCCACCTGCGCGCGATGGCCCAGAAGGACCCGCTCGCCGAGTACCGCGCCGAAGGGCATGCGATGTTCAACGACCTCCGCAACACGATCCGCGAGGAGGTCGTCCTGACGCTCTTCCACGCGCAGGTCGAGCTGGAGCCGGAGCAGCTGGAGCCGGTGCAGCCGACGAACGGGAGCCTCCAGTACCAGCACGAGACCGCCGCTGGGTCGGATGCGATCGCCGCCGCCGGCTCCGGCTCGGTGTCAACGTCGTTCGCGCCGCAGGCGACGGGCGGCAGCGCGACAGCGACCGCGGTGAACGAGCACAAGGACGTCGGCCGCAACGACCCCTGCTGGTGCGGCTCGGGCAAGAAGTTCAAGCGCTGCCACGGCGCCTGACGCCCGGGCTCGCGTTCTAGTCGAGCGCCCGAACAGCGTCGCCCACCGCGAGCACGCCCTCGCCGACGACGTCCGCGCGGAGCCCGCCGCGATGGATGAGGGCGCGGAGGACGCCGGTCCGGGTCAGCCGCTCGAGGTGAGCGCACGGCTCCGCGAGGCGTCGGCCGACGCACTCGACGTCCCCGACGAGGAAGCGGCGCCCGACCAGGGCATTGAGGTCGATCCCCCGCGTGACGACGTTGCGGCGAGCCTCCTCCCAGCTGAGCTCGACGTCCAGGCTGGCGAGATCCTCGAGCGCCTCGGCTTCGATCAAGGTCAGGTCGTAGCCGTTGCCGCCGCCGGCACCGAACGTTCCCCGCCGTTCTGCGTACCGGTCGCCGTCGAGTCCGCGCCCGGGCCGCGCGCGTGCGGACGGGACGCGAACCAGCGGCACAGTGGCCTCCGGTGCCGTCAGCACGGCCTGAACCTCACCGCTCAGCGACGCGCCGACGCCGGACGGCTCGCGCAGGAGGCTCGCACCGAGCGGTGCGACGACGAATCCTGCTTCGATGGCGGTCGGCGCACCGCGAGCGCTCACGCCGATCGGATCGAGGACGATTCCGGACGGAACCCCGAACATGAGTACGGCGTCCAGCTCTCCTCCTTCGCCGCGGACAAGGCCGATCCAGTGCCCTGCCCACTCGAACTCGCGGGGCTCGGCGACCTGCACCAGCCCCAGGTGCCGCTCCGAGAGCCATTGGCGCCAGAACATCAGCGATCTGTCCGAGTCCGACTCCGGCAGCGTGCCGAGCACGTCGCCGAGCATGACCTCGAGGCACTCTTTGAACCCGTTCATCGCCTCGATTCTAGTCCGGCCGCTCCGACGCCCTGCGCTACGATCGACCGGTGTCCGAGACCGCGATCCCGCTCGATCAGCAGCTCGAGGAGATCAGAGCCCAGCTGGCCTGGGTTCGTGATTACCTTTGACCCGGACGCCGTAGCGTCCCGCGTCACCGAGCTCGAGGAGGAGCTGGGCGCGCCCGGCTTCTGGGACGACCAGGCTCGCGCGACAGCCGTCTCGACCGAGCACTCCCGCCTCTCCAAGCGCCTCGAGCGCTACGAGCGCCTGCAGGGCGAGCACGACGACGCCGCCGAGCTGCTGCAGCTCGAGCCCGAGCTTTCGGCCGATATCGAGGCGCAGCTGCAGCCGCTCCGGCGCGAGCTCGAGCGGCTCCAGGAGGACGCGCTCTTCAACGGCGAGTACGACGGCGGCGACGCGGTCGTCTCGATCCACGCGGGCGCGGGCGGAACCGACGCCCAGGATTGGGCGGAGATGCTGCTGCGGATGTATCTGCGCTGGGCCGACGACCGCGGCTTCCAGGCGGAGCTCGTCGAGGCGAGCCCGGGCGAGGAGGCGGGCCTGAAGTCTGCGACACTGACCGCGAAGGGCGAGAACGCCTACGGTCTCTTCAAGGCCGAGCGGGGCGTCCACCGGCTCGTCCGGCTCAGCCCCTTCGACAGCGCCCATCGCCGCCACACCGCTTTCGCGCAGGTCGTGGTCGCGCCGTTGCTGCCGGAAGAGAGCGCGGTCGAGATCGACGAGGACGACCTGCGGATCGATACCTACCGTGCCTCGGGTGCCGGCGGCCAGCACGTGAACAAGACCGACTCTGCGGTCCGGATCACGCACATCCCCACCGGCATCGTCGTCCAGTGCCAGAACGAGCGCTCGCAGACCTCGAACAAGCAGACGGCGATGCGGTTGCTCAAGTCCCGCCTCGTCGAGCTGCAGGAGGAGGAGCGCGAGGCCGAGCTCGCTCGCGAGCGCGGGGCCGCGCAGGACACAGGCTTCGGAAGTCAAATTCGCAGCTATGTGCTCCAGCCGTACCAACTCGTCAAGGACCTCCGTACCGGCTATGAGGTCGGAAACGCCCAGGGTGTGCTGGACGGCAACCTCGACGGTTTCGTGCGCGAGTACCTGCTCGCGAAGGCCGCGGGTAAGGCCGTCTAACCGACGTGTTGGCTAGACTGGGCCCCTCACAGATGCCGGAGCGGCCCGTGCGGCCGACCTCCTCTCGATTCCGGTGGCTGACCCCGACATGCAGACAGACGTGACCGATCCCGTGGTTACCGAGCCGCTGAACGGCGTGCCGGCCGACGCCTCGATCGCGGGGACGATGATCGTGTTCGAGAGCGTCACCAAGGTCTACGACCCGAACGTCGTCGCCCTCAACGAGGTCTCGTTCGTGATCGACAAGGGCGAGTTCGTTTTCGTGGTCGGCGCCTCCGGCTCGGGCAAGTCGACGATGATCCGCCTGCTCCTGAAGGAGCTCGAGCCGAGCTCGGGCCGGATCCTCGTCGGCGGCCGCGATCTGACCCGGCTCAAGCACTCGAAGGTGCCGCTCCTGCGCCGTAACGTCGGCTGCGTCTTCCAGGACTTCAAGTTGCTCCCGAACCGCACCGCCGCCGAGAACGTCGCCTACGCGCTCAAGGTGCAGGGCGAGAGCTCGGCGAACATCCGCCGCAAGGTGCCGGAGGTGCTCTCGCTCGTCGGCCTCTCGGAGAAGACCGGCTCGCTTCCCGACGAGCTCTCCGGCGGCGAGCAGCAGCGCGTCTCGATCGCGCGCGCCGTCGTCAACCACCCGCCACTCCTGATCTGCGACGAGCCGACCGGCAACCTCGATCCGGACACCTCCGTCGGGATCATGCAGCTGCTCTACCGGATCAACCGCGCGGGAACGACGATCCTGATGGTCACGCACGACCGCGAGATGGTCGACAAGATGCGCCGCCGCGTGATCGCGCTCGAGGACGGCCGGCTGGCGCGCGACGAGCGCCGCGGAGGCTACGAGAGCGAATGAGAGCGTTCAAGCTCCTGTTCTCGGAGTCGTTCCGCTCGCTGGGGGCGAACCTGTCGACGACGATCGCGGCGACGATGACGGTGCTGATCGGGATGTTCCTGCTCGGGCTCTTCATCGCGCTCGGCTCGTGGGCGCAGGCGTTCGGCGACCGGCAGAAGGACAAGCTGCTCGTCAAGGTCTACTTCTGCACCGAGTCGACCTGCGCGAAGCCGGCCAGCCCGGGGCAGATCAACGCCGTTCGGTCGAAACTCGACGCCGACCCGCTCGTCAAGGAGATCACCTGGGTGCCCAAAGCCGAGGCGCTCGAGCGGATGCGCAAGCTGCAGCCCGAGATCGTCGAGAACCTGCCCGGCAACCCGCTGCCCGACGCGTTCGAGGTGACGCCGGGCGACGGCGCGGACGCAAAGGCGATCGGCCGCAACCTGCTCGCGCCGACGCTGCCCGCGGGAGTCGAGAAGATCAACGACGGCGGCGAGGTCTCCGATCGGGTCGTCACCGTCGCCCGCGTGCTCTCGAGTGCGTTCCTGGTCGCCACGATCGTGCTCCTGATCTCGTCGGCGCTGCTGATCGCGAACACGATCCGCCTCTCGATCTTCTCGCGTCGCCGGGAGATCGAGGTGATGAAACTCGTCGGGGCGACCAACTGGTTCGTCCGCGGCCCGTTCATGCTGGAAGGCCTGATCTGCGGTGTGCTCGGCTCGCTCGTGGCGGTGCTGCTGCTCCTGATCGGCAAGGCGGTCGTGCTGGAGCGGATCAGCGACCGTTTCGACGCGGGCGCCGGCGTCGAGGCGTGGTCCTTCCCGACGATCGCGCTGATCGTCGTGCTCGTCGGCCTCACCGTCGGCGCCGTCGGCTCCGGAATCACGCTGCGCCGTTTCCTCCAGGTGTAGGAAGCGATGGCCTCCCGCCGGGAGCACCGAGGTCGTCAGAAGCGGCCGAGCCGCGGCCAGCGCCGGCAGCGGCGCGACGTGCACCCCCGCGTCCCCGAGCCGGAGATCGTCCTCCCCTTCAGGCGGACGGAGCCGGAGACGGTCGTCGCCCACGTCGGGCCGACGAACTCCGGCAAGACGCACGCCGCGCTCGAGTTCCTGGCCGAGACCGGTCGCGGCGTTTTCGCGGCGCCGCTGCGGATGCTCGCGCAGGAGGCGCACCGCCGGCTCGCCGCTCAGCTCGGTGCCGAGCACGTCGGTCTCGTCACCGGCGAGGAGCGCATCAACGAGACCGCGCCGATCATCTGCTGCACCGCGGAGATGGCGCCGCTCTCGGGCGAGGTGCTCGTCCTCGACGAGGTGCAGTGGGCCGACGACGCCGAGCGCGGCTCCGCCTGGACGAGGCTGCTGCTCGCCGGCGAGTACAAGCACATCCTCCTGCTCGGTGCGGTCGAGGCGCTGCCGCTCGTGCAGAACGCCTTCCCTCAGGCCGAGATCCGCTTCTTCGAGCGCAAGGCGCCACTCGACTGGACGGGCGCCGTCTCGTTCCAGAGCCTCAGGCCCGGGACGGTTGTCGTCGCCTTCAGCCGCCGCGCCGTACTCGCGCTTGCCGGCGAGCTGAACCGGCGGCAGCCGGGCGAGGTCGCCGTGCTCTACGGGGCGATGCCGCTGGCGTCTCGCCGCCTCGAGATCGAGCGGTTCATGAACGGCAGGGCGAAGGTCTGCTGCGCGACGGATGTGCTCGGCCACGGTGTCAACCTTCCTTGCGAGACACTCCTCTTCGCCGAGTCGCAGAAGTTCGACGGTGAGGAGCGGCGCGACCTGCACGCGTGGGAGATCGCGCAGATCGCGGGCCGCGCCGGCCGCTTCGGTCTCGTCGAGCGCGGCCATGTCGGCGTGCTCACGGGGATCGTCTGGGCAAACGCCGATCCTAAGCTGATCGAGTCCGCGCTCCATCCCGACGTCCCACTCCCCGGCGGCCACCTCGGCTACCGGATCGTCGACACGGCCCGGATCAGGCCCCGCCTCGAGGATCTGCCGATCCAAGGCCCTGCGCAGCTTGCGGCCTCGCTTCGCGCCTGGCACTCGGCGGCGCTGCGGCTGTGGGCGACAGACGGCTGGCTTTCGGTCGAGTCGATCGGCCCGCTGCTCGTCCGGCTCGACGTCGTGCAACGGCGGTTGCGCGATCGTGGTCGCGAGCTCTCGCTCGAGCAGGTTTGGAAGCTCGTCAACGCCCCCGTCGACGAGGACAACGCCGAGCTGCTCGGCACGCTGGCGCTGGCGGTCTCCGGCGACCGCGCGCCACGACCGGTGCTGCAGTGGCTGCTCGATGTCAATCGGCTCCGCGAGTCGACGCTCGAGGACGCCGAGCAGGCCGCCCGTACCGCCAGCATCCTGCGTTGGTTCGCGCTCCAGTACCCGGACGTCGGCGGCGTCACGCTCGAGAAGGCGGCCGCGCTCGAGGAGGCGGCCTCCCGCCGTGTCAGCGAGAAGCTCGTCGCCGAGGTCAGCTCGCCGACGTTCGGTCGGTGCAAGAAGTGCGGTCAGAGCAGCGCGCCGTGGTTCGCCCTCTGCGAAAGGTGTTACGGGCGGCGGTAACGGACTGTCACGGCCATCGTCGCCGCGATCACCACAGCCGCGATCACGTTCGGGACGATCAGTGCCCAGTTGCCGAGGGCGATCCCGTAGGCGAGCCAGAGCAGGAAGCCGACGGAGAGCACGCTCATGTAGCCGAGCGAGATCCCGTGCGAGGAGCGGTGCTGGACGATCTTGCGGATCTGCAGTACGGGGGAGACCGCCATCGCGACGCCCCACGTCGCCGCTGCAAACGCGAGGGCGGTAACCACGCGGGCACGGTACCTACAATCCCCCGGTGGCCAAACCCACCGGAACCAAGCCGATCGCCGAGAACCGCCGTGCACGGTTCGACTATGAGCTGCTCGAGCGCTTCGAAGCGGGAATCGTGCTGATGGGCACGGAGGTGAAGTCGCTGCGGGAGGGTCGCGTCACGCTCGCGCAGGCCTATGCGGACGTGCGCGACAACGAGGTCTGGCTCATCGGCGCCGAGATCTCGGCGTACGCGCAGGGCAACAGCGCAAACCACGAGCCGACCCGCGACCGCAAGCTCCTGCTGAAACGCGGCGAGATCGCGGATCTGGTCGGCAAGGTGCGCGAGAAGGGACAGACGATCGTGCCGACGCGCCTCTACTTCAAGGACGGCAGGGTCAAGATCGAGATCGCGCTTGCGCGCGGCAAGGAGAAGGGCGACAAGCGGCGCGACCTGGTCGAGCGCGACGCGAAGCGCGACATGGAGCGCGCCCTCAAGAGCCGCCGCCGAGCGCTACGGTAGCGGGACGCGCGGCGTCGAGACCACGCCGAGGCGTCGCAAGATCTCGGCCGCCTGCCCGTCGTCCGCGCCGCTCGCCTCGGCGATCGCTCGCAACGTCAGCGCGACCTCGTACTCGGCGTTCGCGGCCCGCGCCGCCTCGAGCGACGACTCGAAGTGCGGCCTCGCCTCGTCGAGCCCGGCCCGCGACTGCAGCACCGCGTAGCCTGCGAGCCGCTCCGCGATCGCGAGCTGCGGCGAGTCGGCCTCGAGCAGAGGCTCCAGCGTCTCGGACGCCTCCCTGTGGCGTCCCTGGAGGACGAGGCACTCGGCCAGCCGCGCCTGCGTCTCGCCGACGAACGACTCCGCGCCGAGCTCCTGGAACTGCGCCAACGCGCCCTCGAGCAGGTGATGGGCGTCCTCGAAGCGGCCGCTGCGGGCCATGACCCGGCCGAGGTTCGCGGTTGCGAGCGCGACTCCGACGCTGTAGCCGGCCGCGCGCCAGACCCGCAGCGCCTGCTCGAAGAGCCCGCGAGCCTCGTCGAGAAGCCCCCGGTCGGAGAGGATCTCGGCCTCGTTGTTCTGCGCCCGGGCGACGTTGACGACGTCCCCGACCCGCGCCGCCGACTCGCCGCTGCGTCGATACCAGTCGAGCGCATCGGTCCAGCGCCCGTCGAAGTACGCCTCGATTCCGACGTTGTTCTGCAGGTTGGTCAGCCGTGCGAGGTCGCCGACCTCCTCGAGGATCGCGAGCGCCTGGTCCCGGTGCTCCGGATCGCGCCGGCCGGAGTTGACGGCCGCGATGTGCGAGAGGTAGTACGCGTGTGCAAGACGACGCTGATCGGCGCCGGCCTCTGCAGAGCCGGCCGCGCGCTCGGCCCACGTGCACGCCTCGTCGAAGTGCCCCTGGCGGTACTGCACGCCTGCGTACGCGAGTTCGACGTCGGCTCGGGAGCGGACACGCTCCGTCGACTCCTCGGCACCGTCGAGCGCGTCGAGCGCGTCGAGTGCACGGCGATACCAGACGAGCGCGTCGGCATACCGTCCGCGACGCTCGTGCAGGACACCGACCTTTCGCAGCAGGTGCGTCTGGGTGATCACGTCGGAGGGGACGCTCTGTCGCGCCCGCTCGTACGCCGACTCGGCCTCCTCGTAACGCGCGGCGCGCTCCGCGACGTCACCGAGCGCCTCCGCGACCCCGGCGATCTCCGGCCTGGTCGCGCCGGCACGTTCTGCGACGTCCAGGGCACGGTCGTACAGCTCGACGGCCTCGACGTTGGCCGACCGGTCTTGTGCCCGGCGCCCCGCGAGCACCGAGTACCTCCAGGCCTTCTCGTAGTCCTCCGCGCGGTGGTAGTGCAGCGAGAGGAGGTCGGCCATCTCGGCGCCTGAGTCGCCCGCCCGCTCCTCGAGCACGGTCGCGACGCGCGCGTGGATCTCGCGACGGCGGCGAAACGACAACCCTTCGTAGGCGACCGCCCGGAACAGATCGTGCAGGAACCGGATCCGGCCCGCGCCTTCCCAGGCGACGAACTCTCCGAGACGCTCCCAGCGGGCGACATTGCCCGCGTCGGGAAGCTCGGCCTCGACGATCTGCGCCAGCAGGTCGAGCTCGAACCTCGCCCCGAGAACGGATGCATTTCGCAGCAGGAAGCGGTCTTCCGGTGCAAGCGTGTCCATCCTCGCGAGGATCAGTGTCTCGACCGTGGCCGGCAGCGCCGTCACGTCTTTCGCCAGCCGTGACGCCGCGATCAGCTCTCGCACGAAGAGCGGGTTTCCCCCCGACCGCTCGACGACTGCCGCGAGCACGTCGTCGGACACCGCGATCTCGCCCGCCGCCGCGAGCGCCAGCGACTGCGCCGCCTGCGCGTCGATCGGCTCGAGTAGGAGCTGCGCGTGGCCGGCGACCCCGGGTCCGGCGAAGTCGCCGCCCTGGGGTCGCCGTGTCACGCAGACGAGCCAGGGATGGGGCGCATCGACGCGGGTGAGCGCCAGCAGGAGGTCGCGGGACGCGTCGTCCATCCAGTGCGCATCCTCGAAGATGAGCAGTGTCGGCATCATCAAGACTCGCATCAGCAGGGTCGCAATGGACTCGTGGAGCCGCTCCCTGCGGAACTGCGGCTCGAGCCGGTCGGTCTCCGGCGTGGGCGGCACCTCCGCGTCGAACGGGACCGCGATCAGCGGCGTCAGCGGCGCGAGCTCCGGCATGACGGTGGCGATCCACGGCTGCAGCTGGGCGCCGGCAGCCCGCGCATCCAGATCGGGCGTGAGCCCGATCAGCGGGCGCAGCACGTCCCGGAAGACGGAGTACGCGGAGGCCGACGAGTACTGATCGCACCGTCCGACGAGCTGCGTGAACCCGAGCGCCTGCTTCCTCAGCTCCTCGACGAGGCGCGACTTTCCGATCCCGGGCTCCCCGACGAGCTCGACGAGCTGCTGCTGGCGCATCCGGGCCCCGTTGACGGCGAGAGCGAGCGCCTCCAGCTCGGCCGCGCGACCGACGAACGGCAGCTCGGCCTGGGGCTCGTCGACCTTCTCGCCGAGCGCCTCCCCGACGTGATAGGCGATGACCGGCCGCTCCTTGCCCTTGAAGAAGAAGGGCTGGGGGGTGGCGTCGAAGCGCGTGCGCGCTCGTTCCAGGACGTCGGCCGTCGCCAGCACGCGGCCGGGCTCGGCCCGGGCGGTGAGGCGTGCGGCGAGATTGACGGTGTCGCCCATGACCGCGTACGTCCGGCGCGTCGCCGCACCGATGTCGCCGCAGAACGCCGCTCCGCGGTTGACGCCGGCCCGGACGACGAGACCCTGGTGCTCCGACAGGACGCTCTGGAGCACGCGGAGCATGCGCTCCTCGTCTGCGCCGGTCGACGACGGGGCGCCGCCGACGAGGTACAGCTTGCCGCCGCCGACGTCGATGTCCGACTCGAGCCACGTCAGCCCCAGGCGGCTCGTCTCGGCGCCGACGAGCTCCGCCAGATCTGCAAGGCGCGCGTGAGCCGCCTCCGCGCCTTCCTGGGAGATGAGGTCGTCGACACCTGTGAACTTGAGGAACGATGCGGTGACCTGCCGATGCTCGGCCTCGCCTGCCTCGAGCAGCAGATGGGCTCGGAGCGGGTCGGGCACGTACCGGTCGAGTCCTTCCGGAGACTCCGGCGGTGTGACGGCGTCGTACTCGGCGAGGGCATCGCCGACCGGGCGCAGGAGGCGGCCCTGTTCCGAGGCAGCGCCGACCCAGCCCGGCTCGAGCGCGGCCGCCGTCCGGTCGCTCAACAGGATCTGTCCGGCTTCCGCAGCCGACTCGAGCTCGATCGTCGCCGTGGCCGCCGGGCCGGCGACGATCAGCTCACGGTGTGTGCCCTCCACGAGGAAGAAGTGGCAGGTGCCGGTATAGACGCCGGTCGACATCCGCAGCGTCACCGGTCCCGCCGAGCTCATGGTCTCCCCGGTCGCGCCGATCAGCCACTGCATGTCCCCCGCTGCATGGCACGCCCGCCGCTCGTGGCCCTCACCGTGGAAGAAGAGGAGCAGTGCGTCACCTCGAAACTTGAGCACGTCGCCTTCGCGGCGCTCCGTGATGCCGATCAGGCTCTGGAAGATGCCCGAGACGGCGAGGACGAGCTCCTCCGCTCCGGCCCGGCCTCTGACCTGTAGCCGCTCCGAGAGGCGGGTGAAGCCGGAAAGGTCGACCGAGACCAGCGTCCCCTCGAGCTCCTGGACGCCGGGGCCGCCGCCGCGGCTCCAGTCGAGGACGAGCCGGGGCAAATATGGCGCGTACGAAGGCACGACCCAAGTTTCCAGTCTGGCCCTTGAAACCACAAGCAGATCGGTCTACTGTGGTCGAGAGCTTTAGGGAGGTTTGGCTGAGGGTTTTGCGGTTTTTCCCGATGGGGACAGTGCTTGTGATTGCCGCGTTCGCGCTGCCGGGCGTCGCGCGGGCGCATGGCGGCTGGAACTACACGGCGGGGACGGCCGGGACCGCGCCGACGATCGACGGCATGGTGAACGCGTCGGAGTGGGCCGACGCGACCGAGTACCCGGTCTCGTTCGGTGCGCCGGTGAACGCGAACGGGACTGTCCGGTTCGTGCACAACGGCGGCGACCTCTACGTCGCCGCCGTCGTCCAGGACGCTTCGCCGAGCCTGACGCCGTTGTTCGACGTTCGTTTCGACAACGACCACGACGGCACATACGACTCGGGCGACGACGCCTGGCTCTCGTCCCCGGCAGACTTCTTCTACGACCCGGCGGTCTCCAGCTTCGTGAACGACCTGAACGCTCCTGGCGGGACCCAGGACACCGTTGCCGCCCGCACTATCGGCGGCGGCGCGGTGACGTTCGAGTTGCGCCACCCGCTCTGCTCCGTCGTCGACGCGGCCCACGACGTCTGCGCGTCGTTCGGGCAGACGCTGGGCGTGAACTTCCAGTACGCGCGCACAGCAGGCGGGATCGACTGGGCGAACGCGCCGGGCGGGTTCGCCCCCGCTACCTGGGCGAATCTCACGTTGGCCGCAGGCGACGCCATCGCGCCAAGCGTCACGGTCACCGCGCCAGCTGCGGGCTCGGTTCTCAGCGGGTCGGTCGCGGTGGCCGCTACCGCGACGGACAACGTCGGCGTGACCGCGGTCGTCTTCCGCTACTTCGGCGGTGCGCTTCCCTACGTCGAGCTCGGCACGGACACGACGGCGCCCTACACGGCGACGTTCGACAGCACGCAGGTCCCGAACACGGTCCCCCTGGGAGGGACGGTGTACGCCTTTGCGCGCGATGCGGCCGGCAACGAGACCGGAGTGGGCAATGGGGTCACGGTGAGCAACGTCCCTGGCGGGCAGATCTTCTTCGAGACCAATCGCGACGGCAACTCCGAGATCTACAGCATGACTCCGGCCGGAACCGGCCTCACGCGCCTCACGACGAGTGTCGATGTCCCCGACTCGCGACCGTCGGTCTCGCCCAACGGCAGCAAGGTCGCGTGGCAGGCCGGGACCGAGATCTGGCTGATGAACAGCGACGGCACGAACAAGCAGCCACTGGCGACCATCGGCACGAACGGCGCGCCCGCGTTCTCACCCGACGGCACGAAGATCGCGTTCGAGAGCAAGCCGGACGTCACTCAGGGCACCCCGTCCGACGTGTGGGTGATGAACGCCGACGGCACCGGGAAGGTGAACCTCACCAACTCGGCCGCCAACGACGGCAGTCCGACATGGAGTCCCAACGGGATGAAGATCGCGTTCCACTCCAACCCTGCTAACGGCGAAGACATCTTCACGATGAATGCCGACGGGTCCTCGCCGACGCCTCTGCCGGCGAACAGCGGTGGGCGCGACGCCGATCCGGACTGGTCTCCGGACGGCCAGAAGATCCTCTTCGTCAGCAACCGCACCGGGCCTACGTCGGTCTGGAGCGTGAACCTGGACGGCACCGGCCTGCTCAACGTCACGAGCTCGGGGAACTTCGACGCAGACCCGGCCTGGTCGCCCGACGGCAGCTACATCGTCTTCACGCGCGACAACATCGGGGGCATCACCTTCAACGTCTGGATTGCGCGCGCGAACGGAACAGGGCAGGTCGCGATCACGAACGCGCCGTGCTGCAACAAGCGGAACTCGTTCGCGGACTGGGGCGTTCCGCCGTCCTCCGCCGACCTCGTCATCGACTCGATCGCATTCACGGCGCCGGCCGGCTTCCCGCAGCCCAACAGCTACACCGTGACTGTCAGAAACGCCGGCGGCGTGACTGCGAGCCTCGCGGGAGTCGTCGTGCAGGGGTACTACTCGGCGGACACGGTCGTCGACGGAGCGGACAGCCCGGCGTGTGGCAACACGATGTCGGGAACGTTGGCCGCGGGGGCTACCACGCCGTTCGTGGTGGGCTGCTCGGGCGCACCGACGGCGGCACACAACTATCTCCTCGTTCAGGTCGACATCTCGAACGCTCTCGTCGAGGGCAACGAGACGAACAACCTCGGCATCGCCGCCCTCAACCGCCTCACGGCCGCGTCGATCTCGATCACCGGCGATCCGAGCGCTTCTGCCGGTGCGGCGTCGGCGGCGATCGCGGGCATCTCGATCGACGCGATCCGCGGCGCCACGAGCGGCCCGAGCGCGACGCCGCTCGGCGGCATCCCCTTGGGCGGCATCCCCCTGGGCGGCATCCCCCTGGGCGGCATCCCGCTCGGCGGCATCCCTCTGGGCGGCATTCCGCTCGGCGGCATCGGGTTCACGTCGGCGAACCTCGACCAGAACGGCCTCGGCGGCGTGCCGCTCTCGACGATCCCGCTCGAGTCGACATCGGACACGTGGCAGAAACGGCTCGACGCAAACGCCGCGTTCAAGGGGACACCGGTTCAGAGCGTCACGCTCGCGCAGGTCCTCGGCACCTCCGTCGTCACGAGCCCGACGCCGGTGTCGCTCGACGA